>DASZAA010000088.1:0-16844 GCA_035945615.1 Terriglobia bacterium
GGTAAAAATGATGTAGCCCCAGTGCGCCTGCACATCTGACAGGCCGCTTTGAACCAGGACGGAAATGTTGTAGCCGATAATCGAATTAATGCCCGTTGTTTGATTTAGGGCCAGAATCAAGCAGGCCAGCAGGAATGAAAAGACGTATTTACGCTGCAGTAAACTCTCGGCGGCACGTCTTCCCGCGGTTTTGATTTTTTCTGCCGTCCGATTATGCTCCATCTCCTCCAGTTCCAAGCGTGCCTGTTCGGGTGTACGCGACCGTAAAAGCGCCTCCATCGCAAGTTGCGTTTGCCCACGCCGGTAAAGCCAGCGTGGCGATTCGGCCACACCAAAGCTGCCCAGCACGAAGAACAGTCCGGGCGGAAGTGAAACCCAGAAAATGCTGCGCCAAGCGTGGTCCTTATAGGCGAGCAATAGCCGCGGATTGCCTAGCTTGGCGACTTCTTCCACCCGCAAACTGAAATACATGCCTACTAAGGCGGCTGCTACGACGCCGACGGTCAGCAGCCATTGGAACATGGCGGTGCCCCGCCCACGGTCCTGCGGGACCAAACATTCGGCCAGATAAAGCGGCACCACCACCCCAATCAACCCGGCGCTGATGCCTTGGCACAACCGGCCTAAAATCAGCACTTCGTAGCCATGCGAAAGCGCGATAATAGGAATACTGGCGGCGAACAGCAGCCCGCTAAGTATCATCAGGCGTTTCCGCCCCATGCGGTCGGCCAGCAGGCCAGCAAACAGGGTGGAAATTACCGTGCCTAACAGCACGGCCGCGACAACGATCGAAATCTGTCCCGCGGTCAGCCCCGACGTGGCTTCCAAATAAGGCAGAGCGCCAGCGATAATGCCCACATCGATGCCATAAAGCAGTCCGCCCAGACCGGCCACTAACAATAAAAAGCGGTTGTAGGTTGCCGGCTGGATTCTTAAGACGGTGGAGGTTCGCATAGTAGCCTCTTTAGTTTTTCGTCTGGCTGCCTTCGATACTTCTAAGCTTCAAGATTAATACAGCAAGGCCTTGGGCCGACTCTGATAATTGCAGAAAATAATCGTTCCTGAATGTGAGCCGGCAGCTAAGGCTATCCGCAACTGCGAGCAGGCGGGTGAGCATCTGGCGGTGGATGCGAGATGGCGCCGGTCATTCTCCCCTCGACTGTATCAACGAAATAAAGGCATTTCGACCTTCAGCTCGGCCCTCGAGAGTGGCGCTCCGCCTGCGGTTTGAGTCCTTCCGGCCCGACGATACTTGGTTTCAGATTCCTAGCCCGGAAATCGCAATCTTTAAGTTATCGTCGTTCTGGATGAAGTACCCCGGCCGCAAGATCGCGTAGGGCACGCCGAACTTCCGTATGGCGTTCTCGACGGCTAGCTTGGAGGCGAAGTGCGGAACATCACGGGGCTGGTCAATCCTGAAGACAGATATGTAACGTGCTTGAGGCGCGAAGCAACTTTACACCCGGCTAATGGGTGATTGTCTCACTGGAATGAACGAGCGACGGATTCGTCCTTCGCCGAAGTGAGCGAAGTATTCCCCGGCTCGAGATCACGAAACGGAGACTTAAGCACGTGGAATCAATCTGCCTTGTCCGGGAACAGCGCGCTTATAGCATCCGAATATGACCGCGTCAAGATAATTCCTTTCACATTGGTGACCGCGCTGAGTTAAAGTGGAACAACATAACGCAGGTTGACGAGGTGCCGGATCGGGTGGGACGAAGCGAATATTGGCGATGCTCTTTCTTCTCTATTCACGGAATGGCTGAAGGCGTTGATTAGGAATTAGACTAGGACTTGAACGAAGCTAGCCTTTGACGCTATGGCAGACTCGCTTCGAAGCGTGCACAGATGCAGCGGAGATGGTTGCACCACAAAAGAATGAACTTTCAGAAGAATAAAATGACACGCAATCCTGACCGCAGCTTACCGGACAATGGTATAGAGCCGGCCACCAAGCCGAATAACAGATTGGCCCGTGCGACAATTCTTATCTTGTTCGCTTGCCTATGTTTCTTCGTGGCCAGGAGTTGGGATCGAGCTGGCTCGCCGCAAGGCACTACGTCCCCTTCGGCCCATAATCTCACCGACCGGGCGCGCCGGAATGGCACTTATATTCACAGCGTGGGGGAGGGTGGGGGCGAACCAATCCCGCTTGGCGTAGCGCCACCGCCTGGTCAAAGCTGGCACGTTCAGGCCAACGATGATTTCGCCCAGGACGATTCAATCAACCAGGCGCTCTGGAACGGCGGCACGGGCGGCGGCATGCCGTCAGGCTTTTGCGGCATACTCGCCACAAGCTGCGGTTACACTGGCGAGGACTGTAAGAGTTACTTCGGCACGTACCCGAATCCGCCGTTTGAAACTATCGACCGCGGCTTGGGACTGGCCGTTCAACCGACACACGCCGCGCCGGGCGACCTCAAGTACTATGACAACAAGATGGCCGACATTCAGAGCTACGGAAAGATAACCATCCATCCAGGCTCTTTTGTTGAGTGGCAAGCCAAGATGCCGACAGACCGAGAGGGTGAGGGTAATGGCTGGCACGTTGACCTTTGGTGCACGACACTCAGCCGAAATCGGTGCGGCAATTCATCCGAGGTGGATGTTGCCGAGAAGATCCTAAGTGTGGATAACAGTTCAAAAGCTTTCTACATCGTTCACGACCAACCGGTGGGACTGAAAACGGTCATTCAGGTAGGCTATAGCGCGCCGGGAAGTCCCGACCTGTCGGCTGGCTTTCATACCTACGGGCTGGCTTGGCGCAATGACCACTACGGCAAGCAAGGCTCGTTAGAGGCGTACATCGATGGGAAGCCGATCGTGAACCATCCTGTGCCGATTAATGACCCATCATGGGGTAGCGGCGCATACTGCTACGCGGGATGGATGCAGCAGGAGTTGGGCACTTGGGGTGGCGGCGCTCATATCGACTCGCGTACCTCCTCGAAGGATCCGCTCTACGTCAAGCGATTTACGGTTTGGAAGGCGTACTGAGCCTCGATTTCCGTTATGAGCGCGCAGGGGAAGAGAAAAGCGATGGAATCGACCCACTGTCGGAAACGGTGATGTTGCACTCGCGGAAGCTAAACTAAGCGCCAGTTTGGTCTGCGACGGCTTTCATCTCCCACCCGACCTGATCAGGGTGGCGTACAAAGCGAAAGGGATCTCCGTACTGCCCTTCTCGATCTCAGAGACCAGTGCCTCGTTTCTGCATTCGCCCGCGGCGAACAAAGCATTGCGGAGAGTCTCGTGTTTCCCTCGCAATCTGGAACAGTGCTCAATATGAACAATTTCATAAAAAGAACCTTTGTGTCTCTGGTCCAGTGCGCCGGGCTACGAAAGATACGATTTCATGACCTTCGCCACACATTCGGAAGTCTTCTTATCCAGCAGGGTGCCAAGCCTCGCCTATGTAAAGGAACAGATGGGGCACAGCTCCATTCAGGTCACTGTAGATACTTACGGCCACCTGGTGCCGTGTGGCAATATTGAGTGGGTAGACCGCCTCGATGACGGGATAAGTCCGCAAGAATCCGCACCCCCCGCGCAACCTGAACTTTCGGCTGCCGATGAGGAAATGCTGCAAGTTCTTGGGAATGAATGGCTGGGAGGCAGGGATTCGAACCCCGATACGCAGATCCAGAGTCTGCAGTCCTACCGTTAGACGACCTCCCAGCATGGAGAATCATTTCTACAAGTAACCGGCCAGCCGCCAGATTGTCAAGGTATTGTTGGAGGAAGCTGCCATTTAGCCAGATGACATTACTCTAAAAAAACAGGTTCTCGCCCAAAAGATGATGTCACAGAGAAGCGCAAACGGACGATTTAACTGACTCAATTTGTGTTATATTAGAGCAAAATGAGATATTTGCTACTGACCGATAAATACCAGATTAGATACGTCACCTAGTCATGACGGTCAGGGATGAGAGGTGTTCTTTTGAAAATGAATCGGCGCGGGCGCAAAAGCGGCCGCGCGGCCATGGGGTCTTTGCGGCGTCGAGCAGGAAAGCGCTCGCAGGTCGCGCGCTTTGCGAACGCCGCTCCGGCAAGTTCGCATCCTGAGGCAAATGGGATGGCGAGTGAAAAGGCGGACGCAAGATATACAGCTTCATTGAAAAACTACGAAGCCGCAGTTCGGCTGATCCAGAAACAGGATTACCACAAGGCGCTCGAAATTCTGGAAAAAGTGGCAAGCGAAGGACCACCGGAAGTGGCGGATCGCGCTCGTGTCTATATGCGGTTCTGCAACCAGAAGCTGCAGGTCTCGGGCAAGGTTTTGAAATCCGCGGAAGATTTCTACGTGGCCGGCATCTCTGATTTGAACTCAAACAAAATTGACCGGGCAATTGAACATCTCAGCAAAGCTCAGAAGCTGGACCCGCGGCGAAGCGAGATTCATTATGCGTTGGCCGCCGGTTATGCGCGGCGCGGCGACCCGGATCCGGCGATTGCGCACCTCAAGGCGTCTATCCATCTCGATCCACAGACCCGGATTCAGGCCCGTCACGAAGAGGATTTCGAGCCGGTGGCGAGCGACCCGCGATTTACCGAGCTTGTAAGCAATGCGAAGCGGTCCGCAGCGGCAAGAGCCTGAACCGCACATTGGGCCCTTCCTAACTCCTCTAAGGTTTCAGCAGAAAATGAACGTTGTGGCTATTGGCGGAGGCACGGGTCTCGCCACTCTCTTGCGCGGGCTGAAACGCCACGTGGCCGGAGCTACAGCTTCCCGAAGGCTGGCTGCGATCCGCTCGCTCGCCGCGATTGTCACGGTCACGGATGAGGGTGGAAGTTCGGGACGTCTGCGGCGGGATTTCCGCATGTTGCCACCCGGAGACATTCGCAACTGCCTGGTGGCGCTCGCGGAAGACGAAACACTCTTCGCCAAGCTTTTTAATTACCGCTTCAAGTCGGGCTTGGGGCTGCGCGGCCACAACTTCGGCAACCTTTTTCTGACAGCGCTCACCCATCTCACAGGCGACTTTTCAAAGGCTGTGCGCCTTTCGAGCGAAATCCTGGCCATCGAAGGCGAAATTTTTCCCTCAACCCTCGCCGACATTCACCTTAAAGCAAAACTCCGCGACGGCCGCACCATCTATGGCGAATCGAGGATTACCAAGACCAGCGTGCCCATCGCCACACTTTCGATCGTTCCGCGCCGCTGTAAGCCGCTGCCTGAGGCGCTGGCTGCTCTCAAGGCGGCGGACTTGATCACGGTGGGGCCAGGATCGCTTTATACTTCACTCATCCCTAACCTTCTCGTTGAAGGCATCTCAGACGCAATTTCGCGCTCCCAGGCCCTCAAGCTTTACATCGGAAACCTGATGACGCAACCTGGCGAGACCCACCGCTACTCCGCCGCGGATCATTTAATCGCGCTCCACAAGCACGCCGGAGGTAAAATCTTTGATGGGATGATTCTTTCCACCACGCGGTTTTCATCTACCATGGAAAGGCGCTACGCCTCGCAACGCGCCGGTCCGGTGGTGAATGATCTCGACCGGATTGAGGCGCTCGGCGTGCGGCCCATTGCAGCGAGCCTGCTTGCTGCGGATCACGTTGCCCGGCATGATTCTGAACGCATTGCGCATTTGCTCTTGAGTCTCGCCAGCGGTGGAAAACCGCTTGATGATCTGCCGCGCAGGAGACCACGGAAAGCGTGATAAACCTTGGGTGATGAAACTTAATGCGGCTGTGGCAGCGGCCTCTGGCCGCCGGCCTTTGCTATTTAAAAACGTGGTGGCCAGAGGTTGCCGCGCCAAAAAAACTTAAGCTCGGAGAACCCCGTGTCTGACAATTCTACAAAAAAAGCTTGGAATGAGCGTTACGAGAGTTGGCTGAACTTTCTCTCTCAAATCATCAAAGCGGTGGAAGCAGGCCGCGCTATCCCGCTTGGACCTGCGCCGGAGCTTCTCACGCCGCCTAGCGAGGGTCCTGGGATGGCATCCCCGGCGCCGGCGAAAATCGTCTTTTGCGCTCCGCACCCGGACGACGAATCGATCAGCGGATCGCTCGCGCTGCGCCTGCTCCGCGAATCCGGCGCCAGCGTCACCAGCATCGCGGTCACTCTCGGAAGGGACAAAAGTCAGCAAGCGCGTCGTCTGCGCGAGGTCCAGTCTGCCTGCCACGCGCTCGCTTTTAAATTCGTTCTGGCGCACCCGCCCGGGGGTTTTGATGAGGTGGCCAAAGAAAGCCGCCGGGAGCATCCCGCGGAGTGGCGCGTCAAGGTCGACGCGCTGCGTGAAATCTTCGACGCGGAACGGCCCGACGCCGTCATGGCCCCCCACGCCGATGATTTCAATACCACTCACGTGGGCACACACCAACTGGTGCTCGATGCTCTTGGAGAACATCTGGAACGAAGCCACCGCGCCCCGGTGCTGTTTATTGAAACCGAAACCTGGCATCAGATCGAAAAGCCGAATCTGATGGTGGGTCTCGCGCCGGAGTTGGTGGCGGCGCAATTGGTGGCGATTGCGGAGCACGGCGGCGAAATGCGGCGCAATCCTTTTCATCTCCTCCATCCTGCCCGCTTAATGGATAATGTGCGGCGCGGCTCGGAAGTGGTGGGCGGACAAGGCGTCGCAGGGCGCAAATATGCCTTCGCGGAGATTTATAACGTGGCGCTGATGAAAGGCCGCGAGCGCCTGCCCGCGCCGCCCGGAGGCTGCATTATTGATCCGTACCAGACGATTAGCTTGGCTTGGCTGAAGGAACAGTTCTGGCCGCAAGGCGTTTGACGCAGCCGCAGTGCTATAATCCAACTGCTTCAAACCGGCTTGGAGGGAGCAGGTGACATCTTCCACGCGACTGACAATGCTCGTGATCACCGGATCGGCTGCCCTAGCCGTCTTTTGCGCCGTGCTGGGCGTGATGCTCGCGCGGTGGATTGCCCGGCGCCGAGCCAAAAGCCCGGATGAAATTGAACGGCAGCGGCGACTAGAAGTCAATCGCGTGGGGCGAATTACCTCCGGTGAAATTGTCGACTATGTTGAGCGAGGCGCAGCCGGGAAACAATCTCGCGTGGTGCTCTACCGCTACGAAGTCGCCGGCGTAACCTATGAAGCGGCTCAGGAGATTATGGGCTTTGCTGAATTGCCGGCCGCAGGCGTCGCCGGGTTATCGTCCAGCGTGAAGTACGACCCGCAAAAGCCCATGAACTCCATCATTGCCTGCGAGGAATGGAGCGGGTTCGCGCGGGCGAGCGACCTCGAGGCTGCGCAAACCTAGCCTGGATTATTCATGAAGCGGCTTGGCGATAGGGGGACGCGGTTTTAACCGCGCCGTTACACCCGTTCAACTGAATACAACGTCCGTGACTTGCCTCATCTTTTGTGTTCCATGAAACCTACTAAGAAACCGGTTGGCCCGGCTAAGCCTGATGTCAGCGGCAAACCTGCGGGCGGCGGCGCGGCGCGGCCAAAGACGGAAGGCCAGCTTGCTGCGCGCGCCCGCATTGAGACGCTCTTCGACGAGGGCACCTTCGAGGAAATCGATCAGCTTGTATTGCACCGCTGCCAGGATTTCGGCCTGGGAGAACGCCGGATTGCGGGCGACGGCGTCATCTGCGGTTCTGGCCGCATCAACGGGCGCCTCACCTACGCTTTTGCCCAGGACTTCACTGTGTTTGGCGGCTCGCTCTCCGAAACCAACGCAGCCAAAATATGCAAAGTGATGGACCTTGCGCTCAAGGTGGGTGCGCCCGTGGTGGGCCTCAACGACTCGGGGGGGGCGCGGATTCAGGAGGGCGTGTCTTCGCTCGCCGGGTATGCGGAGATTTTTCTGCGCAACACGCTGGCTTCGGGAGTTATTCCACAGATTTCTGCCATCCTTGGCCCATGCGCGGGCGGCGCGGTGTATTCTCCCGCCATTACGGATTTCACTCTCATGGTGGAAAACACCAGCTACATGTTTGTGACCGGCCCTGACGTCATCAAAACCGTCATGCACGAAGACGTGACGAAGGAAGAATTGGGTGGCCCCCTGACGCACAACCAAACCAGCGGCGTAGCCCATTTTTTGGCGGCGGACGACCGAGACTGCCTGGCGCTGGCGCGTGAACTGCTCTCATTTCTGCCGCAAAATAATCACGAGGAGCCGCCTCGCATGGAAACCGCGGACCCGGACGGCCGAGAAGACCCCGAGCTCGATGACCTCGTGCCGCGCGATCCCGGCAAGCCTTATGACATCAAAGAACTCATCCGGCGCGTGGTGGATAATGGCAATTTTCTTGAAGTACACGAACGCTTTGCCAAGAATCTCGTGGTCGGCTTTGCGCGCATGGGCGGGGGAAGCGTGGGCATCGTGGCCAATCAACCGGAGGTGCTTGCCGGATGCCTCGATATCAACGCCTCGGTCAAAGGTGCGCGGTTCGTGCGCTTCTGCGACGCGTTTAACATTCCTCTGGCAACGTTTGTCGATGTGCCGGGTTTTCTTCCCGGAACCGGGCAGGAGCTCGGCGGCATCATCCGGCACGGCGCCAAGCTGCTTTTCGCTTTTTCGGAAGCGACCGTGCCCAAAGTCACAGTGATCACACGCAAAGCGTACGGGGGCGCTTATTGCGTGATGTCTTCAAAACATATTCGGACGGACGTGAATTACGCCTACCCGACGGCGGAAATCGCCGTGATGGGCGCCGAAGGCGCGGTGAACATCGTCTACCGGCGCGAATTGCTGGCTGCCAAGAATCCCGGAAAACTGCGGCAGCAGAAAGTAGCGGAATTCCGGGAGCGGTTTGCCAAGCCCCAGGTTGCCGCAGAACGTGGCTACATCGACGCCATCATCCGGCCCCGCCAAACCCGGCCCAGGCTCATCAACGCTCTTCGGATGCTCGAAACCAAGGGCGAAACCATGCCCCCTAAAAAGCATGGGAATATCCCGCTATAAACCCTGCGAAAGCGCCCGCGAGTTTTTGCGAATGGCAGCCATGGCCAGTGCTTTCCCGGCTGCGGGTTTGTCATCTAAAGTAAGAGCTCACGGTCAAAACACAATACAATTGACCGCGGCACCTGTCTCTTCAGCATAGTCCTCTACGTATTGTTAAGTAGTAAATACTAGGACCAGGGACAACCGCTACAGTTTAATTCAGCTTGACGGGCGCTATCTTGAGTGATACAACGAAACTAGTTTTGGGGGGGTTCGTGTTGGTTACGCTACTGTAAGCAACGAAGGCGGGGAATGTGGAAACTCCTGCTAACGAACCTGAATGTTGCTGTATGCCGGGCGAAGCGCCGGTTGTAACCCTGTGGCGCGAAGCCCCTTTCCTGTATTCCGCCCCACCCTTTAATTCCCGATTCAATCCCTTTCTTAGCCCTTTGCGTAATATCAGTTTTAAAGGGCATAGTGTGTGGGCGCCGTCTCCGGCTGCTTCGAGACGAATCCTGGTGTTGAGGAGAGGATATGAAAAAGCACTCGCTTCAATTGATGGTGTTGGCCCTTTGCGCGTTGATGCTGGCGCCGGCAAAGCCGGGCCTCGCGGATAATCTCTACGGAACGATTCGCGGCTTGGTCAAGGACCAGTCAGGCGGAGTAATTCCGGGGGCAACAGTCAAAGTGACCGACCCGAGCACGGGGATATCGCATCAAGTAATGAGCCGGGGGGACGGCAGTTTTGAGGTACTGAACCTTCTTGCGCCTGCCACTTACAACGTCACGGTCGAGAAGAGTGGATTTCAGGTGTTCACCAACACCAGCATTCGCTTGAACATCAACCAGGTTTTTGTTGTGAACGCGACGCTCCAAGTGGGGTCAGCCTCCCAGCAGGTAACAGTGGAGGCTAATGCCGCGCAAGTTGACACCACCAGTATGCAACTGGGCGCTACGGTCACCGGCAATACCATCGTTGATTTGCCATTGGCCGGCCGCAACTGGATTCAGCTTCAGCAATTGCAGCCTGGCGTGGTGGGGGCAACCGACCGCTTCGGGACGGGCCGGATGGGCACGAACTATTCAACCAATGGCTCACAGACTACGCAGAACGCTTTCTACATCAATGGCGTTGATACGGCTGACATTTCGCTTAACACGGCTGGCATCGTTCCGAGCCCCGATGCGATTGGGGAATTCCACATGATCACCAGCACGATTAACCCCGAATATGGGCGAAACTCCGGGGCCATTCTGAACGCAGTAATCAAAAATGGCACAAATCAGCTTCACGGCGATGGATTTGAATTTTACCGGGATATCAGCCTGGATGCCCGGAATTTCTTTCAACCCACCGTAGCGCCTTACCATCAGAACGAGTTTGGAGGCACAGTCGGCGGCCCGATTCTGCTGCCCCACATCTATAATGGCAGGGATAAAACGTTCTTTTTCTTATCCTACCAGGGCTATCGAAACGTCACGCCCCAGGTCTTCGGCGTGCCCACTGTGTTTACACAGGACGAACGAGGCGGCGCGTTTCCTGCACTTGCAACCTCAACCGGAAGCTCAGCGTTCCCCTTGACAGGAGACGATGGGATTGTCTATCCGGCTGGTACCCCCTATTCGACCATTTTTTCGGGCGGGACTATTCCCACAGCTGACTTGAATCCGCTGGCGCTCAAGTTAATGAATCAGTTTGTGCCCTCTCCCAATGCGCCTGGAAACGCCTATAGCTTTAATCCGTCCTCAGCGGCACTGGACGACCAATTCATTGCCCGGATCGATCAGACGTTCAGCAGCAAGGATTCGATCTGGGGCTACATGTATTGGGAGCGCAATCCGACCACGGACACCCTGCCTTTCGACGGCGCCACCGTTCCCGGCTTTAGTTCCGTGAATCAGCTTCATGAGCAGCAATATGCTTTGGCTTGGAATCACATCTTCAACGGCTCCACATTGAATGAAGCGAGGTTTAGTTATTTTCGCTTTAATTACAACGCCGTGAACCCGGAAAACCCAATCAACCCAACGAGTTACGGGTTTGCCGGGATCAACCCACAGAACCCTACCGCAGCTTCCATCCCCGTAATAAACGTTGTGGGGGATTTTACCCTGGGTTTCAGCTTGTTCGGGCCTCAGCCGCGCCTCGAAAATACCTACCAGGTTATCGATAATTTCTCGAAGATCGTAGGGCGGCATTCGATCAAAGCAGGCTTTACTATGGATCGCTTTGAAGTTTACAACCCGTTCTACGCCTATCTGAGCGGATCTTACACCTTTGGGGGGGCAGGAGCATTTTCCACGGGGACTCCGGGGGCTGACTTCTTGTTGGGGCTTCCCGATCAGTACGTGCAGACGAACGGCTCCATCATCAACGCGCGATCGAGAGAGTATTACTCATACGTTCAGGACGAATTTAAGTTGCGGCCCAACCTTACAATAACGTATGGGACCGGGTGGGATATCGAAACCCCTTACCTGAATCTTTACTATGCAGGAAGGGACGTGAATGCTTTCCGGCCTGGGCAGCAATCGACGGTTTTTCCGACGGCGCCCACAGGCGTGCTATGGCCGGGCGATACTGGAATCAATAGCGCAGGCGGAGTAAAGACTCCGTATAAGGACTTTGGTCCCCGCATCGGCTTCGCCTGGAGTCCAGGGAGTTCGCAAAATTGGAGCATTCACGCCGGCGCCGGCATTTACTATAACCGGACTGAGGAAGAAGTCGCCTTGCAGAACCTTTCCACGCCCCCATTTTCAGTGACCTCATTAGGGGTAGGAGGCATTGGTGGCGCGCCGAGCTTCGCCAATCCCTTTAGCGGCTATTGCGGGACAGCATCTCCGGTTCCTTGCTCGGCACCCAACCCGTTCCCATACACTGCTCCTCCGCCCGGCTCCAAGGTGAACTTCTCTGCTTTGGAACCATTGACCATCAATTCGCTCAGCCCCAACTTCGGCGTGCCAATGTCAGAGAACTATAACCTAACTATCGAGCGGCAACTAACAAATGCGATGATTTTAACCGTCGCCTACGTCGGTAACGTCGGGCACCACCTTGAAGGGAATTATGAACTGAATCCTGCCGGGCAGGCGCCGGGACTGAATCCGGGCGCTGCAGCGCTCGGTTGTACCCCCGGAAACTTGGGCACTTGTGATCCAGCCTCGTTCGCGTATAACCCGGTCACAACCGGCTTAGGGGCCATCAACCAGCAGGATACGTCCTTTAATTCAAACTATAATTCGCTGCAGGTCTCGCTGAATAAACGCTTTAGCCACGGACTCGATTTCCTCGCCTCCTACACGTGGTCGCGTTATTTCGATCAGAACTCGTTGGCGGATAACCAGGATGGCTTCCAGGCGCCGGGCATCAACCCATTCGATTTCGCGTCCATGTATGCGCCGTCAGACAACGATGCGCCGCAACGATTTGTGTTCAGCTATGATTACACTCTCCCCATTTATCACTTCATCCATCGAATGCGCCCGCTGACCGATGGCTGGAGGCTGGCAGGCATCACCACTTTCCAGTCAGGTACCCCGATCCTGGTGTCAGACACGGCCAACCCCTCGCTCACCTGTTGGGCTGCCGTAGAAGTTGACGACGTTCCCTGCTGGGACCGGCCCAACCGGGTTGCGGGGGTTCCGCTGAATATCGGCGATCCACGCAATTACAATATCAATGGGCAGGGGAATTACTGGTTTAACCCTGCCGCCTTCTCCATGGCCGCCCCTGGAACCGGCATTGGAAACTCGTCGCGCAATCCAATTTACAGCCCTGGAATCAATAATTTCGATATAGGCCTCTACAAGGACATCCACTTTACCGAATCCAAATATATCGAGCTGCGTTTCGAAACTTACAACACCTTTAACCACACGCAGTTTGCCCAGGGCAATTACGAACCTAGCAACGATATAGGGGGTGTTGTGTCGGATATAAACGATCCTCGATTTGGGCGCGTCATTGTTGCCAACGCGCCTCGCGTTATACAGCTTAGCGGAAAGATATATTTCTAGCCTATCGCTTCCTAACGCCCTGGGTAGCGCCGCCGTCAAGCCGGCATTTGACGTCAGATGGCGGCGCTACCACCCCAGGGGTAAAGAACTGTCTCGTTTATCCCATTTGTCTCAAAAATCTCAAAGTGACCTGATATGCTTTGTAGCGGCGGCCCTGCGACCGCCACTACAAAGCGGGCGGCCAGAAGATTAGAAAACAGTTGGAGGGAATGGCAAGGCACGCAAAATTCACGGAACGAAGCCTAGTGATGATTGAAAACAAAGGAGTATAGAATTTTAATCAGCGGGACAGATTTGCAGGCATGAGTAACTGCTACTGGATAGGGGAATCGGAGTCAGACGCGGTGGAAGTGGTGTTCATGCGAATGACAAAAGTGGGATCCGAATAGTAGTAGTCGTTTCCTGTCACGCCTGCCTTCATGGGATTGGCATTGAGCGTAAAACTTTGGTAATAGCCCCGGCCATCCGCCGCGCTGGGACTATAAGTAAAGTTATAGCCGTCGCGGAAGCCGGCGGCGAGGTCGCTATCAATTAGCCCGGCCGCTGCGGAAGTGAGCGCGCCGCCGCCACTCGGCGGGGCCATCACGGCGAGCGTCGTGGCGTAACCCTCGTTGTACATCGTCATATATGTGAGGTTTGAGGAAGTAATGCCGCGCAGGTCGGCTACGGCTGCCGCCTGATTGGCTGCAATCCGGCTTTGCAAAAGATTAGGAATAGCAATGGCCGCAATAATAAGAATAATGGCGACTACGATCAAAAGCTCGATGAGTGAGAATCCGCTTTCCGCCGTCTTCTTCATAACTCCATCTCGCATCGGGCCAACATAAAATGATATTCCCGCTATCCCGGTTAACGATTAAAGTCAATCTACTTGGAGCAAAATGATGACCACGCGCGCCGAAAGGAGGGTGATTTCAACTGATTGATAAATAGATGATTACTCATGGCTGGTTTTCGAAAGACGGTCTTTTTAATTAAGCTTCTTTAATGATGGACATTAATTGTCATAACCGCAGCCGCATTGAGTCATTGCGACAAGCCTGCGGGCGGGGCGACAGGGTTGAAAGCGAGCTGCACCTCCTTACCACCCCGCCAAACATGCGAACCTGTACATTTTCTCGTTTCGCGCTACAGGCGGCTTACTCGAGCGAGCCGCCCGTAGCGCGAAACGTAGGAATTCAGTTGAACATGCGTAACGGCGCGGTTAAAACCGCGCCCCCTAATTGTAAAACCGAGCTTCGTGAATAAATCGGGCTAAGGGGCCGCCGCTACAGAATCAGGCTGTCGGTGCACCCGAGGCGAAGAAGTTCTTTATGGGTTTCCGGTTCAACTAAAAGTTGCGCCCTTTTGCGGCTGCGTCCCGTTCATACAATGGAATTGACAATTGGCAGCCTTTGATTCAAATTCTAATTCGTTATTCAAATGCTTTTCCGTCAAGCCAAACTCCAACAAGGCTGAACCCATACGGAACCAGTTGAGAAGAGGATATCCATGCGAACAAAATTGGGATGGCTCAAATTACTGCCGCTTGTTGCTTTGATTGTTTTAACCGCGATGTGCCAGGAAAAGAAGTCCGTGGCGCCGGCGCAGGGCAACGGATTTGACACCTCAAACCTGGACACCAAGGCGAAGCCGTGCACGAATTTTTTCCAGTACGCCGACGGTGGCTGGAAAGCAAAGAACCCCATCCCGCCCGCTTATCCCTGGTGGACCCGGTTCAGCGTGCTGGCTGAGCACAACCGCGAAATTCTGCGTAATCTTCTCGAAAAGGACGCGGCCGACAAATCCGCCGCGCCCGGCTCGAACACCCAGAAGCTAGGGGATTTCTGGGCAAGTTGCATGAACACCCAGGAGATCAACACCGAAGGCGCAAAGCCGCTTGCACCGGAGATTCAGCGGATTGATCAAATTCATAACCTCCAAAGTCTTCAAAAAGAGATCGCCCGGCTGCAAACCCAGGGCGTGGACGCCGTTTTTGGCTTTGGCTCCGAGCAGGACTTCAAGAACAGCAACATGATGATCGGCGAGGCCGGTCAGGGCGGGCTAGGCCTTCCAAATTGCACCTACTATACCAAGCAGGACGCGAAGTCGAAGCAAATCCGCGACGAGTATGTCAGCCACGTAACCAAAATGATGGAGCTTCTGGGCGACAAACCGGATGCCGCCACCTCTGAGGCCGGGACGGTGATGAAGATTGAAACCGCGCTGGCCAAGTCGTCAAAAACCCCGGTCGAATTGCGCGATCCTAAGGCCCTCTACAACAAGATGGATTTAGCCCAGATTAAAACGCTTGCGCCTGCAATCTCCTGGCAGGATTATTTTGAGCAAATCGGCCACCCGAACATGGGCAGCGTGAACGTCGATGAGCCGGCCTTTTTCAAAGAAGTCAGTACCTTGCTTAAATCGGTTTCGCTACCCGAATGGAAGACCTATCTCCGCTGGCGCCTGGTTGACGCCACGGCGTCCTTTCTTTCCGATCCGTTTGTGAACGAGAATTTTAATTTCAACGGAAAAACGCTGACCGGGACTCAGGAGATTCTGCCGCGCTGGAAACGGTGTGTTCGCTCAGCCGATGGATCGATTGGCATGGCGCTCGGCGAACAGTATGTGAAGGTGGCGTTTCCGCCTTCGTCGAAGGCCCGGATGCTGGCGATGGTCAACAATCTCATCACCGCGTTGCACAGCGACCTCAGCACGCTGAGCTGGATGAGCCCGAGCACGCGGAAGTTCGCCATCGACAAACTCAACGTCTACATGAAGAAAATCGGATATCCGTCCAAGTGGCGGGATTATTCGGCTCTTCATATCGGCCGCGGCCCTTACGTCGACAATGCGCTCGCGGCCAACGTGTTTGAATTTAACCGCGAGCTGAATAAAATCGGCAAGCCGGTGGACCGCACTGAGTGGGGCATGACGCCGCCTACCGTGAACGCATATTACAATCCGCTGATGAATGAGATCGTGTTCCCAGCGGGCATCCTTCAGCCGCCGTTTTTTAGCGCGGAGGCGGATGACGCAATCAACTATGGGGCCATTGGCGCCGTCATCGGGCACGAGATGACGCATGGCTTTGACGACGAAGGCCGCCAGTTTGACGCGCAAGGCAACTTGAAAAATTGGTGGACCCCCGAAGATATGAAGCTCTTCAAGGCGCGCGCCCAGTGCGTTGTGGACCAGTTCAATAACTTTGTCGTGGACGGAAACCTGCACGAAAACGGCAACCTGGTGGAGGGAGAAAGCATCGCGGACTTGGGCGGCCTCACCATTGCCTATGCCGCGTTTCAGAAGACCGCCGAGGCGAAATCCGACACGAAAATCGACGGCTTTACTCCCGATCAGCGGTTCTTCCTGGGCTACGCGCAAGTGTGGGCCACCAACACGCGGCCCGCGTTTGCCCGCTTGCTTACGCAAACGGACCCGCATCCGCTGAATCGCTTCCGGGTGAATGGCCCGCTTTCAAACATGCCGGCATTCGCCAACGCCTGGAGCTGCAAGGCCGGAGACGCAATGGTGCGGCCTGCCTCGGAGCAATGCAAGATATGGTGAGGGTTGATTGATTCAATGATTCAATCCTAAATTGAGCGGCAGCATGAGCGTTGCCTGCGCCCCGCGCGCTCCGGAGCGGTTTTCAAGCGTCAACGCGCCGCCATGCGCTTCGGCAATCTGGCGGCTGAGCACGAGACCGATGCCGACGCCGCCGGGCTTGGTGGTGAAAAACGGAACAAACAGATTGGCAGGGTTTGCGATGCCGGGCCCCTCGTCTTTGACCCAGACACTGAGGCTGGCGCCGTTTTTATTCCAGCCAATACTGACGAGGCCGCCCGTCTCTAGCGAAGCGTCCACGGCATTACGAATGAGATTGATGAGAAGCTGCTCAAGTTGGTCGGCGTCGGCGCAGATGACGATTTCCGGGCCCTGCAAAAGTTGGATTGTCAGGCGCGTTTCCAAGGCAACAA
>DASZAA010000089.1:0-10360 GCA_035945615.1 Terriglobia bacterium
TTGCTGATCAACCTCCTAGTCAGAAGCTGGCTTAGCGGCCGGATCGATTCTTGCCCGCCCGCGAAGCTCCACCCGGTACCGGTACCGGTCTCCGCGGGAAATAGCCAACCCCACCTCAAGCGGACGGCCATCTTCGAGGTAACTTACCCGCGTCACACACAATAAGGGCGCCCAATGCTCTATCCGCAACCGCTTGGCTTCTTCGTCGGTAGCCGTCCGGGTTTCAACCAAATCGATAGCGCGCGCCGCGACAAGGCCATAGTCTTTTTCAAGAACTTCATATAAAGACTCGCGCCGCTCCATTTTTTCGCCGAGTCCGGGCACGAGACGCGAGGGCAAATAATTCAGCATAAGCGTCAGCGGTTCTTCGGAGACCATGCGGACGCGCCGAAGCGCAAAAACCGGCTCTTCTGAAGCCAGTTCCAAAGAGACCGCTATGCGCTTGGGCGGCACAATTTCCTCCGTCTCGAGATGGACGGTGCGGGATATGAATCCGGCGGCAAGCAGTTGCTCGGTCCAACTGGTAATCATGTTTAACTCGTGCGTCAGCTTGGGCCGCTGAACGAATGTGCCGCGTCCTTGTTGGCGTACCAATAAACCTTCGGTCACCAAGTCGTCCATTGCCTTGCGCACGGTTATGCGGCTCACCTCGAAACGGGTTTGGAGTTCGATTTCGGGAGGAATCGCTTGACCCGGCTCCAGGCGGGCAAGGTCTTCACGGAGCGCCTCGCGAACTTGCGCGTAAAGCGGGATGTCAATGGTCCGGTTCACTGCCATGATTGTTATTTCCCTTGATGGTACGTGCAGCCCCTAACCACCTTCTTTCCAGGCGAATCCGGGATTGAAATGCAGGTTGGCCGACAATCCAACATACATCATAACGTTCTTACATCATAATAAAAATTGCCTTAGTGCCTTCCTCATGGGGATTGTACCAGAAAATATGCGCTTGACAATCTAAATCGATATTGATAGTGTGCGAAGAGACCTATGAATCTGAACCATAAAATCATCACTTATTGAAAAAGTCATGATGATAGGACTTGTTGGAACTCTTGAGGTTCTAGCATGAATAACCTACTTGACCGGCATAAACTGCAGTCGCGTGGCAAACCTGTTGCCAAAGCGGGGGTCCCATCGTCCCTTGTCGACGATCCTAATTTTGACTGTTGGAGGTCATTTTATGAGCAGGCTAACCAAGGTAGTAGGGATTTTGGCCGTGGCGGCTGTAACGTGGTTGCCGGTTTCGCTATGGGGGCAAAATTCGAATGCAGGCATCACCGGGACGGTCACAGATCAAAGTGGCGCAGCTGTTCCGGGAGCTAGTTTAACGCTGACCCTGGGCACGTCTGGAACCGTCAGGAGAGCTACGAGCGGGCAGGCGGGCGACTTCTCATTTCCCAATCTGCCTGCCGGAAACTACCAACTGCAGTGTACGAAAGCCGGATTTGAAACCTTTGTCCAGCAAGGGATAACTCTGCACCTCAACGAGACCGCGAATGTCCCTGTGTCGCTCAAGGTGGGCGCTACCTCTCAGACCGTTCAGGTTTCCGCCAATGCCTCGCCGCTCAACTTTCAAAACGCTGTGGTGAAGCACGGAGTTACTACACAGCAAATTCAGTCGCTGCCGCTAGAAGTCTCAGGTGCTCAGCGGTCGGCGGCAAACTTTGTCACCATCATGCCGGGAGTTAACGGAGGCTCCGGTGCCGCGGCTCCATATGCCCAATTCAACGGCGGCCAGGAAGATTCCGACGAGGCGGTTCTCGATGGCGTCAGCATGGTGGAGGGTCTTCTCAGCCAGAGCGGAACGGTGGCGATTGCAGCCGATTTCCCGATCTCTCCCGATGCAGTAGGTGAAATCAGCCTGCTGACGTCCAACTACGACCCGCAATATGGAGCCACAACGTCCGCCGTGATTGTGGCCAGCACCCGGGAAGGCACGGACCAGTTTCACGGCGGCGGATACGAATTCAACCGGAACACCAACATGAACGCGCGGCAATTCGGTGTCGCCGAACGCCCCAAAGATATCGAAAATGACCTGGGCGGCTTCATCGGAGGGCCTATCCATGCCCCGTTGTTCTGGTCGGGGCGCAAGAAAAGCTATATTTTTGTCAACTTTGAAGCCTATCGATCGGAAGGCGCGGCGACGAAGCCCATCCTCACAGTGCCGACTGCCGCCGAGCGGGCGGGCGACTTCAGCGCCTGGCCGCAGCCGATCTACAATCCGGATACCACCACGCCCAATCCGAATTTCAATACCGGCCTGCCCACCGGACCGAATAACCTGCCCTACTTACGCCAGCAGTTTACGAACAACATTATCCCTTCAAGCGACCCCGAGCTGATGACGTCCCTTGCCTCTGGTTGGTTGAAATACGTGCCTTTGCCCAACCGCCCAGGTTTTACCGCGAACTATGAATCGCCTAATGCTTTGGCAAACAGCCTGAACGCGCATACAGACCAATGGGACGTTCGGGGCGATCAATACATTGGGGATAAGGATCATGTGGAAGTGACGTGGCATTACCGGGGCACGCTTCCTTTTACCCAGAACGCCCTGCCCAAACAGATTGACACCAACAACACTCGCATTCCCAATTACAGTGAAGTCCTACGGCTGAACTACGATCACACCTTCGGCCCTACTCTGCTGAATCATTTTGCTCTTGGCTACCTTGATCTATTGACCGAGGAATACAACGCCTCGGATTGCTGTGTGACTGATGTACCTCAAATTGCGGGCGTATATAACCATGCGCACGAGCCATCCATTAATTTCGGCGACGGTTTTTCAAGCTACGGAGGAAACTCCGATCTGCTGAGCACCCGGCCCACTTGGATCGCGAACGATATGCTGACGTGGGTGCGCGGCACACATACAATCCAATTCGGCGGGGAATACCGCAACTTGGCCTATCCCACGCAAAGCACGCAAGGCGGCACCGGCAGCTTCAATTTCAGCGACTTGAGCACAGGTCTCATAGGGATCCCCAGCGGTAATTCCTATGCCAGCTTTCTCCTTGGCGACGTGGGCAGCGCCAGCGTAACATACTACACGCTCAGCGCATGGCGGCCGCAGGCGAAATCGGTTGGCTTCTTTGCCGGCGACACCTGGAAAGCAACGCATAAGCTTAGCCTTGATTATGGGCTGCGCTGGGATTTGTATCAGCCTTCCGAGGAAGCCAAAAATCAAACTTCTTTCTTTGATCCCACGCGGGATAACCCCGGCGCGGGCAACCTGCCGGGCTCGCTCGTATTTGCTGGCAATAAATGGGGTGCCGCCAGCTACGGAAAGCCGTACCCCGAGAATCTTTACACTCACGCTTTCGGTCCGCGCATCGGCATTGCCTATGCCCTAAATGATAAGACGGTGATCCGTACGGGCTATGGAATCTTCATGATGCAGAACTTCTATCCAGGGTGGAACGGAGGGATTGCTACAGACGGCTTTAACGAAACCGTTTCATTCAGTAGCGCCCTGGGCGGCCTGCAGCCGGCATTCCTGCTGCAGAACGGTGTCCCCCAGAATTTTACGTCGCCTCCATTCATCAATGAATCCGCCCTGAACGGCCAGAATGGTCCAAACTACAGGCCGCTCAATGCGAACCAGGTGCCTTACGCCCAGCAATGGAACCTGACCGTTCAGCACCAATTCACGCCGAACACGCATGTGAGCGTGGGCTATGTCGCCAGCCACGGGGCGCGGCTGCTTTCGCAGATCGATCCGATCAACGCCTTGCCCTTATCGGATCTTTCGATGGGGGCGCAGTTGTACGACCAGTTCCAGCCCAATCAAGCGTCCCTTGATGGCGTATCTCAGCCGTATGCCGGGTGGGCTGCGCAGATGCAGGCTTGCGCGCCAAGCGTCGCACAGGCTCTGCGGCCATTCCCCCAATATTGCGGAAACCTAACGGGCGACAACGAAAATCAAGGCTGGTCCAACTACAACTCTTTGCAGGCGTCGTTTGAGCACCGTTTTGCGCATGGATTGTGGCTGACGGCCGCTTATACCTGGTCCAAAACGATGACCACAGGAGACTTCATCCAAACCACCACGCAGGAAAGCGCGTTTTCGCCCTATCAACAAGGACGGAATTATTCGCTCTCCGAGCAGGATATCCCGCAGATATTCAGCCTTGCCACCGTTTATGACCTGCCGTTTGGCCGTGGCCACCGCTTCCTTAACCGCGGGGGGATGCTCAACCGGCTGGTCGGCGGATGGGAATTAAGCACAATTCTACGTTTTCAATCCGCCCAGCCTGCCAATTTCTACTCCAGCTATTGCAACGTTCCCTCTGAGTTTGCGGCCGGTTGCATTCCCGGCGAGCTGCCGGGGGTCGATCCCTACGCTCAGAACAGGAGCAATTTCAATCCTAACCTTCCGCTGTTCAATATCAATGCCTTTCAGCCCGCAAGTGCGTTCAACTTCAATACGGGGGATGGCTCACGGGTGAGCAACATTCGAGGGTTCGGGTACGACAACGAGGATCTCTCGTTAATCGATAACATCGCCGTCACGGAGCGGTTTAAGGCCCAGATCAGGGCGGACTTCTTCAACGTATGGAACTGGCATAGCTTTTCGTCCGGCGATCTTGGCGTTCCCTTCAATACGGACGTTAACAGCCCGAGTTTTGGGTTATGGAATGGAAGCGTATCCGCGCCGCGGAATATCCAATTGGGCGTGAGGTTCACTTTCTAGCAGAGTGCGCCTAAAGCCCACTCACCTATTGTGTTCTGTTTGGGGTGCAGCGGACTTTCCCGCTTTTTCAAGGCTGGCTTGGCGGCCGCCGGATGTTTGTCCGGCGGTGTGAGCAATCTCGCGGACGCAAAGCGGCGGCAAGCTACTGCACTCCGACTCGCCTCGGCGCCTTTGCAAAAGGTCGCCAACTTCTCCTCCATACACCGGAGCCTTAACGATGAAAAGTATAGACCGGCGGCAATTCCTGCAGGTGACCGCGGCTTCATACCTCCTTGGCAGCCTCGGTTCCCGGGCCGCCGCCGAACCCAATCCGCCAAAAATCAGCGAAACAGAGGATTTGGTCAAGGTGGAGCAGCCAAACTACACCTGGGAGTGGTCGCGGCAAAACGACCGTTTCCGGCTGCTCGATCAGCAAGGCCATGTCATCACAAGCGGGCCGCTGCAGCCTGCGGTTGTTGTTCAACCTGTAAGGCAGAGCAAGGCATGGAAGTCAGCCGCTGGCACGCTCAAAAGCCACAAGGCGCGTAACAATCGCATTGTGTGGACCTACCACAACGTTAACGGGTCGGGCAAACTCACCGTGGCTTGGCGATTTGAGCAGCATCATCTGTGGATCGAGCCCGTGATTTACGAGCCATCTGCCGCCGAGGACGTGGTGAGCCTCAATCTCTTCGGCCATGGAGCAGACGCTACCGCCGAGCCCTCGCTTGAGACCCATGCGCTGGTGCTGCCGGGTATTTGCGAAAGCGAGGCCATTAGCCCGATTGCGGTTTCCGACGTCAGTTTGAACACGCGCACGTCGCTCGGACGCGCCGGAAACGGCCTCATGCAGCAATGGGCCTTACCCTCGCATTACTTCTGCGGTTTCCGCGACCGAGTCCGCCCTGAGAGCGAGGGCACAAGTGAAATTACACAGGCTTTCTGTTGCGGTCTGGCGGAAGTACCGAATGGAGACGTTTTCGTTGAGCAAAAAGGCGGCCGTAGCTGCCTGGTATTCGATTACCGTGGTGATCTGTGGGGGCATCTGCGCGGTCCCGGGAAGTTTACCCTCGGCGCGGGTCTCTTCTGGGCTTTGGGTCCCAATTACTACGAGGCCATTCGAAACTATTACCGGGGGTTACTACAGGCAGGAATTATTCATCAAAAGAGGAATTCGGCCAAGAAAAACGCTGCGCTTCTCACCCCGCAGTGGTGCTCCTGGGGTGAACAAGTGGCCGTCCATAAGGCGGGGAGTCATCTCGACCAAGCCAGCCTGGAAAAATTCTACCAGGAACTCAAGGCTTCCGGCATGAAAGCCGGCATGTTCTCCATCGATGACAAGTGGGAAGGAAAATACGGCGCTCTCCAGCATTCAGCCGAGCGCTTCCCTGAATTTGAGCAATTTCTTGATCGCGTTCGGGCCGATGGCCTTCGCATCGGGATGTGGGCGGCATTCATGCGCTGCGAAGATCCAGCGGATATTGACTTGACCATCGACCAGATGCTTCACCAGGTTGATGGCAAGCCCTATGTCGCGGGCGAAGGAGCGACAAAATATTACATATTGGACTTCACGCATCCTGAGGTGGAGAAGGTGCTCAGTGATTTGGCGCGGCGGTACGTCCGGCGGTACAAGCCCGACCTCGTGAAGTTCGATTTTGGATATGAGATACCGCTACTCAGCACTGCGGCGCCCCATGACATGCGCTGGGCCGGCGAGCGGATGCTGGGCAAAGGGCTTGACGTGGTGGTCAAGGCCATGCGTGAAGAGAAGCCGGACATTGTAGTGATGTACTATGAGCTCTCGCCGCTCTTCACCGAGTATTTTGATCTTCACAGTCCGGACGATCTGTTTGAAGCAAGGGGCGAGTACAATGTTGAAGCCAACCGGCGATTCTTCTTCAGCGGCCTGTGCGGCGAGTTCGGTATGCCGACCTATGGCTCGTCGGGGTATGATTGGGTTTCGCAGCCCGAGATTTGGTTCGACTCCGTGGCCATTGGGACGCTCGGCTGCCTAGGTAGTTTTGGCGGCAACGATGAAGCTGGCAGCAAGCCAACTCCTGAGCGTCTTGCAAAGTACAATGGTCTAATCCATCTAGTCCGGCTCACGAACCAATTCACGATTCAACCGCTGGATGCAATCTATGACGCGGTGACGCGCGGCGCGCACGCCTCGTCCTGGGCGCGGACAGAGAATGGTAAAGTGGTGCTCGTGGCTCTTCGCCCACGCGGGCTTGACGGCGGCGCGGGCGTAAACCAATGGGGCGGGGTCTTGGACACTACCGCCCAAGTGGCCGTTGCGTCGTTGACCGAGGATAGTCTGGCAGAAGCAGACAGGCTGGGGGTAGTCCCTTACGGTCAAGGCCGCCTCACCTTGCGCCGCGCGTCGAATACATCAGCCGCCACGGTTGGCGCAACAGAACACTACTTCGGCGGCCACGCAAAAACCACCCATTTGGAAGTGCGTGGCGGGGCTGTTGAAATTCCGCTCCGGGAACAAAGCGCCGATGGACTACCGCTCGAATGGATTGAGATTACCTTCCGCGCCACGTAAAAGCAGCGCGCCTCTCAAGCGAGGTTTAAAATTGGCGCGCAGCGTTTCATCCATCTGCCCCGCGTTCTTGCCGCACGGATCAATGACGATCCCTGCGCTCAAAGCTTGCCTTAGTCGAAAACACTTTCGTCCGAATGAAAACCACCCCAATGGACCCCTTATTCCTTGGCATTGACGCCGGCACAACTAGCGCCAAGGCCGTGCTCGCTGATCTGAGTGGAGCCACTCTCTGGACAACCTCTGCTCCCTACAGGTACGAAAGTCCCGAGCCCGGTTCGGCTGAGCAAAACCCCGAAGACTGGTGGGATGCGGTGGGCTTCATGATCCGCGAGTTGCTCAGCCGGCACCCCGAAGCGTGTCATCGCATCGCTGCGGTGGGGGTGAGCGGCCAAGGCGTGGCTGCGGCGCTTCTCGATGATACGGGACGTCCGTTGCGGCCGGCAATGCTTTGGCTCGACGTGCGCTGTTCCGGCCAAGCGGAACTGCTCAATCATGGGGCGGGCGACAGGATCGCGCGCATCAGCGGCAAGCGTCCGGCGGCTTACAACGTTGAGCCGAAACTGCTTTGGCTAAAAGAGAACGAGCCACAAAATTGGAAAAAAACTTGGAAGGTGATGACCACCACCGCCTACGTCACCTTCCGTCTCACCCGCCGCCCCGTCATGAATTATTCGGATGGCGGAATCCTTTTGGCTTACGACCTGCGCAACAACTGTTGGTCGGAGGAACTCATTGAGCTCATGGGATTGCCGCCATCGATCTACTGCGACCTTGCTCCTTGCGCCCAAGTCATTGGTGAGGTCACTCCAGAGGCGGCGGCCTTTACTGGGCTCGCCGTGGGAACGCCCGTTATAGCGGGCGGGGAAGATACCAGCTCGGCAGGACTCGCCATTGGCGTAACGTCCTCCGGCGAGGCGTTGCTCTCGCTCGGCTCGGCCTGCACGATGTATATTCCCATCGTAGAACCGGCGGTTGACCCACGGCTGCTGTCCTTTCCTCATGTGGTTGAGAACCTGACCCTGATTGGCGGCTCGATGGTGGGAGGTGGCAATGCTATGGATTGGATTGCGCGGGCCCTCTCGCCGGGGGCGCCGTCGAAGGATGAGGCTTCAGAAATCCTGACGACGCTCACCCGCGAAGCTGCTGCTGTCCCTGCTGGAGCGGGCGGCGTGGTGTTTCTTCCTTATCTCGCCGGCGAGCTTCAACCTATCAACGACGGGTTTGCGCGTGGTGTCTTTTTTGGACTCAGCCTCTCAACCCGCCGCGGTGAGTTGGTTCGCGCTGTGATGGAAGGCTCTGCATTCGCCATCCGGCATAATCTTGAGGTGGCAGGATCACTTGGCGCCAAGCCTGAGCGGCTGGTAGCTGTGGGCGGTCCGACGCGCAACGATGTCTGGTGCCAAATCATCGCAGACGCCACCCGGCTTCCGGTTCAGGTTATGGAAGAGAATGGCGGAGCGCCCCTGGGCGATGCCGTGCTGGCTGCAAAAAGCGTTGGCTTGATCACAACTTATCAGTCGATGGTGGAGGCGCATTCCCGGCGCCGTCGCCTGTTCGAGCCGCAGCACGATGCGTCTGAACGGTACGGCCAACTCTTCGAGGTTTATACGGATCTGTACCCACGCCTGAAAGACTTATTTCCGCGCTTGGCGCACCCAACCGGGGATTAGAGTCAGCAAGCGGAAGACAACCTCCTATAGTCACGCCCAATTCTGTACGGTAGGGTCTCGCCCCAGAAACGAACGAGCGCCAGGAATGTCAGCAAGACATAGCGGGAGGTAGTGGCGCGTTAAGTGGCATTGAAACTGCGTTGGAATCCATTATAATGCGGCGTGACAGCAGGGCGGCAGAGGTGTTCACGGCGGCTGAAGCTGCGCTTTGTCGAGCCTTATGAGCAATGAACCGGCGTCCATTTCGCGGCGGCAAGCAGTTACGCTCCTCGGGGCGGCTAGCGCGGACCTGTTGCTCAGACGGCTTCCTTCCCAACAGCAACAGCCAGCGGAACAGCGAATCGGCCGGGACGCCTTGGTTGTCGCCGACCGTCAAGCCGAGCTTCGGATTACCGCCGTCACTGCGCACACACTTCGGATCAGCCTTCTGCCAGTCTCAGCAAACGGCGAGGCTGAGCCTTTGCCTGAAAGCATTGTTCTCGCGCCAGCCGAGTGGCCGGCGCCACTCGCGGCGTTCCGTTCGGCGTCCGCCGCGCAAACGCTTCGCTGGGCAAATCGCACGATTGAAATTTCCCCTCTTCGCGTGAAGGTGATGATCTCGCAATCTGCTGCCGTTCAGCAGATCGAAATCGATCCAGCGAGCGGCGCGCTGCGGTTTATGACCGGCTCGGGTCCGCTTTTCGGACTCGGTGAAGGCGGATCGCAGTTTGACCGGCGCGGTGCCGCCTATCCCATGAAGCACGGCGAAGGCGTGCGCGACATGCGAGTGGATGGCGCTCGCATGCCGGTTCCCTGGCTGATAAGTCCGGAGGGGTGGGGACTCTTTTTCCATTTGCCTCGCGGAACTATTGACCTGACGAAGCAAGACGGCATCCTCGAAGCGCGCCCCGGGGAAGCGCCCCTGCCGTTGGACGTTTTTCTCGTCGCGGCGGATGATCCCCCGCAATTGCTGCGCGAATACGCGCGCCTGACGGGATTCCCCCACATGCCGCCCCTCTGGGCGCTAGGCTACCAGCAATCTCACCGGACTCTGGCGAGCCGCGACGAGGTGCTCGGCGAGGCCGAAACCTTCCGCACAAAGAAGCTGCCCTGCGACGTGATGATTTACTTGGGCACCGGCTTTTGTCCGTCGGGCTGGAACCTGGGCCACGGCTCCTACGACTTTAACCCGCACGTTTTTCCCGATCCGGCTGCGATGATCTCCCAGATGCGCCGCGAGCATTTCCGGATGGTTCTTCATGAAGACAAGCCGCCGAGATCACTGCACGGACGCGCGAGCGACCAGGGTGCCGCCGCAAGCGATCCTGAAGATGCCGCAAATTACTGGCAGAAGCACGTCCAGGTTTTCGATCTGAGGGTGGACGGCTGGTGGGCCGACGAGGGCGATTGGCTCGACGATCTCTCCTGCCTCACGCGAAACCGCATGTATTGGGAGGGCGCTCAGCTTGCGAGGCC
>DASZAA010000090.1:0-20772 GCA_035945615.1 Terriglobia bacterium
TTCATTTCCATCCACGCCAACGCCAGTCAGGACCCTGACGCTCGCGGCGTGGAGGTATACTATCTCAACTTCACCTCGGACCCCGAAGCCTTGCAGATTGCGGCGCGTGAAAACGCAACCTCGCAAGAGTCCGTATATCAATTGCAAAGCCTGATCAAGAAAATCGCGCTGTCGGAAAAAATCGACGAGTCGCGCGAATTCGCCCAAATGGTCGACACCCGGTTGGTCGGACGTTTGGACGCGGATGATGACGCGCAGCGGGACCGCGGCGTGAAGAAAGCGCCGTTTGTGGTGCTGATCGGCGCGAATATGCCCTCTATCCTGGCCGAAATATCATTCCTTTCCAACCCGCACGATGAACACCTGCTGCGCAAGTCCGCTTTCCGGCAGCAGATTGCGCAGGGCCTCTACAACGGTATCGTCCGCTACGCGAGCAGCCTCGGAACCATTCGCGTGGCCGAGCGCGCGCCGCTCGATCCTCCCGCAACATCAGGCCCCTGATTTCTGATTTCCGGCCAAACGCTGGAAAGACAGCGGCAAGGAAAACAAGCAAAAAAGGCCTGCTTGCCTCTTAACTCTCGCCGCTTGTCCCTCATCCCTTGCCTCTCGCCTTATGCTATGCTAGGCACAATGATTGACCTCTCAGCCAGGCGGCTATGGCCGTTTTTCGTCCTCGCGGCCGCTCTTCCCTTGGCGGCGTCGCAGAAGAGTGTCGTCATGCCGTTGCTGCCCGTCGCTACCTGGAAGGTGCAATCGGAAGGAAAGCTTTCGATCGAGTCGTTTGGTCAATTTGGCGATCAAACCGCCGTTGACAAAGAGTTGGGCGTGACCGCGGGCAGCGAGCGTGATTACGCCAAGGGGAATCTTCAAGCAACGGCCATATTTGAAGAGGCTGCGGACCCTTCATCCGCGTATGCCCTCTACACGCTCTACCAAACTGTGGGATTTAACCCCGTGCCTGGCGTGCAACTGGCTGCGGCTGGCCCAAAATACGCGCTGATGACCCGCGGCCGCTACTTCATCCGTGTTCTCCGCTCTCCGGGTTCGCAACTGACGGACCAGGATTTGCGCTCGCTCCTTATCATGATCGGCGGCGCTCATCTCTCAGCCGAAAATCTAAGGAGCCTGCCCCGACAACTTCCTCAACGCGGGCTGACGCCGGGTTCGGAGAAATATCTCTTAGGTCTCCAATCAGCAAAGTTGGCCTTGCCCTCGTTTCCAGTCAATCTGATCGGGTTTGAAGACGGCGTGGAAGCTCATGTAGGCACGTACCTCAACGGCGGAAACCGGATGAAGCTGCTCGAGATTGATTATCCTACACCGCAAATTGCCGAACTCCAGTTTCAGCAAATGGCAAAGGCCTTGCATATTAACCAGGAGGGCAGTTCAGGAACCCCTCGGACGCCCATCTACGGACAGCGACATGGGTCCTATTCGCTGCTGGTGCTTGGCGCGGATTCCAAGGCAGCCGCGGACCAACTTTTGATGCGGTTTAAAGTAACTCAAATCGTGAGCGAGGTGCCGGAATATCCCCGCAAAGACAACTTTGCCTACCAGATGGTCGAGCTTGTTTTGGCCAATGGCGAGCTCGTCATCATCATTTGCCTTTTAGCTATTTTGGGCGGAATTGTCATCTATCTGACTAAACAACTGATTATGAAGCTGTTTCCCAACTCTGGTTTAATCCGGGCTGATGACGACATTTTGATTAGGCTTAAACTAACCTGAATTTTATCAATGACTTACTGAATTATGTGAAATGCCCCTCGTATTCGCGCGTCCGTATCCGGACGGCGGGCAAACAAGTGCCGCAATCGCTTTAACGCATTGATAAGAAGCATGTTAAAGGCATAAAAAAAAGCGAAAAAATCCCTTGACATGGACTGGGCCGATTCACTAGACTCGCTTCGGGTTTAGTTGGCGGAGCGCGTCCGCCTTTCTATTCTCCTCTCAAAAATGCTCACCCGCAGATTTGGCGACTATGCTAGATTTGTTGGGTGAGCATTTTCGTGTCTGGCCGGCGTAGCTCAGTTGGTAGAGCAACGGTTTCGTAAACCGTAGGTCACCCGTTCGATCCGGGTCGCCGGCTCCATTCTTTTCAATAACTTAACCTGCCTTAATGATCTGCAACCCATCGGTTTGTTGCGCGGGGTATCACGGATTTTCCCAAAGTTGTGCACCTTTGTCGAGGCAAGTCGTTGATTCAATTGGCTGTCAACAGTCGAGATCGGACGAATTCCTAAACAGTGGATCGGGTTTTGAATCCTCCAGGTTTGCCAATTTCTTATTCATTTTGTGTAGGCTGCGCTACGCAGCCGTTGGCTCTAGTCAATTGAGGTGCATATTGGGTACATAGTGCTTCCGATTTGCGCATTGCGGCGGAAGTGTCAACCGATACCGGCTTCACATAGCTGTTTGTTGTGGCTTGCTAAAGAGCCGGTTTGTTTTCGCTGGTTTTATCGAAGTTCTATGAGACAATACAAGGCTTTTGGAGAGCATCCGGCCCTTGAGTTGTTCGTGAACGCGAGGAAAACTTTTGATGGACCGTCGTCACTTCTTGAAGAATGCGTCTACGTTGGGAGTGCTCAGCCCGCGTCTGCTCTCAGAATCCTGGCCGTTGCAAGCTCCGGGCTCTACCCAGCCAGGGACAAACCGGGCAGATGCGCCAAACACAGGTACCGGAGAAATCGATCTTTCCAGCGCCGTTGTGGTTGCGCCGGCCGCGCTATCGAAACGCGAACGAAAGGCCATTCAGGTGTTGGTTGAGGAGATTGAACGCCGCACCGCGATCCGCTTGCCCATAAGCGAGACGTGGCCTGCATTGCCGTCCCCAAAGATCGTGGTGGGTTCGCGCGACGCGCTTCATAGCCTGGGATCACTGCCTCAAGACATCGCCGCCATCGCCCGGCCGGCCGAGCCCGAAGGATATACCCTGCGAGTAAGCTCTGCGACAACGCCGACGGTTGCGGTTGTGGGAACAGACAAGCGAGGCGTGTTGTTCGGCGTCGGAGGATTGCTACGAAATTTGAGAATGACCTACAACCAGATCCGATTGAGCGATCGTCTTGATTTAACGACTCACCCAAAATATCCACTGCGAGGCCATCAGCTTGGATACCGTCCCAAGACGAATTCATACGACGGTTGGACGGTAGAGATGTGGGATCAGTATATCCGCGACCTCGCTATATTCGGCACAAATGCCATCGAGCTTATTCCCCCGCGCTCAGACGACGAACCTAACAGCCCACACTTCTGGCTTCCTCCAAAGCAGATGATGGTAGAGATGTCGCGCATCTGCGACGTGTACGGGCTGGATGTTTGGATCTGGTATCCGGCGATGGATAAGGATTATTCCGACCCGAAGACAGTCGAGTTCGCGCTGGATGAGTGGGGGCAAATTTTCGAAGCGTTGCCCAGGATCGATGCGGTATTTGTACCTGGCGGCGATCCAGGCCACACCGAGCCTAAAGTTCTCCTCGCCTTGCTCGAGAAGCAGAATCGCAACCTTCGCCGCTACCACCCGCAGGCAACAACCTGGATTTCCCCTCAAGGATTTAACCCGGAGTGGATGGACCAGTTCTTCGAAATACTACAGCATGAGCAGCCGGCATGGCTGGCGGGTGTCGTATTCGGCCCGCAAAGCTATCTTGATCTCCCAGCATTCAGGAAGCGGCTTCCCAAACAGTATCCAATACGCTTTTACCCGGACATCACTCACAGCCTGGAATGCCAATTTCCTGTGCCGGATTGGGATGCGGCTTTTGCCTATACAGAAGGACGTGAAGTTATCAATCCACGGCCGGGAAGTTATGCCAACATCCTGCGGCTTTATCTGCCGCACACGATCGGGTTCATCAGCTATTCCGAGGGCTGCAACGACGATGTGAACAAGTTCGTGTGCAGCGGGCTGGCGTGGGATCCTGATGTACGGGTTCTTGATCTTCTCACCGAATACAGCCGCTACTTCATCAGCGATCAATTCGCTGGCGAATTTGCACAGGGCCTCCTTGCCTTGGAGCAGAATTGGCGGGCGCCTGTGATTTCTAACGAAGGAATTATCACAACGCTCCGGCAGTTTCAGGCCATGGAAGATGCGGCGTCTCCGCACGACCTGCTGAAATGGAGAATACAGCAGGGTCTCTTCCGCGCGTACTATGACGCCTATGTGCAGAGCCGGCTCCTTAAGGAGACGGCGCTCGAGCGGCAGGCCATGGGCCGCCTTGAAGAGGTCCGCCGGCTCGGAGTAAACCCCGTGCCTCTCCACATCGGGGCGGCGGCCGGCATCTCGACTAACGAGCTGAACGTCAACGCTGTGCTGGATGAGGCTGAAGGCATTTTGGATCAAGCGAGCCGGTCCCTGACAAACCCGGACTGGCGAACTCGCATTCTCGAGCTGGGCGAAGCGCTGTACCAGAGCATTCGCATGCAACTGGCTGTCGAGAGATACAAAGCAGAGGCCGTAAACCGCGGAGGAGTGCTGGACACGCTTGACGCTCCAATTACAAACATACCGTGGCTCATGCGCCGCATCCGCGAGATACGCGCGCTCCCTTCCGAAAATGATCGTATCGGCGCCGTTGTCGATCTGCTGAACCGAACCAATCCTGGCGCTGGCGGTTTCTATGACGACCTCGGCAACGAAGCACGCCAGCCTCACCTGATTCGCGGCCCTGGTAGCGGGAAAGATCCCGAGTTTCGCGCCTCGGCGCTCGACGGGTTCACTTATCCGGATGCGGTGGGCGACTCAATTCCCTTTGCCTGGAAAAACTGGGCAGAATCGCTTTATGACGAGCCTCTCGAGATGTACTATCCAAATCTCGACCGCGAGATTCAATATCGGATCCGAGTCGTGTACGCGGGAGACAGTATGAACAAAAGGATCCGCCTCACGGCCACAAAGGACATCGAGATTCACGGATATATCCAAAAGCCGTGGCCAATCAAGCCATTAGAGTTTGATATCCCGCAGGAAGCCACTTCCAGCGGGGACTTGCGGCTAGAATGGCGCCGCGAGCCAGGACTGGGCGGCAATGGCCGAGGCTGCCAAGTAGCCGAAGTGTGGCTGATGATCAAACAGAACGTTGCTGATGGAGCGCCTTCATGATTCCGAATTCAAGCCAACCCTGGGAAAATCCCGTTCGCACTATATTGAGCGAAGGCAAGCCTGTGGTCGGGGTTACCATTACGACGAATAGCGTCGAAGTGGCGGTGCAAATAGCGAGTCTGGGATTCGATTTCCTATGGATTGAAATGGAGCATAGCCCGATCAACCCAGAAACGTTGCGAAACATCGTCCTGGGCACGCGAGGGCTCGCAGCCATACCCTTCGCGCGTGTCCCGGTATGCGAGCTTTGGACCGCAAAGCGCGTGATGGACGCAGGAGTGATGGGCGTCATTTTCCCCTTCATCAGCTCAGCGGATCAGGCGCGGCAAGCGGCATCCGCTTGCAAATACCCTCCGCTCGGGCGTCGTGGATCGGGGGCGGGCTTGGCGAGTTTTCGCTGGCCGTCGCCGGAGCACTATTATGACTTCGCCGACCGTAACATGATGGTCATCGCCATGATTGAGGAAATTGCCGCCGTTGAACAAATTGACGCGATTGCGGCCACGCCGGGAATTGACGTGTTATTTGTCGGGACAAGCGACCTCTCTTTTTCTATGGGGCTGCGCGGCCGGCAAGACGATCCCCGCCTCACAGAAGCCATTTCCAAGGTTGCAGCCGCCGGAAAGCGCCACAAGAAGTTTCTCGGCCGCCCCTCACCCAATCCCGCTGAACTCCCGAAATATGTGGACCAGGGCTTTCTGTTTTTCCAAACAGCGAGCGAGATTGGCCTGCTGGCTGCGGGCGCGCGCCAGTTCTTGGAACCGCTCGGCAAGCGAACCGACGCAGCCGCCGGCCGCCTGCCCTATTGAAATGCGGCGATACGACTACTATGCCCGATCACCCACTGGGTTTGGCGCCCTTGCCGGGCCAGCCCAATACCCCCGATGCGAGCCGCTACAAATGGTACGTCGTCTGGATGCTCTGGTGCGTCTCGCTGTGCAATTACGCCGACCGGCAGGCCATTTTTTCACTCTTCCCTCTGCTGCGTCGAAGTATGGCTTTGAGCGATGTGCAACTGGGCCTGCTCGGGTCATCCTTCGCCTGGGTTTACGGACTCATCTCGCCTCTCGCCGGCAATCTGGCTGACCGGATCAGCCGCAAAACAGCGATTTTGAGTGGTCTCTGCGCTTGGAGCGGCGTGTGCACAGGCTCGGCCGCATCAGTGAACTTCACCCAGTTGGTCTCTTTCCGGGGAGCCCAAGGCCTCGGCGAATCCGTCTATTATCCCGCCGCGATGTCGATGATCAGTGACTATCATGCTCCAGCGAGCCGCTCGCGCGCCATGGGCCTGCACCAAACCAGCGTGTATGCGGGCACGATTGCGGGCGGTTTCTTTGCGGCGCTGATCGGAGAACGCTACGGCTGGAGAGTTTCCATCATCGTGTTCGGTGCAATGGGCGTTGTGCTCGCTCTCGTGCTCAAGCGTTTTTTGCGCGAGCCGGCGAGGGGCGCTGCCGACAGCAACGCAAGCCCCCCTACCGCGCCGAGAATGCCGGAGCGCCGCGCAACGGACCACAGGTTTCTGGGCGCAATCTTCAAAAATCCGACCGCTCTGTGCCTGATGGCGGCCTTCGCGTGCGCTAATTTTGTGGCTGCAGTCTTGCTCGCTTGGATGCCGGATTTTCTTTACAACCGGTTTCATTTTGGCCTGGCAATGGCTGGGCTCTCGGCGGTGATCTTTGTGCAACTGGCAAGCATGGCCGGCTCGGTCATCGGCGGCTGGACTGCCGACTTGTTGCACAAGCGCAAGTCGAGCGGGCGCGTACTGGTGCAGGGACTCGCCGTTTTCGCTGGCGCTCCCTTTGTCTGGCTGTGCGGCGCGACACAGACGGTGAGCGTGCTCATCTTTGCCCTGACGGCCTGGGGCCTCTTCAAAGGCCTGTATGACGCGAACATTTTTGCATCCCTCTATGACGTTGTTCCCGCCGAGGCGCGTGGAACTGCAGCGGGATTTATGAATATGGTGGGTTGGGCGGGCGGCGGCGGGCTGGGCCCAGCAGTGGTGGGATTCGTAGCCGAGCGATCTAGCCTCGGCGCGGCAATCTCTCTGAGCGCGTTGGTTTATATTCTCGCAGGCGTGTTTCTTTCGATACCTGTTCTTTTTGAGCGGCGGCTCTACGGCACAAACTGCCTTAGACCGCAAGGTACAGAACTTTGACGCCTTCCCCTTGTTTGCCTTGCGCGGGTTCGTTCTACTTAGATTTCGAGCTTCACATTTCCAATTCTGCGCGGCAGGCTGTGTCGGGACCAATTGATGGAAGGAGGCAACCTCAAGAGTCCTAACCTCGATCATGCGGCTTGTTCGAACAAGCCGCTCGTGGCGCGAAACAAGGGTATTCAGTTGAACACTCGGAACGACGCGGTTAAAACCACGCCCTCCTGATTGCCAAGCCGAGCTTCATAAATAATCCGGGCTAAGGAAATGGCGAGCCTTCGCTCAACGACCTCTCAACTTCCCAGTGGTCGTACTCTTCGAGGCGTTCTTGCAGGCTTGTTTGAATGTGTTCTGAAATCTGACGCATCGCCCGTGCGGGTTCATGATTCACCACAGCACGCAAAACCTCGCCGTGTTGGCGGTGAATCTTCTCTAGCAGCAGTTTCCCATGGCCTTGCCGGTGTATCGCAAAAATCCGAATCAGCAAGCGAGTTTCATTTACGATTTTCAGTATCCGTGTGTTTGCAGCCATGCGTATTAGAAGGGTGTGAAAACCGAGATCGTGGGCCACAAACCGCTGCATCTGCTCATGACCTAGCGTAGACTTTCCGGATCGATCCAGTTCCTCTCTGAGAACCCCAATAGAGTCTGTCAGGCTTTGCAATCTTGTGAGGTCCGCTGGCCCGGTCGTCTGGCGCGCCGTCTTTCCGACCGCGTAAACCTCCAGCGCCTCCCTTAATTCGTATAGCTCGATAATATCTTGCCGCGTGAGCATGGCCACGACGGGCCTGCGGTTCGGATTTTGTTCCAATAGCCCCTCGGCCGCTAGCCGGCCGAGAGCTTCGCGAACAGGAGTGCGGCTAACACCCAGCTTTTTGGCGAGTGAATACTCAGAAACCATGCCGCCAGACTGCAATTCGCCCGATACAATCATCCTCTGAATGCCGAGATAAGCCTTTTGCCGGCTTGACGATGAATCACTCCGCTGGCTGGAATCAGTCTTCCTGCTCATAGCTTTCAGTATAAAACCTTTAAGGCCTGTTGACATCCTGCATTCTATTGTATACAGTAGCATACTATTGATTTCGAGTGCTGTACCGGAAATGAGCCACTGAGGGAAGCTGAAGTCAATTCACTAGGAAGGTTGATGGCAATGAAAAAAGTCGCTGCACTCATGTTAGGGATCATACTTCTGCCTATCGTGGTTATGGGGCAGCAGAACGGGGCCACCGTTACCGGGCATGTGTATGATCCGTCTGGAGCACCCGTAGCAGGCGCGAGGATCACGGCAAAGCAGGTAGAGACCGGAGCGACTTTCAGTGGCAACTCTGATCCAACGGGCCTTTATCAGCTTCCCTTCATGAATCCGGGACAATATGTATTTACAGTTGAAAAGCAAGGTTTCAGGCAGGTCGTCCAGACTGGAATCACATTACAGGTGGCGCAGAAAGCGATGATGGACTTTAAGCTGAATCTGGGCGCAGTAGCTCAAACGGTGAATGTGCATGCCAACGCTCCAATTCTTCAGTCCGAGTCGGGCGACCGGAACTGGACTATCAGCCAGCAACGTATCTCCGCCGTGCCGCTTGCAGGTTTAAATACTATTGAGAGCACTTGGTTTTCTCCCGGTGTTGCGGTAACGGCGGCGGACCAGAAGATCAGGCCATTTGACACGTCGGGGAGCACGAACGAGTCCATCAATGGCGGTCAGGATACCAACAACGGCCAAACGAGCGGCAATCTCGTGATGGTCGATGGAATTTCTGTGAACTACAATGCTGGCGCGGTCGGATACAACACCATCTCGGATACGGTTCAAGAGGTAAACGTCCAAACCACGATGTACGACGCTCAATACGGATGGAGCTCTGGCGGCGTCATCAATACCATCACGAAGAGCGGCACCAACGCTTGGCACGGCGACGCATACGACTACGTTCAAAATGACATTTTTAATGCCAATACTTGGAGTTCAAACGCTGCAAACGAGCCTCGCGAGCCTTGGCATATCAACATGTTTGGTGGCAGCGTAGGAGGGCCTGTTTTACGCAACAAGCTCTTTGTCTTCTATGCCTTCCAAGATATACGGCAGGTCCAGCCGGACCCCTTCGTGACTACCGTCCCCACCGCAGCCGAAAGAGCAGGAGATTTCTCACATGTCGACTACCAGAGCGGCGCGGGCGCCGCGACGCCCATCACCATTTACGATCCGCTGTCAACCGTGTGCTCGCCCAACGGGAACACTTGTACGCGTACTCCATTCACGAATGACATGATTCCCTCCACCGAATTCAACCCAATCGCCATGAATGTTCTCAAGCTCATTCCTCTACCTGACGCTCCTGGGAACCCCATTACCGGCGCTGGCAACTTTGTGAATGGGCCTAATCAGAGGAAGTTCGTGGATGTTCTTCCTGAAGATGTAGGGCGTCTTGACTATAATTTCTCTGATCGCTCCCACGCCTTTTTCCGGTATGGCCTGAACTGCCTGGCCGAAACTCGAAGTTATATCTACTCGACGCTTCAGTCGTACAATATTGCGGACACAGGCACCAATTCGCCATTTTCACGATGTAACCAGGATTACACCTTCCAACTCACTCATACCTTCAGCCCGACAAGCGTCCTTGAGTTTCGCACGGGAATGAACCGCTTTACTTCAACCTCAGGCAGCACAATCAGCAACGGGTTTGACCCTTCGACCCTTGGGTTTTCGTCTACCTTTGCGGCGGAGGCCATCAAGTATTTCCCGAAATTCACCTGGACTAATTACAATGGCGCCGGTTCCAACCCGGAATCGTTTCAGGGCAGTCCGACTTTTACCACCGAACTTGTCCTTGCCAAAACCCACGGCAGCCATAACTTGAGAATGGGACTCCAGATGTTCTGGATTGGCGAGAATTTCGAAAATCCTGGCAATGCCGCCGGAACATTCGGCTTTACCGGCGCTTTTACCGGCGCCAGTCCACTTACGTCTACTTCCGCCTCGGGAAACTCGATCGCCGATTTCCTACTCGGCTATCCCTTTACGGGTTCCATTATCGTTAACAGTAGTCAAGCCCTCTCCGAAAAGTTGTGGTCCCTATTCGCGCAGGACGACTTTCATGTCTCCCCGAAATTCACGCTGAACGTTGGCGTGCGCTGGGACTACCTGAGCCCGCTGTTCGACAAACACAATGCTCTAAACTTTGGGTTTTGCACCCTTTGTGCAAGTCCTCTTCAGATACCAGGTATGAACTTGCAAGGCGGGCTGCAATTTGCGGGGGCGGGAGGCAATCCCCGAGGTGTGACCGTTCCCTATTACAACAACTTTGGCCCCCGCATAGGTTTCGCCTACCAGATCAGGCCCAACACGCTTCTCCGCGGCGGATATGCCATGATGTATGCCTCGACTTTCATCAATCCCGGTCCGGCTCCTGGTTATAGTCAGACGACGGGCATGATCACTTCTGTCCAGGAGGGCATTCCGAACCCTGCCGCGCCCCTTACGGACCCATTTCCCAGCGGTATCCTTCTACCCGTGGGTAGTTCGGCAGGATTAGCCACGGCGCTGGGCGAGTCTATCAGCTTCGCGGACCCGGATGCGAACATTCCGCGCATTCAGCAGTATTCACTCGAGTTACAGCACCAGTTCGGCGCAAACTGGCGGGCCTCGGTTGGATACGTAGGAAGCCGGTCAAGCAGGCTCTCCGTCTCAGAGCAGCTCAATTATCTCCCTCTGACAGTTGTCAATCAGGCTAACACGCAAGGGTCAGGATTCTTGACGGCTAGCGTTCCCAATCCGTTCTTGGCCGTGCCCGCCAGTTTTCCATACCTCAGCTCGCTAAAAGGCACATACTTAACGACTCCCACGGTCCAAGAGCAACAGTTGCTCGTTCCCTATCCCCAGTTTCCCAGAAATGGAATTACTGAGCAATTCATGCCTCTCGGTTTGGCCCGCTATAATGCCCTTCAGGCAGAACTTGCGAAACGGCTTCCCTCCGCGGGCCTCGACTTCAGCGTAAGCTACACGTGGTCAAAGAATATGGATTATCTGACCTTTCTTAACCCGACCGACCCGACGCCATCGTGGTACATCGATCCCTTCGACATCCCCCAGCAGTTGAAAGTCAGCGCCGTTTGGTATCTACCCTTTGGCTCCGGGCAACGATTCGCCTCCAGCGCAAATCCTGTGCTCAACCGGCTCATTGGTGGCTGGTCAGTCAGCGGGCAGGGCCGAGCGCAGGCGGGCATGCCGCTCGCATTTCCTGCAGGGGTAGCTCCAACAGGGAACCAAGAATCGGTGTCTGACCCATCGATCAACGGATGGTTTAACACATGCACGTTGTTACTCAGCGGAGCGACACAGAACTGCCTTAGCGGCCAAAAGCCGGCGTGGGTGATACGGGGACCTTACCAGCTTCAGACGTGGTCCCCGTACCTCAGCAATATTCGCAAACCGGGAATCGACAACCTGGATTTGTCCGTAGCAAAGCGGATGGAATTCAAAGAGCGATACAGCCTAACATTGCGCGCCGACTTTATAAATGCCACCAACACAACCGAGTTTTTCAGCGGCCCGGATACCAATGCCACCGACACAACCTTCGGCAAGATTGCAGGCTTTGAAACGCAAAGTAATGACCCACGTGTGATTATGATGTCGCTGCGATTTCGATTTTAGCCGTCGCGAACCTCCGGCGTGGTTGCTCGCGTCTCACGACGCCTTGCACACGCCCGGAGGGTAGCGGATATATGGACGCCAGACTTCGTTGTGTGCCCCGCCGAAGCAGAGGTGACAGACAGCCAATTGCCGACATTACCCAAAGGAATTTTTGCCGCCCTTCCCACACCCTGCCGGGAGGACGGAACGCCATACATTGAATGCCTTGATCCGCTGGTTGATTCACTGGCCGGGACAGGTCTAACGGGAATTTGCATTGGTGGAGCGACTGGGGAATACTTAGCCTATAGCCTGGACGAGCGGGCAAGAATGCTAGATCATCTTGCAACTCGTACCCGCAGCCGCATGCCAATTATTTTTGGAGTGGGAGGCGAGAGCTACCGTCAGGTAAGCTGGCTCATTCAAACTGCCTCCGGCTCGGGCGCATCAAGCCTACTACTCCCCGCCCCAGCATATTTCCGCTACGATTCGAATGATCTGACCGAAATGGTTAGCTGTGCAGCAGCAGCCTCGCGTCTGCCGGTGCTTTTGTATCTGATACCGCAATTCAATGGTGAGATCAGCATCGAAGACGCGCTGGGTCTAATCAAAACGGCGCCAAACATCGCGGGTGTTAAAGATAGCTCTGGCCACCGAGCCAGCCTTCTCTCGCTGGCGGAAGCTAAGAGGCGCATTCCATTCTCGTGGTTCTCAGGCAGTGACGATGTTCTATTGGATGCTCTAATTCACGGAGCTGACGGCGCCATATCCGGCGTTGCAAGTGCTTGTCCTGAATTGGTTCTTGGGATTTACCGGACGCACGAGCAGGGCCAGATGGATGAGGCGCGGCAGTTGCAAATGTATCTAAATGAATTCATCATAGCCATCGGTGAGTTCCCGGTGCCGTGGGGAATCCGATGGGCTATCGAAGCTCGAGGTTTTTCAATCGGCCCGCCTATTTGGCCGGTCAGCGCACGGCGCGAAGCCCAGGCGAAAGCCTTTCAAAACTGGTTTGCGTCCTGGTGGCCTCGCTGCAACGAACTCTGTTCCCAGGTGCTCTCCCACGGCTGATATACGAACATCGATTTCTAATTCTTCTGAAGCCTGTGCCAAACTACTGTGACCCGGCGCATAAGGGAACCGCCGAATTGCCTGGCAAAAATCAATGAGTAGAGCGCAAATGAGTCTCGAAGCCGATGCGCCGCTAATGGACTACCTTAGGACCATCGATACTCCGACGGTTTCCAATGCGATCGAGCGGCTGAAAATCCGTCCGCAGGGCAGCGGCTTTGCGCCCGTAGACATCCGGTATCTATTCCCCGAATTCGGACCCATGTGTGCTCACGCCGTAACCGCACAGGTTGAGACCGTCACAGAATCTCATCGAAAAACGGAGGAAGCATTCGTCGCACTGTTCGAGGCTGTAGAACGTTCTCCCAAACCAGCCGTCGTTGTTGTTCAGGAATTGGGTCACTATTCCCAATGCGCCGCTCACTGTGGCGAAGTGATGGCCACAATATTCAAGCGACTCGGCGCAGAGGGCCTGGTGAGCGATTGCGCCGTTCGTGACATCGCCGAGGTCCGAAAGCTAGGGTTTCGCTACTTCGCTCGCGGGGCAGTGGCAAGTCATGCAAGCTTTCGGATCGTCAGCGTCAACGTGCCCGTGCAAATTCTCGGCTTTGTCGTTCAACCTCAAGATATTTTGCACGGAGATGAGAACGGACTGATCCAAGTCCCGCGTGAATCGTTCGGCGGATTAAAAGAAGCGATCGAGATGGTGCGGTCAACGGAACGGAGACTGATGGAGTTCGTTCGTTCTCCCAACTTCACAGCCAACCAGCTTCGAGGGCGCTTTCTGGAGTAAGCTGTGGAGCCCGGGGATCAACGACCCGCGAATCTTCTATTCCTGAGCAACCCCCTATTAAACAAACTCGTGATGCCTGCGGCCTTCTGACTGCGATATATTGTTGTGTGGGTGTTGCGGATTTTCCCGAACTTGTTGCGAATTTGCCGAGCTAAATGATTGATTTAATTGATCGTCGACAACCGGAAACGGTTTCGTAAACCGTAGGTCACCGTTCGATCCGAGCCGTCGGCTCCATTTGTTTCAATCACTTGCCTTAGTTTCGGGATGCCCTACCAGCCTCCGCCTGTAGCGGCGGCCATTAGAACTAGCCTATGGACAATCGCATGGAGGAGACAACCCTAAGGACGAACGTAAGCTTTGAAGGGCTTACGGTCGCGGCATTTGAGAGCCGCCGGGCGGCGGAGATTTCTACTTTAATCGCCCGCTTCGGAGGTGTTCCGCAAGTGGCGCCCTCAATGCGCGAAGTGCCTCTGGAAGACAATTCCGCCGTGCTTCGGTTCGACGAGAAGCTGTGTGCCGGACTTCTCGACATGGTCATTCTAATGACGGGCGCGGGCGTCACCCTGCTGATGGAGACGCTCGAAAGCCGCCACGCCCGCAAGGATTTGATTGCGGCATTCTCGGCGCTTGTAGTTGTAGCGCGTGGCTCAAAAACGGTGCGGGCGCTCGAAAACCTTGGAATCCCGATCAAGTTGAAAGTGCCCGAACCTAACACATGGCGGGAACTTCTGCAGGTGCTCGATGGTGAGTATGGAAAGCACGGAGCGGCCGGACTTGCGCGCCTGCGAATCGCTCTGCAGGAATATGGCGAGCCGAACGGCCGGCTGATCGACGAGCTAGAGCGCCGCGGAGCAAAGGATGTCCTGCGCGTGCCCGTCTACCGCTGGGCGCTGCCGGAGGACACGGCTCCACTTGAAGCGGTGACTGGCGAGATCACCGGCGGCCGGGCGCGCGTAGTGCTCTTCACTAACGCAGTGCAGGTAGATCACCTAATCGAATTCGCCGCCCAAAGGAATACGAAACTGCGCGAGGCATTGAGACATTGCGTGGTGTGCTCGCTTGGTCCAACCTGCAGTGAAGCCATCGCTGCTCACGGCATCACCGTGGATTTTGAATCCGAAAGCCACAAAATGGGCGCGTTTATTCACGAGGCGGCCGGGCGCGCGCCCGAATTACTTAGAAAGAAAGACGGGCGACGCTCCACCGATACTTCCATAACCGTAGCCTCGCCACCCCTCCCATCCCAAGATGGATCAAAACCCGCGTACTATAATTCGCGTTTTATGAGGGCGTGCCGGCTGGAGGCGGTGGATGCAACGCCGGTGTGGCTGATGCGCCAAGCTGGACGCTACATGCAGTCTTACCGCGACCTGCGCGCGCGTGTTCCCTTTCTCGATCTCTGCAAAAGTCCGGACTTGGCGGCTGAAGTCACCGTCTCCGCCGCCGAGCAGATTGGCGCCGACGCCGCCATCCTCTTTGCCGACCTGCTGCTCGTGGCCGAGCCGATGGGATTTAAGCTGGACTACGACCAGCCCGGCGGTCCTTGGGTCTCTCCCAGGCTGCAATCGGCAAGCGCCATCGACGCGCTCCTGAAAGTCGAGCCTGCCCCGCTCGCGCTCGAATACGTATTCGACGCGGTGCGCCTCGCGCGTTCAAGTCTATCTACGGCAACGCCGCTCATCGGCTTTGCGGGAGCGCCGTTTACGCTGGCTTCTTATCTGATTGAAGGCGGTCCGTCAAAAAGCTTCCGCCACACTAAGGCGCTGATGCTGCGCGATCCGGGCGCCTGGCACGCTCTCATGGACTATCTCGCGCGGCATCTGGCCGCTTGCATCAATGGCCAGATAGAGGCTGGCGCTCAAGCAATGCAGATTTTTGATTCGTGGGTTGGGTGCCTCGCGCCCACGGACTACCGCGAGTTTGTGCTACCTCACATGCAGAGCCTTTTCCGCAGCCTCGCGCCCGGCGGCCCCATCATTCATTTCGGCACTGGAACAGGCACGCTCCTGGAACTGATGCGCGAAGCGGGAGGGAGCATGATCGGGCTCGACTTCCGGGTGGAACTCGACGAAGGCTGGAAGAGGCTGGGGTCAGGTGTGGGCGTGCAAGGCAATCTTGAACCGGCCGTCCTCTATGCGGATTTAGCCCGCATTCGAGAACGTGCCCTTCGGATTTTGAGGCAGGCGGGCGGACGCCCTGGGCATGTTTTCAATTTGGGGCATGGAGTGCTTCCCGAAACGCCGGAACAAAACGTGGCGGACCTGATCAAAATTGTCCACGAAGAGAGCGCCAAACTTAAGGAAGAAAGCCGGAGCAGCTCATTGTAGCGGCGGCCCCTTATAGGCTTTGCACGCCGCTACAACCGTCCTTTGACCCTGCCACAGTTCCGACGACAAAACCCGCAGCACTAAAATATGAATGCTGCTCTACAAAAACCAGCGACATTATGCTCGCACGTGGGCGCGGCTGACCGCTTGTTCGGGCTGAAGTTGCGCCGGTTGCAATTCTCGCACCCGGATGTTGGCTACCGCGTGGGCATATTTCTTCGCCGCTCCGGCTACAGCCTGCGAACCAGCCTCGGCTAGTAAGATCACAACCGAACCGAAGAAAAGGACTGCCCCGATCGCCGCTATAAGAGCTATGAGAAAGAAGTCAACAAGGATGCTGTACATGCTCAACTCCTCAACGCCACTTGTTTAGATGCGCGAGGAGAGAACGGGGTTTCGCAAGTTACAAAGCCCTCCAGGTTTACATTAACTTGCTATAAGTAAAGTATTAATAACCTTTATCCTGCGCTTGGGGGCTGGTGAGGGTCTTTAAGGGAAGCTGAGGAAAAACCTTTCGGCGTATAAGGTCACCCGAAAATTGTTGACAGAGAAGCAGATTAATCCCGCCCTAAACTCCAACAATGCGGTGGCCGGAAGGGCGGGGTCGAGACCCCGCCCTTCCGCACCCTTACCGCAGCCTGTTAAAAATTTAGCTTCAGGCCGAAGTCAATGTTGCGATTGCCTCCGTTCGTGCCCGTTACATATCCAAAAGTCGAGCTGCCGTAGGTCAATCCTGGATTGCCGAACTGCGGAATATTAAGCGTGCTAAACCAGTCGGTGCGGAATTGCAAGTTGAACCGCTCGGAAAGTTTGATGCTGCGGAAGAGCGCAGCATCCAAATTGAAATAACCAGGCCCTGAAAACACATACGGTCCCAAGTCGCCAAAGGTGGGTGTTTTGAAATCAACGCTTGGATCACTGAAGACAGACGTGTTAAACCAAGGCTTGGTGTCCACTCCGTACAATCTTTGGAACGAACCGTTGATTTGCGGAGACTGTCCGTTCCCCGGAGCGTTCAGGGATTGGCACGTGCATCCGAAGTTCAAAGGACCGCCGCTTCTGAGCGTGAGCACGCCGCTAAGCTGCCACCCTCCAAGAATTCTGGCCCCAGGTCCGGAGCCGACAAATCGGTGACCCGTGCCCATGGGCAGATCCCAAACGTAACTTTGAACGAAAGTGTGGGTATTATCAAAGTCCGTGCGGGCGTAGTTTCTCTTGAAATTGATGTAGTAGTTTGCGCTGCTCGAATTCTCACTGTTTTCTTCCACATAGCCAAGAGATTTGCCATAAGTGTAGGCGGTGGTCAATGCGAAGCCATGCGAGAACCGCCGGTCAAACTTTACCTGTAGAGCGTTGTAGTTGGAAGACTCACCCGCAAAGAATAAAGTTGTGCTTGCAGTGCGCCCAAAGGCGACGAACTCCGGCTGGCCCGCTGACCCGAGACCGATATCAGCCGGATTGGTCACCGCGTTCAGGTTGTACTGCACTGGCATGTGCACACCGGCATTGCCGACATAAGCGATGTCCAGCTGAAACTGGCCCGGCAGTGACCTCTCGTAGGCCAGGTTCCATGACTGAATGTAAGGATCGAGATAGTGCAGATTGATGACTTGGTAGCTCTGGTTGAGCAGAAGGGGCGTATTGGCCTGGATGATCCCATTCGACGGCACAGACGCAATCAGCGGCGCCGGGAATCCTTGCCCAAAAGTTACCGGTGTCCCATTTGGATAGAGAGCAGGACCGTATGCGCTCAGCGCATTAAACGCATTATTCTGTTTCACAGGGAAGTTATAAGCATAGGTGTTGTCTTCAAAGGGCTCGTAGCTGATGCCGAAGCCAGCGCGGATCACGTTCTTATCCGATAGGCGGTACGCCAAACCGAAGCGCGGCGCAAAGTCGTGGTAACGCGACTGCATTCCGATATTCATGGGATTGCCCCCCACGCCCGCCACTACCAGTGTATTGTTATTGGGGTCGTAGTTGGAAAATCCACCTGGGAAGGGCGGTGTAGCAGGGGGATAGAGTTCCCAGCGCACGCCCAAGTTCAAAGTTAGCTTAGGATCCACTTGCCATTTGTCGTTGACGTAGGCAAAGAATTGCGTCTGTCGGAAGGCCGGAAATACGACCGGAAGGTCACGGCCTACCGTGTTTGGGACATCCAGCAGAAAGCTGGCAAAGTTATTGGCAAAATTCACCTTGGCGCCCGGAGTGGAGGTTTCGTCGGGATCGAAGTCCCATGCGCCGCGCGGGCTGAAGGTTTGTTCCTGCAAAAGATCGTCGCGGATGCGGATGATGTTCACGCCCCACTTCAGCGTGTGGTTTTTGATGATTTTGTTCCAGTTGCTGACGAAATCAAAGTCGGTCTCGGAACGAATCCAGGGCAAGCTGGCCGAGTAACCCACTAACGGGTCAGAAGTGGTGCTCTGGATAAAAATGCCGGTCAGTCCGCTGGTGAAGGGGTCCACATTCACGCCCGGAATGCCAATTTGAGTAGACGCACTCGATCCGTAGTCGGTCTGATTCGCGGTATTGCGGTAGCGATTGAGGCCCACACGGTTTTGCATAATCAAGGTTGGAGAGAAAATGTGATCCCACGTGATGTCCGAGGAGTAAGTTGAGTCCGTTCCCGTGGCCTCGAAGCCGCCTCCGATCGGACCGCCCGCGAGCCCGTAGGCCGGTGCCTGAACCGTGGTCGGGCTCATGTATCCGAGGCGTCCCGAGATGTGATCGTTCTGGCCTTGATACTGGTCAATTTTCACATCAAAAGATTTGTTGTCCTGAGTGTACCGGGTAGTCTCAAGGAAGTTGTTCGTATACTTAGCCGACCCGGACGCCGTGAGGTTATTGTTGGGAAGCGGAACCAAGCCAACGAGCTTGGCGGCAATGGGGTCGATGGAACCTGCGATGTTATTCCCGGTAAACGCAATGCGGCCCGTGCCGCATAGTTTGGCATTGCCGCCGGGAAGGCAATCGACAGTATCACCGGAGTTTGGGTTATAGATAGTGTCGAGCGTGGGATCGCTGAAGTCGCCACTCCGTTCGGCCGCTGTGGGTACAGAAAGTGTCTGAAATTGCCCCTCGTGATCGTCAGTTCTCAGGAAATCGACAAAAAAGAATGTTTTGCCCTTGCGGATGGGGCCGCCAAACTGGCCGCCCCAATAGTTATAGATCTTTGGAGGCTTGATGAAAGACGCGCCTTGAGGACCGCGGTCAAAAAAGCCTCGAGAATTCAGCGCCTGGCCATTATAGATTTCGTAAGCTGAGCCGTGAAACTGGTTTGTGCCCGACTTCAGGATCACGTTCGTCACGGCTCCGAGAGCCGTTCCCTGCTCTGCATCATAATTACTCGTGGTGACATTAACATCCTGAATAGCTTCAACAGGCGGAATGTAAACTTGCAGCAGTCCCGTCCGCTCATTGTCGTTGACGCCTTCAATCTGAAAGTTGTTGGTCATGCTCGATGTGCCATTCACTTCCGAATTGAGACTGTTCTGCGGGTTAAAGAAATGGGAGTGGTTATTCTGGACTCCCGTGGTTCCCGGAACCAGGGTCAGTAGATTCTGGAAATTCCGGTTGGTACCCAGCGGCAGTTGCTCGGCCTGCACGCTGCTGAGCGTGCCGCCGGTCTTCGCTGTGTCGGTTTGAAGCTCAGCCACCTGGCTCTGGACGGTCACCGTCTGCGTCACTTGGCCCGGACTCAACTTCACGTCAACGCGCACGGTGGAATTTACCGCCAGGGTGACGCCGCTGCGTACGACGCTGGTAAATCCCTGCTTCTCTATGGTTACTTTGTATATGGCGGGCGGCAAATCCGGAAAGGAATAGTAGCCGCTCCCGTCCGTCATGGCCGGCTCGCTGACGCTGGTGCCCACATTGGTGATCGTAACTTTTGCTTGTGGCACCACCGCGCCGGATGAATCAGTGACCGTTCCTACGACGCTCCCGTTCACCGCCTGCCCAACCGCAAACGGCGAGAAGAAGATTGCTACGGCAATGAGAACCAGAAAAACCTCGATGGCTCTCGATAAAATGCAGAAATGTTTAAGCCCACCCGGCCTGCCTGCGGACCGCAAAAGCGGCTTCCCGGCTTCGCCGGCCGGTTTTTCTATCGCAATGCACTTTTTCATGACTACTCCTCCCAAACGATTATGAGTTCCCCTCTTGGAACTTGTTCCGAAAGATTACCGCTCGACTTTGCGGGTGTCAAGCCGAATTTTAGTGCTGCGCGATATGCTGATACCCATGCAATTAACCCATTCGCGGCGGTTCGAGGCGAAGCATGCTCAGGCAGTCCCCCATTCCTAATTTGTTTTGCATCGCGTCCTTTCACTTTTTTGGCACGCTCGTAAATAATCCAGGCTAAACTGGCAGAGGCGGAAACCACATTACGGTAGTCATCGCTTGCGCCGGAACCCTGTGGGGTGTTTGCCTCCGCAAAAAATGAAACCAGTTCCATTGCATCGGCCACCTCGGACTTGCGCATATAGATATTGCCGGAATAACTCTGCCCCACCCATCAACCCTTGAACCTGCCCGATGGCTGTGCTAGTCTTCAGCCAGGAAAACTTTAATTCGGAGGTGACCTTCCCATGAGCAACTCGACCGAGACCGTCCGGAACCAACTGATGGTCAAAGATGCGGAATACCAGCGATTAAAGGATGAGCACGCTCACT
>DASZAA010000091.1:0-8817 GCA_035945615.1 Terriglobia bacterium
CAGGACCACGGCATGGAGGCGGTCAAGCTCCGCGACATGCTCTACGCCGTCCAGGCAACCGCGCAGACTTTTGCGACCACGCCTTACCATGACCTCAACACCGCGATGGCAGATCTGCGCAATGGCCGACTCAACGGCGTCATCAATATTCCACCCCACTTCACGCGCAATACGCTCGCGCAGGCCAATCCGCAGATCGGCCTGATGGTGGATAATACGGACCAATTTACCGCCAGCACGCTCGAAGGGGCGCTCAATAGCGTGGCCCAGGATTATAGCCAGAATGGAATTTCTGTTCGCGTTGTGCCGGCAGTCGCGGTGCAGACGGTTGAGCTTTACGGCTATACGCCTTACATCGAGTATTTTTTGCCCGCCGCCATCGCGCTCTCCATTTTCATCACCGCAATGATCGGCGGCGGCATCATGTACATCGATGACAAAGCGCGCGGCGTGCACGAAGGCTACCTGGTGACGCCGATTGGCAAGACCGAGCTCATTCTTGGCTTCACGCTTGCCGGAGCCACGAAAGGGATTCTGGCAGGGCTGATTCTGACGCTCTTTGGCTCGCTCATTGCCGGCATTCCGAGCCCTCTTGATCCTCTGCGCTTATTCAAAATGCTTTTGGTCATTGTGCCCGCGTCGGTAGCCTTCATCAGCATGATGTTCCTGATGATGGTCAGGACGGAAGACCCGCTAGTCCCCAGGTCAATCTTTGGCGTGCTCAACACGCTGCTTTTCTTTCCGAGCGGCGCGATTTATCCCATTAACGCTTTTCCTGAATGGATGAAATGGATCGCCATCGTCGACCCCTTCACCTACGCCGTCCATGCGTTCAAAACCCTGCTCCTGAAAAATACGGGGTTCACCGCCATCATGGGCGATGTTACTTTCCTTGTCGTGTTTTCCCTCATCATGATGACTTCAGCTACCCTCCTTTTCAGGCGAACCTTGTGAGTTCTTTGGGAACGCCGCCGCAATGCCTTGCGATAAATCCCCCTTGCACCCCAACCTTTTGAACCCTTGGAGCCGCGCCCGGTGTCATATATTATGGATGCGGCGCACGTTCCATTAAATCGCGGGGGCTCAAGGATGACGTTGCTCGATGCAAAGCCGGTAAAACCGAAAAGGGGGATTTTCAGATACATTCCTCTCCCAATCTTCATTTTGATCCTCATCATTATTGGGGGTATTATCACTTACACCTTTTGGGATTATCCCGAGGAGCGCACCGTCTCGCGCTTCCTCACCGCGGTCGAAACGGGTAATTTCAAACAGGCGTATAAGCTCTGGCAGCCTACTCCCGAATACCAATACGGCGATTTCATCCATGACTGGGGAATGCAGGGCGACTATGGCAAAATCAAGAGCTTCCAAGTGGTCTACGCGAAATCGCTCGGGTCGCACACGGTGCGCGTCTGGGTGGAGATCAACGGCAGGCTCACCAGTATTCTGGTCGACCGTTCGTCAAAAAGCTTATCTTATCCGCTGCCCGACTGATATTCCGGTAGAACAGGGTCGTTTATAAAAAGTCAGGTTTTCAAAGGGGCCTGGACCGCATTTGTAGCGGCGGCCTCTGACCGCCGGTTTTTGTAATAGTTAGTAAAGATTGGCGACCAAAGCCTGTAACGGGCCACCGCTACAATCTTTCGTGCGGGAGAGAAGCGCCTCATCGCGGCGGGCAGGGGCCGGAGAAAATCATCATGAAACACATGCTTTACCTCGCCGCAGCGATCGCGCTCGCAGCAGGGACCCTCTTGGCGTCGCCGCTCCCACCGCAAAGCGAGCGAACCTTCACCGGCAGCATCAGCGACAGCGCGTGCGGACTCACGCACATGATGCCGGGGGATACCCCGAAACAGTGCGCACTGCAATGTATTGGTATGGGCGCGAAGTTCGTGCTTGCTGATAATGCTCATCATAAAGTTTATGCTCTCAGCGACCAGGCGCAGGCACAGCCCTTCGCCGGGGAACGCGTTGCCGTCAGGGGAACGCTGAACGGTGTAACCATCGAGGTCAAGTCCATTACCGCGGTAAAGTAAGCGTCCAATATTTCAAGGGAGAAATCTTTTGCGCTCAAAACATTTCTTAACTGTTCTTTTAATCGCCGCCTGCGCTTTCGCGGCCGTCGTCTTTATCCATGCTCAATCTCCGGAAGGTGGCAAAACGATCCATCTTCCAACCAGCAAGCTGCTGCAGTTGCCAGTTCCAGGCCACCCCCAAAAAACGAATAGTTTTCCCACCGCCCTTGCGCTAAGCCCGGACGGGGAATATCTCGCCATCCTGAATAATGGATACGGCACCGAGCAGTCTTCTTACGATGAGTCCATTGCTGTTCTGGATTTGAAGAATAATCGGCTGACGGACTATCCCGATGCGCGCTTGCATCAAAAAGCCCATCAGACTTACTTCCTCGGCCTCGCGTTCAGCCGAGATGGGCGGCGGCTCTACGCCTCCTTTGCCTCGCTCACGGACCCAACTGGCCGCGCGAGCGGCGACACGGGCAACGGCATCGCCGTTTATTCCTTTGAGGGCGGCAAGATTGCGCCCGGAGGTTTCCTCAAGATACCTCTTCAACTTCTCCATCCAGATCAGCATCCAACCTCCGTTTCGCGCGCTGTTCCGGCTGGGCAGGCCGATCCATACCCTGCCGGCATTGCTGTAGTCAACAGCCGCGAGGGCGAGCGTTTGCTGGTGGCCGATAATCTTTCGGATGACGCTCTGCTGCTCGACTCAACCAACGGGAAAGTCCTGCGCCGCTTCGATCTAAGCCACGGGCGCTACGTGCCCGCCACCTTCCCTTATGGCGTCGTGGCCACGCGGGGCGGACGCCTGGGCTTTTGCAGCCTTTGGAATGATTCGAGCGTGGCGGAACTCAATCTCAGCACGGGCCAAGTCCTTCGCCGTATTTCCCTGCTCCGCCCGGCGCGGCCGACAGCGCCCGGCTCCCATCCCTCCGCTCTGTTGCTGAGCCGCGACGAAAAGTTTCTCTACGTCGCTCTTGCGAACGCTGACCGCGTGGCTGTTGTCCGCGTCGCGGATGGGAAACTTGTGGCGTTGCTTTCGACGGAGCTGCCCGGCGAAGAATACGGCGGCACTTACCCGAACGCTCTGGCCCAAAGCCAGGACGGCAAACTGCTGTTTGCCGCCGACGCCGGTTCCGATGATGTCGCTGTTTTCAACACGGATTTTCTGGGCCTCTCCAATCAATCATCTAACATGCGCCTTTTTAAGCCCGAAGGCTTCATCCCTACCGAATGGTATCCCACGGCGCTGACGGTTGAAGGGGGCGATCTCCTCGTTGCCACGGGGAAAGGCGAAGGAACCACCGCCAATGCTTTGAGTCCGGCGGAGGCAAGCGCGGAAATGAAGCGCGTGCATCGCTCGTATACCTATATCGCCACGCTATTGCACGGCTCGGTGGCGCGCTTGAACATCGCTCAGACCCGCCGCGACCTTCCTCAACTCAGCCGCGAAGTTGAAAAGAGCAACCTCATGGGCCGGACGCTGGCCGCGTTCCATTTTGCCGGCGGTTCGAATCCCATTAAGCACGTCATCTACATCATCAAGGAAAACCGCACCTACGATCAGATTTTCGGCGACTTGAAGCCCGGCAATGGCGACCCGGCGATTACCATGTACGGCTGGGACATCACGCCGAATGAGCACAAGCTGGCCCTGCAGTTTGGCGTGCTCGATAATTTTTACGTAAGCGGAGAGGTCTCCGGCAACGGCCACGTCTGGTCGATGGCGGCCATCGACAGCGACTACACCGAGAAAACCTGGGAGATCGCCTACCGCAGTTCCGAGCGCACCTACGACTATGAAGGCGAAGTTTTGCACTCCGTGCCGCTGGCCGAAGGCATTCCAGACGTGGATGAACCCGGCACGGGGTATATTTGGACCAATGTGGCGCGGCACGGACTGACGCATCGCAACTATGGCGAGTTTGTGGAGACGCACTGGTGCGGCGAGAATCACGCCCAGAACGCATCGCCCAAAATGGGCACGCCCTTGCCCGCGGGCGAGGCGTGCCCCGTAGACTTTGTCCGCAAAGGCCAACCGCTTCCTGCCAATGTGGGCGAGCCGCATGGCTCGCCTAGCCCGTGGCCCTGGCCCGTTCCCATGATTGCGCGCGATCAGGCCACCATGCCTGAGCTCGTCGGCCACTTTGATCCTCGATACGCCGACTTCCGGCTCGATTATCCCGATCAGTTGCGGGCAGACGAGTTCTTGAACGAGTTCGAAGGATTTGTGAAAGCGCGAAAAGCGGGGCACGGAACCGAATTGCCGCAATTCATTATTCTCCGCATCCCCGACGACCATACCGCAGGTACCAAGCCTGGAATGCCAAAACCCGAAGCGTCGATTGCCGATAACGACCTCGCTATAGGCCGCGTCGCGGACGCAGTTTCTCACAGCCCGTACTGGAACGACACGGCGATCTTTATCCTTGAAGATGACGCTCAAGACGGCCCAGACCACGTCGACGCGCACCGCAGCACGGCGCTGGTGATCAGCAAATACGCGCAAGGATCAAGGGCGCGCCCCGCCGTCGTAAGCAATTTCTATACTACGGTGAACATGGTGCGGACTATGGAAGTCTTGCTTGGTCTGCCCCCGATGAATAATAACGACGCGCGCGCCCAGGTGATGGCGCCCCTCTTTGCCGGTCCCGGCAACCAGCCGCCCTTTAGCGCGGACCACCGCAATCAGAAAAATGGGCTGATTTACGAGACGAATGCGCCGCATAATCCGGGAGCAAAGCTTTCCGCGGAGATGGATTTCACCCATGCGGATCAAGACAACCCCGCCGTCTTGAACAAGATTCTGTGGCAGGAGCGCAAGGGCAAACTCCCCATGCCGCCCCCGCGCCATACCGTATTCCTTCCCGGAGAAGATTAGCCGCGCTCGTGCCGCGCCGGAAAACCACGGGGATAACGGCGAAAAAGCGTCTCATTTATCCCGTATGTCTCAAAAGTCTCAGAGTGGCGTGCTAGGCTGGAGCTTGCCATCATGCTGCTTGTTGATCGCATTAGGGGGTCGGACCTTCAGGTCCGACAATGTTTCGCCCACCGGAGATGGCCTTCAGGCCCTGAAGCTTCAGCGGCTAAAGCCGCATCCGGGAGCGGGCAAGTAATGGCGGAGCTGAAGCTCCGCCCCCCAACCCGGCGCCAGGGGCACCTGCTTTTTGTAGCGCAGACCTCCGTATTTGAGGTCTGCGGGTTTTTGCGTATTTGAAGGCCGCAGACCGCGAAGGCGGCGGTCTGCGCTACACAAGTTGCGTTGTAGCGGCGGCGTCCTCGCCGCCGGTTTTTACTATTAAAATCCGGCGGCCCCTTATAGGCTTTGCCCGCCGTTACAGAACTCGCTGGCCAACGCCAACGGGAGGATATCTCACGAACTATGCTCGATCAAAACCGAAATTGCTCGTTAGTGCACATGAACTTTTGCGATAGACCATTGAACCAAAACTGGTTAAAGGCGAAAAGAGAGCAAAAACACGCAAAAGGATTGTTTTACTTTTTTGCAAGTTATGGAAACTAAAGAAAGATTAGTAACACGAACCGGCGCGAACCGGACGGAAAAGCGGGCAAAATCGCTGCAGATGATTGAATACAAATGAATTATAATGATTTTTAAGACGAACCGGAGCATTTGCAACAAAACAAAGGAGATGCCGGAGCTAGTCCGGTTCGTAACGGCTTTTTGAGGTTAAAAACGGGGATTTTTCCGGTTCGATGCTGCGGTTGTAGCGGCGGGCAAAGCCTATAAGGGGCCGCCGCTGCGGCAAAATTCGGCGAGTTTTGGAAGCGACATTCTACGCTACAGTTCAAACCCGACGCCCTACTCTGAGATTTTTGCGACGAATGGGATGCTTTCTTGACCTTGAGTTGCAAGTTTGGTCCGGGGTCGTTACACTAATAATTTCGCGCCTCTTCTGCTCTCATACCATTCGAGCGGGGCCGCGTTAAAATTGCGGAGGAAAGTTTAAGCCAATGAAGAAAGATATTCACCCGAACTACCATGAAGTCACCGTGGCCTGCGCGTGCGGGAACACGTTCAAAACCCGGTCGGCGTATCATGGCGACATCATGCACGTGGAAATCTGCTCCAATTGCCATCCGTTTTTTACCGGCAAGCAAAAGCTGGTGGACAGCGCAGGGCGGGTGGAGCGTTTTCAGAAGAAATACGCCAATCTTCGCAAGCCGGCCGAAGAGGCCAGACCGTCACAGGCGTGAGAAGAGCCTGTCAAAGATCAAGGGCACTAGGCAAAGACACCAAAGAATGCCATTTCCTTATACGAAACTTTGGGGCTTTTTGCTTTTGCGAGAGGCTTCTTTTCAAAACTTTTGAGCTTTAGATGGCGCAGTTCATCTCTCCCAACTCTACTTGACCAGCCGCGCCGGGAGCGCATTCTTCATGCGCACGGCGGCCGGAAGCGAGACAACCTTTGGAAACTCAGCGATTCATCACCAAGCCGCAGGTCTATCTGCTCGGCCGGCAGTCCGTTGTGGAAGAGGAACTGGCGCGCTTCTTAAACGATGAGGGCATGACCTTCTCCACGGACACGACCGTGGCGGGAGAAATCCTGGACGAAGTCGCCGGCCGCACTTGCTATATGTCTTTCGGCAAGGGGCGCAAGACAAGCCGCGAATATCTTGAAAACATCCTGAGTTCCAAGCATGGTAGCGTGCTCGAACACGCGTCGTGGAGCTTTCTGATCACCGGCGTCAGCCGCGCGCTTACGCACGAGTTGGTGCGCCATCGCGCCGGTTTTGGATTTTCGCAGCTTTCGCAGCGTTACGTGGACGAAAACGAGGCGCGTTATGTGGTGCCTCCGCTCTACCAGCAAAATGACGCTCTGCGGCAGAAGTGGGAGCAGACGATTGAAGTCCTTCGCAAAGCATACGCGGAGTTGGCCGAGGCTACCGCTCAATACGTCCAGCAGACGCATCCCGAAATGAGTCCGCGCGACCGCAGGAAGTGGGCGCGACAGGCCGCCCGCTCCGTCCTACCCAACGCCTGCGAAACCAAAATTTTCGTCACCGCCAATTCCCGCGCCTGGCGACACTTCCTCGAACTGCGCGGCAGCCCTCACGCGGACACGGAAATCCGGCTTCTTGCGGTCGAAATCTACTGCGCCCTCAAACGCGAAAGCCCCAATATTTTTCAGGATTTTACCTTGGTGGATGAGCCGGATGGAATGCCTTCCATCCATGTGGAATATTCCAAGGTGTGAAGGCAAAGCACAGTTGCAGCGGCGGGCAAAGCTTATAAGGGGCCGCCGGATTTTAATAGCAAAGACCGGCGGCGAGGACGCCGCCGCTACAGCACAAACCGCAGGGTTATGATACGAACCCTGCGCTACAACACCCCTCGCTCTCCTACTTTCCCGCCAGCACCCGGTAACGGATCAAGTTCTGCTGGTAAACGGGATTGTGCGGGTCGAGCGCGGCCGCTCTTGCCTCGGCTTGGATGGCGAGATCCAACTTGCCGTTAATAGCGAGCGCCGCGGCAAGCGTATCGATAGCGCCAGGCTCGCGTGATTGCGTAAGCTGCACGGCGCGGGTTGCGTGGGCAAGGGCCTGAGCGGGATTGCGATACCGGGCGTCTTCGCAAGTAGCGTAAAGCCAGGCTAGATTGTTTTGCGCCACCGCAAAATTAGGGGCGATGCTCAGTGCCTCGTCATAACGCTGGATGGCTTCCGCATAGAGCTTCAGGCGCGAGCATACCTCGGCAAGCAACTCCAGGGCAGCGGGGTTGCGCGGGTCCCGCCGCATAGACACCTCCAGCACGTCACGCGCCTTGGGCCAATCGTTCTTGCCTTGGTAGGCCGTGGCAAGGCTGACGGCGTCGGAGGTTGCGTAGGGATTCACTCGCAGCGCCGCCGCAAACTCCCGGATGGCGCCTTCATAATCTCGATTCTGAAGGCACAGCAGGCCAAGAACCTCCCGCACGCGGACATCATGCGGCTCAAGGTTGCGTGCTTGTCCGAGCAGCGCGCGCGCCTGCGCCGACTTTCCAGCGGCCTCAAGCTTTGAGGCGCTTTCTACCAGCCTCGTGACTTGCCTTGTCTTTAGAGAATGGTTGGCGGTCGCGGCAGCGGCAACCACTACGATTGCCACCGGCAAAATGAGGATTGGCTGGACGCGGCTGCGCGCATCGTTGCTTACGGTCAGACGCGTGGGCGGCAGAATCCAGGCCAGAATCAGCCCTGTAATCAAGCCTCCCAAGTGCGCCCAGTTGTCAATGTGCCGGACGAAGTGGCCGAAGACAAGATTAAGCACAATCACCAGCAGGATTCCGATGCCAAAGATATTCTTCCAGCGGCGGGGAACCGTTTCCGGATGCAGCAGCCCAGTGACCAGCATCGCTCCCGCGACGCCGAAGATCGCTCCCGAAGCGCCGGCGGCGATGTGGGGCGAAGCTTCCATCGAGAGCAGCGAGCCGCCCATCCCCGAGAGCACGTAGAGGAGCGCAAACCGCCCATAGCCGTATAGCGGCTCGAGAAAACTGCCGAGCAGCCAGAGGGCAAACATATTGGTGAGCAGGTGCTCCCAGCCGATGTGCAGGAACATCGGCATCACCAGCCGCCAATACTCGCCGGCGCGGAAAAAGGGGCCGTAGGAGGCGCCAAAGTTGAGCAAAACGTAAACGTTCTGCGACCCACCGGAGAGGGTCATGAGAAGGAAGATAAAAACATTTAAGACAAGCAGGACGTAGGTGGCAACCACGGGGAAATAACGCCGGTCGCCGGAATGCGTGGTGGGAGCAATTGAGGCAGGATTCATCACCAAACCTGAATTATAGCATCAG
>DASZAA010000092.1:0-20155 GCA_035945615.1 Terriglobia bacterium
TAACAAGTGGCACACATCCAAGGCTACGGCGCGCATTAACGCCTCGAATCCGTGCAGTGAGTATATGTTTCTGGACGATTCGGCCTGCAATCTGGCGTCACTTAACCTGATGAAGTTCATGACCTCGGACGGCAAGTTTGATGTGGAGGCGTTCCGCCATGCGGTGGACGTGATCATTACCGCGCAGGAAATCATCGTGGATAACGCGAGCTATCCCACTGAGAAGATCGCGCGCAACTCGCATGATTTCCGCCCGCTCGGCCTTGGCTACGCGAATCTCGGCGCGCTGCTCATGGCGAATGGCTTGCCTTATGATTCGGATGCTGGACGCGACTTCGCCGCCATCCTCACCGCAGTAATGCACGGGCAGGCGTATCTCTCGTCATCGCGCATCGCCGCCGAAGTGGGGCCATTCGCGGGCTATGCAGCCAATCGCGATTCGTTCCTCGAAGTTATCTCGATGCACAGGAATGCTGTCAGCGGCGTCAATCCGCGCAACGTGCCTGAGGCGCTAGCCGATGCCGCCAAGAAAGTCTGGGACGATTGCCTGCAAAGCGGCATGAAGCATGGCTACCGCAACGCACAAGTGACGGTGCTTGCGCCCACCGGAACCATCGGCTTCATGATGGATTGCGACACCACGGGCGTTGAGCCAGACTTGGCGCTGGTAAAATACAAGAAGCTGGTGGGCGGCGGGCTGATTAAAATCGTGAACAATGTGGTGCCCACGGCGTTGCTCAAACTTGGATACAACGACCAGCAGGCGGCCGAGATCGTGAATTATATCGACCAGGGCGGCACTATCGAGGGCGCGCCGCACTTGAAGCCGGAGCACCTGCCGGTTTTTGATTGCTCGCTCAAGCCCGCGAACGGCAAGCGCGCCATCCATTACATGGGCCACGTGCGCATGATGGCGGCGGTGCAACCCTTCATCTCCGGCGCCATCTCGAAGACCGTCAACCTGCCAGAAGAAGCCACGGCGGAAGATGTTGCGAATGCTTTCCTCGAGTCGTGGCGCCTCGGCATCAAGGCCATCGCCATCTACCGCGACGGCTCGAAACGCACCCAACCGCTCAACACGTCTGACGCAAAACCAAAGGAGCAGGCGGCGAGCGCCAGAGATCAGATGGCAGCAAAAGAGACTCCCGAATCCAAAGTTTCCAATGTCGAACCGCAAACGGCGCGCCCGTTCCGGCGCAAGCTGGCCGATGAGCGCGCGGCGATTACGCACAAGTTTTCCGTGGGCGGACACGAAGGCTACATCACCGTGGGCCTTTACGAAGACGGAATGCCGGGTGAAATCTTCATCACCATGGCCAAGGAAGGCTCAACCGTCTCCGGCCTGATGGATTCATTTGCCACGGCAGTTTCGCTTGCCCTTCAATACGGCGTTCCACTGCGCGTGCTGTGCGATAAGTTCAGCCATACGCGCTTTGAGCCGAGCGGCTGGTCGAGCAACCGCGACATCGGCTATGCGAAGTCCCTGATGGATTATATTTTCCGCTGGCTGGCGCTGAAGTTTCTGCCTAAAGACGCCCAGCCGCAGGAAAACGCCAGTGTGACCGCGCCCAATGGGACCGAAGTGACCAAGGCCGCACAACTGGCAACGCAGTTCACCCAGGCCGCCTCTAAGAAAAATGAAGCGCCTGCCGCTGGACAGGTGCGCGTCAGTCAACCGCAACTCGCCGGCGTGGTGCACGAAGACGACGCGCCCACCTGCTCCGACTGCGGCGCTATCATGGTCCGCAACGGCTCATGCTACCGCTGCATGAATTGCGGCTCGACCAGCGGATGCTCTTGATTTTGAATTTTAGATTTCCGACTTTGGAATTATCTTGAATTTCAAATTTGCGATTCTGAATTAGCAATCGATGGTAGCCACGGCACGCTTTTTGTGCCGTGGGTTTTGCATTGGCAATCTTCAATTTGCGATTTCAGATCAGGTGTGTGATCAAACGTGTTTGGTGGTAGAGAGGGACCGTCGCAAAGATGTATCATCATTTGGATACGATTATTCAGTTGGCTGGCCTCGGCGTAAGCATTGTTGGTCTGATCTACCTCATAAAATACGTGAGAGCTACAAAGGGAATTGAAGACGCTGCTGTCGAGCAATCACGGGCAGCCAACGAACAAGCGAAAGCAAGTCAAGCTCTAGTGAAAGCAGCGGACGAACAACGTGAGAATCTTTGCCTTCCAATTATCATGGCTGTGGGAATAGATGTTAATCGAAACGTAACCTTAAGAAATCTCGGCAATGGACCGGCAATCAAAGTTGAAGGCAATGTGGATGGCGCGCCATGCAAATATCCGTGCCGTACATCGAACCAAATCAGGAGATCTCAATGTCTATCAGTCCCGAAACTGGTGGCAAGCAGGGAGCCAGAACTATTACATGTGATTACAAAGATAGTGGGGGCATTGTCTATCGCTCAGTGACAAGGCTCGTCCCGCAAAACACACTAGAGGAATTCAAGGCGTGCAAGCTGTAATCTAGGCTACCCTAGGTAGTGCACACCTGACATGGTTAGCCATATAAATGCGGGGCTGAATATGCAACAAATAAGCTCATTCAGCAGAGAGCAAAACATCGAGGGGGACGGGAGAACATCATTGAATACAACTACCGTTCCAACCAGGCTTCCCATTGACGTCACCGCGGCGCTGCACGCTATATGCGTATGGCGCACACATGGCGTAGTTAGTCATGTGTGCGATGCTGAGAACGAGATTATTTAGCAGGTTGTGTTCCCGTGCGGAATCGGTCAACGCGTTTGTCAGCCGCGCAAGCGGAGGCGTCATGTAGCCCACGGCGCAAGCCGTGGGAAGGAAAATGGTGGAAAATATTTGGAGCAAGCCCCGTGAGGGGCGGCATCATATTGTTTGTTCTCCAGCATCACAATACGATGTCGCCCCTGACGGGGCTTATCAGCCGAAGTGAAATACATTCCCCACGGCTTGCGCCGTGGGCCAAAGGATATCGCCCGCTAACGCGGGCTTCGCTTGGCCCAGAATAAATGCTTCGAACCATGCAAAAGATAAGCCCATTCAGCAAAGCGAAAATCGCGGGTGGCGCACATATGGCGTGATTAGCCATGTGTGCGATGCAAGGAGCCACACCATTAAGGAACTGTTTATGCGCTTTGTGACGGATGGGTTTTCACTTTTCAGCGACCTATTTGCGCGAACTGGAAATTAGTTATGATGGTGATAATGAGGGCAATGCTGTGAGGGGACGGGAGGCTCCATTGAATAGCACCACCGTTCCGAAGCGGCTGCCGATTGATGTGGCGGCGGCGCTGCACGCTATCTGCTCAACTGGCAAGGGCCGGTGCTGGTATTGCGATGAGAAACTGCCGGGGGAAGCAGAAGCGTTGCGGAGCGGTTGGGACGTGCAGCGATTTGACGAGCAGCCCGTGGCCAGTATTATTCTCGTCTGTCCATGCTGCTTGCGGCAACAGGAAGCGGACGACCGGACAGTAAAGCGCGTTCCGATGGCAGCGGCCGCCCCTTCCCGGCGGGGCCGCGATGCAACCCCGTGAGCCGGATCGTTGTAAGATCATATTGATCCCATGAAGAAGACCCACGCCGGCCGCGCGAATGCTTCTGGAGGACGGAGCTTGCGTGCGGGCGCGATCACAGTTTCCACAGCAGCTCTCTTAGCGTTTTTCACATGCTCCCAGGCGCTCGCGTGGGGGCCCCAAACTCATATCTTGGTGACAAACTGGGCGATCCAGACGTTGCCTGAGCCGTTGCAAGGCTACTTCAGCGCCTATCGTCAGGACCTTATTGGGCACGTAAACGATCCCGACCTATGGATGAAGAAAGACCGCTTCGAGCAATGGCGGCACTACATATTTCTCGATACCTACGGGCGTTTTCCCTATCTCAAGCTGCCGCATTCTTATAAGGCCGCGCTGGCCGAGTATGGCGCCAAGCGAGTGGGGCGTGACGGCACGCTGCCGTGGCAGATCGGCGAATTCAGCCTGCGCCTTACTAATGATTTCCGGGAGCAGAAGTGGGACCAGGCGCGCAAAGACGCGGCCGTGCTCGGCTATTACGTGGCCGACGCGCACGACCCGCTCAACACAACAGAAAACTATAACGGACAACTCACCGGACAAACCGGATTGGCAACGCGGTTTGGCGTCGATTTAATTGCGCGATATCAGAATTTTATCCTCTACCGCAGCCGGTCCGCGGCGAAGATCGATGATCCCACGGAGTACGCCTTTAGGACCACCATCGAGGCAAATACCTGGGTGGATAACATCCAGCTGGCTGACGAAAGCTCACGCGACAACTTGCCTGGATATAATGACGATTACTTTGACCGATTTTACACCGCAGTGAGCTCAGTGGTCATGCACGAGCTGACTGCCGCCGCGAATGACACCGGATCCTATTGGTACACTGCTTGGGTCAACGCCGGTCAGCCAACTCCGCCCGCTCACTGATGCCCTCTTCCCATGAATCGCGCAAAGCTCCTGTAGCCTCCGATGGAACGACTGAATCCTTTCTCCACGCCCTCCCCAAAGTGGAGTTGCATCTGCATCTTGAAGGCAGCATAGAGCCGCAAACGCTGCGAAAACTCGCGCGCGCGAAACGCAGGCTGCAAAAAGAAACGGAAGAATGGATCAACCAGCAGGAAGGGCGTGGATTCCGCTACGGGAACTTTGCGAAATTCCTCAATGCTTTCAAGCAGGTCACCCTGCTACTGGAATCACCGGCGGACTATGCCCTTATCACCACGCGATTGCTTGAGCGGCTGACGGCACAAAACGTGCATTATGCGGAAATCACGCTTTCCGCGGGGGTGATCCTGTGGAAGAAGCAGCCACTGCCAGAAATCTTCGAGGCTGTGGCGAAAGCAGCGCAAAAGTTTGCGCCTCGGTTGCGAGTGAAGTGGATTTTCGATGCCGTGCGCCAATTTGGAGAGGATCACGCGCGCGAGGTGCTGGGTTGGGCAAGAATCTTCCGCGACGAAGGCGTGGCGGCCTTTGGGATTGGCGGCGACGAAGCGCGCGGGCCCGCCGAGATCTTCACGACGGTTTACCGCGAAGCAAAGGACTTGGGCCTGCGCGTGACGGCCCACGCGGGCGAATCGGCTGGCCCGGAGAGCGTCCGCGACGCGGTTGAACTGCTAGGTGCGGAGCGCATTGGCCACGGTCTTGCCGCCGCGCGCGACCCGCAGGTGATGGCGTTGCTCCGCGAACGGCGAGTGCCGCTCGAAGTCTGTCTCACCAGCAACGTGGCCACTGGATTGATTGTGCGCGTTGAAGATCATCCATTGCGGCAGTTCCTCGACGCAGGGCTGCAAATCACGCTAAGCACGGATGACCCCGCAATGTTTTCGACCACGCTCGAGCGTGAATTGACGCTGGCCTATTATGCTTTCAGCTTGAGCCGCGGCGAGATCACCAGCGTGATGATAAATTCCATCCTTGCTTCTTTTGACTCTGAGGATGGCAAACAATTGCTGCTCCGAAAGTTCGAGAAGTCACTTCGCGCAGACTCGAAACATCGGGTAGTCTCCTAACAGATTATTGAAAAACCGTTGGCGCTGTCATTCTGAGCGCAGCGAAGAATCTGTTTTTTTGTTTGGTTTTCAATAAGAAACCGCCGATGCTTCGCGGAGTATACCCTGAGCGGACATGAGGAGATTCTTCGCTGCGCTCAGAATGACAAGCGAAGGCCTCAGCATGACAAATTCCCTTTTTTTCGACAAACTCCTAGCTTAACTCGGTATCCGTTATAATATGGATGCGCTGTAGCGTTGCTTTTGCAGGCGGCAAATAGTGCGCGGAGACTAAATGCGGAAAGGAAACAAGGCGCGAGCCGTGCTGTTTGACGCGGGCAACACCGTAGTGTTTCCGCGTGTCGACGTGCTCGCAAACACCCTCACTAGCCTTGGCTATCCGGCGCAAGCGGATGACTTCTACGAAGCAGAACGCAAGGGCAAGCAACGGTTGGATGAATGGCTATGGCCCCAAATACGCGGCGGGAACGTGCCCACAAAAGCGGACTTCTACTATTGGGCAGAGTATCTCAGAGCTTTGGTGGAGCGCGTGGGCGTGCCGGAAGCCAAGCAGCAGGAGGTTGCTCTGCAACTTGCGGAGGGATTCAAAGAGATCACCACTTGGTCGCGCGTCTTTCCAGGCGCGATCAATTATTTACAGGCGCTGCGGCAGCGCGGCTACATTTTGGGAGTTGTATCCAACTCACTGGGACTGATCGAACGTCAACTCAAAGGGGTTGGTTTGGCTGCTTGTTTCGAATTTATCCTGGATTCCCACTTTGTCGGCGTTGAAAAGCCGAGTCCGGAAATCTTCCGCCTGGCGCTCGCGCAAAGCGGCTGCGAGCCGCATGAGGCTTTGTTCGTAGGCGACCTCTATTCCATTGACGTCGGAGGCGCGGAGAATGCCGGACTTACAGGCATCCTAATGGACTGGGTGGGCGCATACCCTGACGCTGCTGCTCCACGCATCACTTCCCTGCCCGAACTCGATGCCATCCTTGAATCGCGGATATAGCTCTCAATTGCTGATGAATCTCACGCCGCTCTAGCACAGGGTTTTGTTCTTAAAACTCTGTGCCATCTCCCAAAATAGAAAAGCCGCAGAGTTCTGACAGCAGAACTCTGCGGCTATAAAGACCGGCGGCGGAAACCTGTGAGGACCGCCGCCATAGACGACTATTGATGGCTCGCCGCCGCAATGGCCTGCGGCGCAGTCGTATCCGCTACCGGCGTCGCCGTTTGCGCGGAAGGAGTAGCCGCAGTACTGCTCACTGGCTGAGTGGAAGAAGACGCTCCCATTGCGCTCGAGGCAGACGCTCTTTGTTCATACGTCTTGGGGGCGCTGATGTAACCGTGGATTTCGTTTTTGCCAATCCGGTTAACCACTAGTTCAAGCGGCTGCGGGTTTTCCGCCGTCTGCAACACGACCGGTTCATAGAGATTCACGTTTTTCTTCGAAAGCTTATAGTCATCGACCAGAAGATCGAGATCATAATTCTGGTGCTTGGCGCTGGTGTGGCGAAGATCGAGGCTGATGGGGCCCTCGCGCGCAAACTTCTTGGATTTGGAAAGGTTGAATTCGAAGTAGTCCCTCTGACCAAGCTTCTCGAGCGCGACTAACTCCGCATGGTCCTTGGCAATGGAACCTCCGAGGCCCGTCAGCCCGCTCTGCGTGCTCGCGGACTGCGCAGAAAGATCGGCTTGCGTCTTTGCCAGAGCCTGTTCCGCGTCCGTGAGCTGCTTTTGCTGAGCCGTCAGTTGTGATTGCATCTTTCGCTGCCACGCGGAGGGGGCTGGCCGCGTTCGCGTCCGGTGGACGTGCGCTTCAGCGGTTGGCGCTGGGCGCACGGCCTTGCCGTTCCATGTCTCGTCGCCCGGCGGCGCTGGTTCGACGGGTTTTGGCGCGCTCAGAGCATTGACCTTAGCTGTTAAGGCTGCCATCTGGCCTTGCGCTTGGCTCAAATCCGCTGCCAAGCGGCCATTTGCCGAAACCAGGCGTTGCGCAGCACGCTGTTCGTGCACTGTGTATCCGATGGCGATGGCCACTACAATAATCAACGTCAAAGTCACTGCCATGAGCCACTGATTAAAGCCGGTTGGATTTTCCGGTTCAATCATCGGCACTTCACGCCGGTCATAGGGGTCCTGCTGGTAAGGATCGTCGTCAGGTATCATCATGTGAATCTGCTCCTCCGAAGCTAACCTCCATAGCAATCACAGCGCCAAGCGATACCCAATACAAGCAATTTATTATCAATGCATTACAAAAACACACGGCACAAGGCCAATGGAATCTGGGAGAATTTCCACGCTCTCAAGCAAAAATTCCATCTATTGACGGAAAGCCTATGACTCTTCAAACAAAAGCGCATCTTGGTGAGGTTACAGTTCCCTGAAGGGCAAAAGCCCTTCAGAGCAACAAACCGCGTATCCGCAGGTCGTACTCCACAATCCGAGACTTAATTTAGCCAAGCCTAGCCAGAGACCGTCACCACAGCTTGCGTATTGCGATTTACTCTTGGGAGCTTCTTTCAAGCCATCCGATGGATATCCAGTCTACATGGACTATCTTCCAGTTGACCAGCCCTATCCTGCGGAAGTACAATTCACCAAGCACTCAGGGAAGTTGGCATCGTTACTCCCAGAGGAAAGCGTTTTGAGGAGATTTAGACTTTTAATACTCGGCCTCGCCGTTTTCGCTCTCGCCTCCTGCGAAACGGCGCAGCAGCACAAGCCGCTGGGACAACCCTCGGCAGCGGCATTGGCGCCATCCCTGACGCAGCATAGCGCATCGCCAGCCTCACAGACGCAGCAGACCACCTCTACTCCTTCTAATCCGTCACGCGCTTCAAGCTCATCCAGCTCGTCGGGCCCATCCGGTCTATCTGGAAAGGCAGGCCAAGCCTCTAGCAATAGCCAAATGGAGGCGATCAGCCAGTTGATTGACCGCGCCGAGGCGGCCTACACGGCGGGTCTCAACGACTACCAATCGGGCGATTTCAGCAAGTCGAAGCAGGAGTTTGATCAGTCCCTTAGCATCCTGCTGTCTTCGCCCTACGACATCCGTAATAACAACCGTCTGAACGAAGAATTCGACCTCTTGGCAGACCATATTAACGATGCCGAGCTTTCAGCCATCCAGCACGGCAACTCTTTAAGCGCCCACCAATACGTGCCCACTCCCATCGAGTCGTTTTCCGGCCTCACGTTCCCGGTCGATCCCAACGTAGCCAAGCAAGTTCAACAGGAAATCCGCACCGTTCACCTTGATATCCCGCTGGTTTCTTCAAACGACACGGTTTCCGGGATTATCGCCTATCTGCAGAAACACGCGCGCGGCTACATTGAACGAGTGCTGCAGGGAGCGCAGGAATACGGACCCATGATTTCCGCCGCTCTGCAAAAAGAGGGCCTGCCGCATGACCTGCTCTATTTGCCCGGCCCCGAAAGCGCCTACGATCCCCACGCCACGTCAGTGAAAGGAGCCAAGGGCCTTTGGCAACTGATGAGCGAAACCGCGCCTAGCCTTAAACAGAATCGCTGGATCGACGAACGCGAAGACCCTTACCTTTCCACCTTGGCGGCGGCAGCCGACCTCAAAGAACTCTACAAAACCTTTGGGGATTGGTATCTCGCTCTTGCCGCCTACGACACAGGTCCACTCAACATCCAGCGGGCAATCGAGCGGACGGGCTACGCAGATTATTGGAAGCTGCGCGAGATGCACGTGATGGTGCCGGAGACTCAAAACTACGTGCCGGTTTTTCTTGCCACGGCGTTGATTGCCAAGGACCCCCAAGCTTACGGTTTCACTCCGCCTTCCACCGCTCCGATTGAATTTGACCGCGTTCCAGTCACCGAGCCAACAGATTTGCGCCTCGTGGCCGGAATCGTCGGCCGGCCGGTAGAAGAATTGATACGGCTAAACCCGGCTCTCAAGGGCTACGAAACGCCGGCAGACGATCCGCACTACATGCTTAATTTACCCTCTGGCACAAAGGACATCTTCGAGAAGGAAATCGCGCTGGTGCCGCTAGCGGGCAGGCTTTGGTGGCGGGCCACCCGAGTGATTGACGGCCAGACGGTCAATAGCATTGCGAATCAATATCACGTCACCTCGGTGGCTATTGTTCAAGCCAATCAGCTTGCGCCGGATGATCCGCTTGCTCCCGACGCGCCCGTGCTCATTCCTCTTGCGCGCCCACGCATGGTTGAGGAGGCCGGCGTGCGCTGGGTGCGGCGTCCCTACTATTACCGGGTGCGCCCCGGGGACAATATCGACCTCATCGCCGACCACTTTGACGTTTCACCCTACCAAATTCGCCGATGGAACCATCTCCGCAGCTCTCGGCTCGCGCGTGGGCGCAGACTGCTGGTCTATCGCCTGGTACAGGAGAAAGTCGTTACCCACCACCGGTATTCTCCCTCCCGAAAGCGCTACGCTTCCCGGTAGCTTTTGAGACGAATGAGACAGTGTTTATTAGAAACGCTGATTCTAAATAGCTTCTTGGGTTCGTTCCGCGATTCATGATTATCAAGTTTGCTCCGGCGCCAAGTTCCGCGTGGCGCTCCCCTCACCCGCCCTCTTACGTCGGGCACCCTCTCACGGCGGGCGAGGGTGGCAAGCCCTTCGCTTGTCATTCTGAGCGAAGCGAAGAATCCCGGTATTTCCGCTCAGGGTAAACTCCGCGAGCCGGGTGAGGGAGTATCGGCGACAATTTCCAAATCGGGCCACGTTCGGGCATCTCTGCTGGAGCAAGCTTGATATTTATGTAATATGATTCGGCGGCCCGATTTCATAGATTGGTTGAAGGGAGTTTACCCTGAGAAGGTTCTACCTGTAAGTGGCCTTGTCTGGAGAAGCAAGGTCAGGTTTGGATCCGAGTGGGGAGGCAGAGGCCATCCCCGAACTGGCCGATTCGAGAATCGCTCCAACAAGCAGCGCGGCTGCGCCAATCACAAAGATGATTGCGTAGGAATGGGACCGCGCGTACAAGAACGATAAACCCCAAGCGCCTGCCGCATACACGATGGAAAAGCCCATGGTCATCCAACTCCAAGCCTGCTTCTGGCCGGAAATAGGAACCAGTTCAGAAACTCTCCCCGCCATCAGCGTGACGACCCCCATCGCCATCGACCCCACTAGAATAGAGGACATCGCAAGAGACCATCCACGTTGCGAAAAGAGAGGAAGAGCTATGCCCAGGGCTTCGATGACCAGCGCACAACGCAGGCTCAGAGCGAATCCCGCGCGGTCTGCAACCGAGCCGGCAAGGATAGGCCCCACGGCCGCGGAGAAACCAAAAAGAATCCAATAATGCCCGCCGGATCTCAATCCCAGGCGCAGTCCGCGAGCGACAAAATCTACCCAGAAGATCGAATGCGGAGCAAATCCCGCGGCGGCCGCGCAATACGCCGCCAAGAGGAGCCCGATGGGCCACGCGAACCGGACAGTGCCGCCTTCGCCCGGTCGCGCGGAGCGGGGCTTTGCAAGATTTGGCCAGTATTGCCATGTAAGAGCGGTGAGGATAAAGCCGGCGATTCCGACGCCCAGCCACGCCTGCGCAAGACCGCGGCGAGCGAGCATGGGGACGAGGGTGCCGGATGCCGCAATGCCTGCTCCGATCCCCGTGAAAATGACGCCACTGGCGCGGCCCCGCTGCCTCGCCGGCGTGCAGGCAATGATGGCCGGGACAGCTGCGACCATCAGGAATCCGCCCGCGACGCCCGCGAGCAATCGCCAGAGGAAGAACCAGGCAAAGCCCGCCGGCTTGATGCAAAAGATGAAGCTCGCGGAAGCGACGACCATGCTCGTTCGCATGGTGAAGCTTGGTCCCGCGCTCCAGCTGCGGCGTCCGGCGATGAACGCTCCCGCCACATAACCCGCCAGAGCCGTAGACGCGAGGTAATCCGCCTGCGGAGCGGAGAACCAGCGTTGCCGCACCAAAGCGGGAATGAAAGCAGGGTAAGCAAACCGTCCGATGCCGATGCCCACCAAGAGAGCGGCAAACCCGGCCAGCGTGCCTGGCCACGGGCTGGGCGGGTTGTTTTCGAATCCGGGCACGGATAATTTTAACAAACTCCAGCTTGAGGCCTGAGGCGCCATCTTGCAAAATGAAATTTTCTCGGATGATCGCGCACATCGCGCTTTTCGCGATAGATGCGCCACCCGCCGCTCAAAAGCCTGCTAAGATCATAATCTTGCCTTTGCCCCCGCCGGGGCGTGGCATTCTCAGATGGGCCAGGCAAATACTTTAAGGAGCAAACAAGCGATGAGTGATAAGAAACCCGCAGGACGCCTGCGGAGTCAAGACTGGTTGGGGGAGAACGATCTTCGCGCCATGACGGCGCGGGCCTACTTGCGTGCGGAGGGATTCGGCGCGCAGGCGTTCGCCAACAAGCCTGTAGTCGGCATTTGCAACTCGTGGAGCGAACTCACTACCTGCAACGCGCATCTTCGCCAGGTGGCTGAGGCAGTGAAGCGCGGCGTGTGGGAGGCGGGCGGGTTTCCGCTTGAATTTCCTACGATATCACTCGGCGAAGTGCTGATGAAGCCCACCACCATGCTCTATCGCAACTTGATGGCAATGGACGTGGAAGAGTGCATCCGGGCTTATCCGCTCGACGCGGTAGTGCTGCTCTGCGGCTGCGATAAAACCACGCCCGCGCAGCTCATGGGCGCGGCCAGCGCCGACGTCCCGGCAATTATGGTGACGGGCGGTCCGATGCTGCGCGGCATGTGGCGCGGCAAAGAGATTGGGTCGGGCACCGACTCGCGCAAATTCTGGAACGAAAGGCGCGCGGGCAACATCACCGATGAGCAATGGTGTGAAATCGAGAGTTGCCTTTCGCGCAGCGCCGGCCACTGCATGGTGATGGGCACCGCCTCCACTATGACCAGCATTGTGGAGGCCCTGGGCATGACGCTTCCTGGCTGCGCCAACATTCCCGCCGCCGATTCCCGCCGCTATTCGATGGCGGAGGAGAGCGGCAGCCGCGCCGTCGCCATGGCGCGCGAGGGACTGACGCCCTCGAAAGTCTTGACGCAGGAGGCGTTTGAGAATGCCATCTGCGTGGACATGGCCATTGGCGGCTCGACCAATGCAATCATCCACCTGGTTGCCATTGCCGGCCGCATGGGCCTGAAGCTGCCACTCGAAAAGTTTGACGAAATTTCGCGCAGGACGCCGTTCATTACCAACATCAAGCCCTCCGGCGAATTTCTGATGGAGGATATGTATTACGCTGGTGGCTTGCCCGCGGTGATGAAGGAACTGCTGCCGCTGCTACACGCGGGCGCATTCACCGTGACCGGAAAAACAGTGGGTGAAAACATCGCCAGTGCCGAGGTTGTGAACCGCGACGTGATTAAGCCGCTCAACCATCCGCTTCACCCCGAGGGTGGAACCGTAATCCTCAAGGGCAACCTTGCGCCGCACGGCGCGGTGATCAAGCAAACGGCCGCATCGCCGCTGCTCGAGCGGCACAAGGGGCGCGCGGTGGTGTTTGAAAATTATCAGGACATGATGGCGCGTGTTGACGATCCTAATCTTGAAGTGAGCGCGGACTCGGTGCTAGTGCTGAAGAGCGCAGGGCCGAAGGGCGCTCCCGGAATGCCCGAATGGGGCGACATGCCAATCCCGCAGAAGCTGTTGAAAGCTGGTGTACGCGACATGGTGCGCATCAGTGATGCGCGCATGAGCGGCACCGCATACGGCACCGTGGTACTTCACGTCTCGCCGGAATCAGCGGCGGGCGGACCGCTGGCTGTGGTTCGGGAAGGCGACATGATTGAACTTGACGTACCGGGCCGCCGCCTGGAGTTGATGATTCCCGAAGCTGAGCTCAAGAAGAGGCTTGCCGCCTGGAAAGCCCCCGCGCCACACTACGGGAGGGGCTACGGCAGGATGTTCCTCGATCACATCCTGCAAGCGCACGAGGGCTGCGATTTCGATTATCTGCGGCCGGTGTAGCGGCGTCTCGCCGCCGTGTAGCGCGGACCTGCGTTTTTCAGGTCCGCGGATTTTCCTTTGAGTGTGGCACAAGGTTTTCCGGTTCGTCACGACAAGCCGCAGGGTTTCTGAAATGCGAAACCTTGCGCTACAAGCTTCAGCGCTGAAGCTTGAGGGCCTGAAGGCCTCGATTGAAAGCCTTGCTCTTGCCGGACCTGAAGGTCCGGCCCCGTGTGCGGTCCGCAGTATTTATTGGGAACTTGTTCCACAAGCCGTAGAGTGCAACGGCAGCGGCCTGCGCTACTTCAAACGCTATGAAAATTAGTCCACATGATGTACTAGCAGCCCTCAAGCCGGTGCAGGCGCCTGGCGAGGAGCGCGGGATTGTCTCGCTGGGCATGGTGAAAGATCTTGAGACGGGCGACGATCGCGTCTCATTTACGCTAGTGCTGGATGATCCCTCCGCCCCGGAATCTGAGCGGCTGCGGCAATCTGCTAAGGCCGCGGTGGAATCCCTGGGCGTCAAGAATGTTGTTATTGGCATGGCCCAGCGTCAAAAGATGATGATGGGCAGCATGGCGCAGAGCAGCGACCTGATTCCAGAAGTCAAGGCCGCCATCGCTGTCGCCAGCGGAAAAGGCGGCGTAGGCAAATCGACGCTTGCGGTGAATCTGGCGGTGGCACTCAATTTGAGCGGAGCCGCCACCGGCCTCATGGATACGGACGTTTACGGCCCGAGTGTGCCGCATCTGATGGGCAGCCGGAACGGACCCGTCGTGGTGGGGGGAAAAATCGAGCCGCCGACGGCCTACGGAATTAAGATGATCTCCATGGGCTATTTTCTGCCGCCCAATGAAGCCGTCATCTGGCGCGGCCCGATGCTGCACAAAGCCATCCGTCAGTTTCTCGGCGACGTGCGCTGGGGCGCGCTGGATTACCTGGTAATCGATCTGCCGCCTGGAACAGGCGATATTCAACTGAGCCTTTCGCAAACCATTCCGCTTACCGGCGCGGTCATCGTTTCGACTCCCCAAGATGTGGCGCTCACCGTCGCCGCCAAAGCGATTGCGATGTTTGAAAAACTCAACGTGCCCATCCTTGGCGTGGTGGAAAATATGAGTTATTATGCTTGCCCGCACTGCGGCCAGCGCGAAGACATCTTCGGCCACGGCGGGGCGCGCGCGGCGGCGGAGAAAATGCGCTTCCCCTTTCTCGGCGAGGTGCCGCTCGACACGAAGATTCGCGCCGCGAGCGATCAGGGTCGGCCCATCGCGCTCGATAGCGAAAGCGCGTGCGGGAAAGCGTTTGAAGAAATCGCCGCCGCTGTTGTAGCGCAGGTTGAGTTTGCACAAAAGCAGGCAGGGCAGGATATCCAGATCGAATGAAATGGCCATCGTTCCCAAAAAGGTCAAGCTGGATGCGGGCGGCGACACACTCGCGATTGAGTGGCAAGACGGGCACGTGAGCGTTTACGGTTATGAATCGCTGCGCGACAGTTGCCCATGCGCAACCTGCACCGGCTCGGAGGGCGGAACGCCGCGAAAACAGGCGGGAGCCATCTCCAACACTTTGCCGATGTTCAAAAAAGCAGTGCGGCCGCTGCGGGCCGAGATCACGGGGCGATACGCGCTGCAGATTTTCTGGAGCGACGGGCATTCGAGTGGCATCTACGGGTTTTCTTATCTTCGTGATCTATGCGCCTGCGATGCGTGCCGGGCAGCGAAGATGAAAGCGGCCTCCCCAGAGATCTGAATCCATGAACTGTGCCAATCAAAAGGAAAGAGCTCGAGGAGAATTTACTCAAGGACGTCGCCATGCCCGCTTATTTCCGTTACATCGTTAACGATGTTGACGCCGCAATCGCGTTTTATGGCAAAATGCTTGGCTTTAAGGTCGAAATGCACCCAGCGCCCAGTTTTGCGGAGATTTCACGAGGAGATTTACATCTCTATTTGAGCAAACCCGGGACAGGTGGTGGCGGATCGGCTATGCCGAGCGGTGAGCAACCAACCCCTGGCGGTTGGAACCGAATTCACATCAAGGTGGAAGATTTAGCTGGCACGGTCGAGGCTCTCAAAAGTGAGGGAAGCCACTTTCGTAATGAAATTGTTACCGGCATAGGCGGCAAACAAATTCTATTGGAAGACCCATCCGGCAACCTCATTGAATTATTTGAGCCGTTCCAGCCCGTTGACCGCCGGAATTAAGCTGCAGCGGCGGCCTCCGGCCACCGGATCTTAATAGTAAAGACCGGCGGCCAGAGGCCGCCGCTACAGAATCAGGCGCCGCCGGCTAATGGCGCCACGTATAAAATATCAATTCACTCAATCTCAGGAGGATTTATGGCTTCCCTTGCATCATGGCTTATGCTCATCGTCAGCGCGGGATTCATGCTGCCCGCAATGGCGACCGCCGCTCCGCCCAGCACGACTGGCAGCCGCGGCACGCTGCTGATCGTCAACAAAGGCGATCAAACGCTCGGCATTGTGGATCCCGCGGCCGGCAAGGAAGTGGCTACGGTCAAGCTCAGCGGTTTTACCGGACACGAAGTGGCAGCTTCACCCGATGGGAAGCTTGCCTATGTGCCCATCTACGGAAACTCGGGCGTGGGATCGCCGGGTACAAACGGAGACTCAGTTGATGTGATCGACCTCGCCTCGCGCAAGATCATACAGATTATCAAGATGCCGAGCGCGGTGCGTCCACATTGTGCGATCTACGCGCCGGACGGGATGCTTTACATTTCCTCCGAGCTGAGCAAATCAGTCGATATCATTAACCCCAAGACCAATGAAGTTGTGGGATCGATTCCAACCGAACAGAAGGAATCACACATGATCGCTCTCACCACCAACGGCGAGAAAGGTTATACGGCCAACGTGGGCGCGGGCACAGTAACGGCGCTCGATATCACAGGCCGCCGGGCCATTACCGTGATTCCTGTCGCCAAAACAGTGCAGCGAATCTCGATCTCCGAAAATAACCGTTGGGCGTTTACCACCGATCAGCACCAGCCACGCCTGGCCGTGATCGACACGCGAACCAATAAGGTGGCCCAGTGGGTGCCGCTGCCGGGAATCGGATTTGGCTCGCGCGCCACGCTAGACGGCCGCTGGGAGTTAGTGACGATCCCTAATAAGAACCTGATCGCAGTAATCAATCTGAGCACAATGAAGGTCGTCCGGTCGGTCGAAGTGCCGTCCGCGCCGCAGGAAATCGTGCTGAACCCGGCGGGCAAAGTCGCCTACGTCTCCTGCGACCGCAGCCGCCAGATCGCGGTGCTGAACCTCGACAATTGGAAGGTCGATAAGCTCATCCAGGCAGGACGCAACTGCGACGGCATGGCTTGGGCGTCCGCGCAAGACTAAATCGTAGCGCGGACCGCCGTGGTTGCGGTCCGCGGTTTTTGATCTCGCCGGGGACAAACCGCAGACCGCAACCACGGCGGTCTGCGCTACGCCGGTTATCTAAAATCCAGCGGCCCATCAAGTGAGCCGCTACAGCAAAACCTATATAATTTCCACTCGGCAGTTTTTCACCACAGACTTGAACTTCTGCGCGTCGGCGGCTGTCCCCGCTACTATGCCGTAGTGCATGGGTACCGCAATCTTTGGATTGATATCCACCGCAGCTTCAACGGCTTCGTCCGCCGTCATGACATAAGTGCCGGAAACCGGCAGCAACGCAATATCGCAGCGGAATTGACTCATTTCGGGAATCCGGTCCGTATCGCCCGCATAGTAAACCGAGGTCCCATCCATTTTGAAAATAAAACCGGCACCCATTCCGCCTTTCGGATGGAACGGCTGGCCGGGACTTCTGAACTTATTCACGTTGTAAGCGGGCACGGCTTCAATTTCGACCCCATCCACCGTTGTCTTTTTCCCGGGTTCCAGGTACTCGACATGATATTGCTGAAAATCTTTCAGCCGGTCTTTGCAGCGCGGGCTAGCCACGATATGCGCTTTGGCTGCGCCAACTTTCTTCAGATCATCTGGGCTGAAATGGTCGTCGTGCTCGTGCGATAAAAGAATGATGTCCGCAGCGTCTTCTTTCGTAACTTTGAACGGATCGGTATAAAGAATTTTAGACCCCGCGATGCGGAAGGTGTCATGCGCGATTAACTGGAATTCCAGATTCAGCAACTTCATGTGTTCTCCTCCCTGCGCTTAAATTGCGCGTTCCCTGCGGCCTCTCGTGCAAGAAAAGCGCGCTTACTCCAAGCTTAACACCATCGCGCAGGATCAGCGGCGGTTGGCATTCCTGATGAAGAGAGGGACAATGAAGAGAAAGGATCGAGGGGAATAGAGGGCTACAACAAGTCTAAGGAATCGGTTATGGGTACAGTACGCCAGACGCTCACGCCGACGGATAATCCCGCTTCCACCGGCCCGCTGGAATTGCCGCTTGCTCCGCCCGCCTGGGAAGATGATGCCGCCGCGTGGGACACAGTGCGCACGATTGCGTTGCATCGCCTTGACCAGATGATGCGCTTTGAGCCGAAAGTTTTGCGCGGAGAAAAGCCGCGTGCCATTCACGATTTTCGTGTGGCCAGCCGCCGCCTTCAGCAGGCGTTCGACCTCTTGTGCCCGGACAACCCTTCACACGATCTGCTCCGGCTTCGCCATCACGTTTCGCGCAGCCGCAAAGCTCTCTCCGCTGCCCGCAACTACGACGTCTTTATTCGCCGGGCAAACCGAAAACTTGCCGCGAAGCGTCCCTCGAAGAAGGAGACATGGGAAGCCATCCGGGATTATCTTGTGAAGCGCCGAACCAAAGCCCATGCGCGAGCCGCTGCGAAAATTGGAAAGTTAAATCTGAGCCAGGTCTATCTGCGCATGCAGGCGGCAATCGAGGCAGATGCAGCATTAAACACCAGCGACCATTCCCCAAGCCTGGGCAAGGGCAGCTTCCGGCAAAAGCTCTTGCAGGAGCTTGAGCGCGCGTGGAATGCTTTCGAGTCTGCCAGCAATAAAGCGCGCGGGGCTTCAGATGCCGCCATGCTTCATCCCTTGCGGATCGCCGCCAAACAGCTTCGTTATCTGATCGAGATCATTCAAGAGTTTGAGACGCGGCGCAGCGGAAGGGCGCTTCAAATCCTGCGCAACCTTCAGGACCGTTTGGGCGAGTGGCACGATCTCGAAGTCGACGAGCGGATCTTAGCCAAAATGGCGGGCCGGCCGCGATTTGTGCGTCGTCATCTCGATCTCACCCGCAGCCTGCTACGGCAGATTGCTCAGAACCGCAAGTCTACTGCCCGGCTGATAGCGCGCTCGATGTTCGATGACGCCGCAAGTGATGAGATTAAGACCTGCGTTGTTTCTTTGATCCAAATGCTGTAACAAAGCTCGGAACGCCGAAATGACAGCGGCAAAAGCCTATAGGAGCCGCATTCGCTTACGCTGCGCTGGTTTGGGCCATCTGAGCGGCGCCCTGCGCGTGGAACGGCGTCTCTTCTTTCGCCCAGATGGCAAGCAGCAGGACCGTTCCGGCTGGAGAAATGTGAATATAAAAGACGGAGGAACCGTCTTCCACGTCGTAGAAATTCTTGCGGTGAGGATCGGGAGAAGCAAGCGCACCGCGCAGGAGAAGTTCGCGCAGTCTGCGCGCAGCCTCAGCCGGATAATTTCGCAGGTTTTCGACTTGCAGGGGCTCATTAAGCTTCAGCAGCATGTGTCCTCCCATCCCTTCTGTTGCTTCATATAACCTTATACGTTTGATACCTCACGGAAGTTTCTGCAATTTTGCGTTTCGGTGAAGTTTTTCCGTGCCGCCGCCGTGCGGCCCGTCCTATACCTTAAAACCAGCTAATAACTGCCGTTTCGCGGCTCTCGCGGCGGCCCTTGCCGGACTTGCCGCCGGTTTCGCTGGTATAGGCCGGCAGCGCGACGCTTCAACAGCCTCTGGCCCGGACGCGCCCAAGACCGCCGATGCTATTTAGACGCACATCGAAGTTAAAAGTCACTACGGTGGAATAGGGTTTTCAGGCGAGGGTGAAAATTAGCTTTTGGCGCTCGAGGCCAGCGGACTAGCTGCCGGGCTTTCAGGTTTGCTCTCTTTGCCTTCTTTACCATCTTTGGAAGCCAGGGAAGTTGAGGAGGCCGGGTGCGGGCGCGCGGTGGAGGATTCTTTTGCGCCGCCGTCGAGCGTGCGGCTGATGCCCTCTTTAAGCTGCTCGAAGATGCTATCGATATCCTGGGAAGCGTCAATGACCTCGAACGCGAACTCCTGCGCCAGCGAGTCGAAGTGGCCGAGAAGTTCGGTTTGATATTTGCGAAAACTTTCGTACATATCTTCGCTCGGGTGCAGGTCCATGCCGGCTTCCCAGTAGTCAAATCCTCTCGAAAAAACTACGCGTGGAATGAGGTCGTCCACCCCGATGCGCAGGTAAAAGACGGCGTCTGGCTTGAGGGCGAAGCTGTAAATGCTGCGCACCCACGCGGGATCGAGACCGCGGGTAAGCGCGCGCGCCATGAGCGAGTAAATATAGCGGTCCGTGAGCACCACGAAGCCGGCGCGCAGGGCCGGGACAACCTGCTGGATAAGGCGGTCGGCAAAATCCGTGGCATAAAAAAGGGAGAACGTAATGCGGCCGAGCGTATGCCCCTCTTTAGCTTTTTTAATGCCCTTCCCCGCCAGCACCGAGCGGCGGATGCCCGTGTCCACCACGGCGTGGCCCTGATGCTCC
>DASZAA010000093.1:0-2855 GCA_035945615.1 Terriglobia bacterium
GCAGCGGGTTCGTCTCCGCGCGGCGCTGGCAATCGCTGCACATCTTCGATTTAACGGGCTCGAGTTCGCGGCGCAGCAGCTTCACATACTCGGCGCGGCACTGGCGGCAGCCGACGGAATTCACGAGCAGCGAAACGTCCTGAAGGCCCAGCCGCCCGATCATCAGCATCAGCATTTCGAGCGTTTCAACGTCGATGAGCGGATGATCCGAACCGAGAACTTCGGCGCCAATCTGATGAAATTGCCGGTAGCGCCCCTTCTGCGGACGCTCGCGGCGGAACATCGGCCCGATGTAATAGAGCCTGTGGGCGCCACGCTCGTTGAACAATCCGCGCTCGATGGCCGCCCGCACTACGCCCGCCGTCGCTTCGGGGCGCAAGGTAAGCGATTCGTGATCGCGGTCATCAAACGTATACATTTCCTTCGAGACGATGTCGGTGTCCGCACCCACGCTGCGCGCGAAAAGGGCGGTCTGCTCGAGGATGGGCGTCCGGATTTCCTCAAAGTTATAGGCGGAGAGCACGGCGCGGCACTCGGCTTCCACCCGAAGCCAGAGAGAAGTCTCAGGCGGCAGCAAATCGCGCGTGCCTTTGACAGACCGGATGATGGATGTGGTTTGGGGCATAGTCGCTTGGGATTTATTGAGGGTTATATCTTAAAGTGACAACGCTCGCTGGTGCGGCGGCCGCTGGCCGTCGACTTCAAATAGTAAAAGACCAGCGGACGAAGCCTGCAAGGGGCCGCCGCTGCAAAACAGCGCCACAAGCTTGCGCGTTCCAGACACTCACGCCCTCGGCGATTTCAATACCCGCCGGTAATATCCATGCTAGATGCGACGAAGGTCGAGCGATGAGTGCTGGGGACGCGCCCGCGCCTGAGACTTCTAAACGTAGCATAGAGAATCGCGCAGCCGCAAGGCAGCCACCGCAGTGGTAGAACCTCCCACTCACATCGTATCCCCCTGTGGGGCTAAAAATGCTTCCCCATGTCGCCTATGATGATTGCTTCTTCCTCCTGCCAAGCGGCGTCAGACAGCGTCTGGATTGCAGAATTGTGGTTCCGAGCTAACGGGCGGGTATACTATGATTGACTTGGACCAAAATTCCAAACGCTTAGGAAATGCCGCGCCGGCACGACAACATGCGTGAATACTGGGAATACTTGACGCGCATCAAAAACTAAAGATACGACGATAAAGACTGCCATGATACGCAAACTATTTAGGGTTGCAAAGAGCGTTCCTTTCGCCATTCTCCGTACTGACAAGCAAACGGCGAGCATGGCAACTCTTACTGCGAACATGGCTTCGCTGCTTGCACGAGAGACCATTAGGCAGCTGCGAAGCGAGCAATTGAGTCTACATCCAGACCGGCTGCCCGGACATGGCTTCAAAGCCTATTCCCAAAACGATGAAGACGGCATCATCCAAGAGATTTTTCTCAGGATTGGAACGACGAACAGGACTTTCATCGAGTTTGGCTGCGGCGAAGGGATCGAGAACAACAGTCTCTACCTGCTCCTCCTGGGCTGGTCTGGAGTCTGGATTGACGGAAGCGCCAAAAACATTGAATCTGTCAACCGTTTACATCGAGTTGCCCTTGACAAAGGGGCACTTAGAGCTGAGCCGCATATGATTACGGCAGAGAACATTGATGATGTCCTGTCGAATCTGTGCAAAGAGAAGCAAATCGACTTGCTCAGCATCGACATCGACGGAAACGATTACTGGGTTTGGTCGGCGCTGCAATCCATCAACCCACGCGTGGTCGTAGTGGAATATAACGCCACGCTTCGCCCCCCTATCGATGCAGTGCAGGCGTACCGCGCGGACACACGCTGGAATGAAACGAATTACTACGGCGCAAGCCTGGCGGCTCTCGAACGGCTTGGAATATCTAAAGGGTATGCGTTGGTGGGGTGCAACCTCAACGGGATAAATGCCTTTTTTGTCCGCCGGGACTGCCTGAACGATCGCTTCGTTCAGCCTTTTACAGCAGCGCACCATTACATGCCGCCGAATTTTGATTTATTCGTCCTCTCAAAAGGAGAGGCGCATCCGCCGGGAGTTGGGTTGTACATGACGATGGATTCTGAAAAAGTAGCGGCCAGCGCAGATAATGTAAGCACCGAACCTGCAATTAAATAGTTCCTCAATCTGGTTTCTGCTCAAGTTCTGCATCTTCCAACTATGGATCGCTAAAATCGCTAATTCCTGCTTCCATTTCCAATGTAACCCGCAGGCTGTCTACGTCACTCTCATCGGCCGCAGCATGAAGCAGAGGACAAACATCGCAAGGGCGCTGAGGGCAATAAGTTTGCGGCGGCGGTCGAGCGGCTCCGAGTCAATGAGCGGCGGTGGATGGCGCAGGCCGATCACGATCATCAGCACCGCCCAGACCCACCATCCAGGCCAGAAGAAGTAGCCGAGCGGAATCAGAGCAATGAAAAATCCGATGGAAACGTAACGGTGCAATCGACCAAAAACCGCGTAGAAAATGTGCCCGCCGTCGAGTTGTCCGATAGGAATCAAATTGAGCGCCGTCACAAAAAGTCCCACCCAAACGCCACAGCCCATCGGCGTCAGCGCCAACCGCGAAAGTTGAATGCCGGGGTGAAATCCTTTGACCAGCAGCGTGAGCGCAAGCGGATGCCCTGGAATCAGGCTGTCCACTGGAAAGGCCGCCGCCCGGCTTCCCGCATTCCATGCCGAAAGTAGCAGCATGGGAATGGCCACCACGAAGCCCGCGATCGGGCCGGAGATGCCCACGTCAAAAAGCTCTCGCCGTGTCACCAGCGGCGACCGGATTTGGATGAACGCGCCCCAGGTGCCCACCACCGTGGGCGCGGGGATAAAA
>DASZAA010000094.1:0-5172 GCA_035945615.1 Terriglobia bacterium
GGCCATCTTCACTTCGGAAATGAACCCGACATGGCTCGAAGAAATCGTCTACCGCGATATTCCCGTCGCCTGCTTTGACTTAGATTTCGTTTCCGAACGCGCGAGCAATGTGAAGGTAAATTACCTCTCCGGGATGCGGCAATTGATCGACCACCTGTATCATCTCGGCCATCGCCATATCGCCTACGTCGGAGGCCGCCGCAAGCTGAAGAACATCATGTCGCGTCACGAGGGTTACTTGCAGTCGCTCGCGGCTTTGGGTCTTGAACCCGGACCGGTTTTTACGGGCAACCAGCGGCTCGATGGCGGGTACGCGGCGGGCATGTCCATCCTGGGCATGGCTTCGCGACCCACGGCCGTGGTCGCCGTCAACGATGTCACCGCAGTCGGCGTGATGAACGCGTTCTTCGAAGCCGGCTTGAACGTTCCCAAGGATATATCTGTCACCGGCTTCGACAATACGTATCTAGCGGCATACTTTGTTCCCCGGCTTACCACCGTGGATATGCACCCGGACATTCTCGGCCGCACCGCCGCCGACGCCCTGCACGATACAATTACTTCCCCGTCCGGTGGCGGGAAGGAATACGCGGTAAAGATTGACCTCGTCGTCGGCAAGTCCACCGGCCCCGCCCCAGTTAGCCAGACAGCCTCTGGCCAGCGGATTTAAATAGCAACAACCGGCGGCAGAGGCCGCCGCTATACCCAAAAAAACTTGCGGTCCGCCCGGGTTTTTCCGGACGGACCGCAATTGCTATCCAAGACAAGCCAACCTCAAAATATGAACTGTGCGCCAACCTGAAGCTCGCGCGGCAGCCGCGCGCTCGTCGCCTGGCCAAAGTTCCCACTTCCAACGGTTGTGCTGAAACCCGTGAATTGGGTAGTGTTGAAGAAGTTGAAGAATTCAAACCTCAACTGCATGGTTGCGCCTTCCTTGTTGCCTGGGAAGGGAATGCCAGCAAAATTTTTGAACAGTGAGACATCGAAGTTATCGATGCCTGCGCCATCCACGAGGTTGCGGGCGGAATCACCAAATTCGTCGTTAGGAACAGGACCAAAAGCAGCCGTATTGAACCATTCGGCCTGTGTGCGCGGTCCGTTGTTGGGATTGCCAATCAGCTCAGCGCGATAACCGCCGCATCCGCAATGCGCCGAATCTACACTCGAACCGATGGTCAGCGGACTGCCCGAATAAATGGTGGTGATCCCGGAAAGCTGCCATCCGCCCAACATGGCTCGTTTGGCCCCCGTCGCCGTGTTGAAGATCGGGAGACTGTAAACATAGTTCACCACGAGCATGTGCCGGATGTCGTAGCCGCACGTGCCGTATTCGGCGGCAAGGCTATAGGCGTCATTGATGGCCCCTCCGTTGTCATTGTCCGAATAATCGAGGCAGTGGGAATAGGTGTAAGACGCCCCGGAGGTCAAGCCATGCCAGTCGGAAAAGCGCAAGCTGGCTTGTAGCGAATTGTAATTGGCATTCGTCGAGTTTTCATACCAGTTGATGCTGCCCCATCCAGGATATGGAACAGCCTGATTGATATTCTCCCCACTGGGAACAGGGGCGGTGGGCTGGTTAATGTTCCGGGTGATCTGCTGGTGGGTTGACTTAGACCCCACATAGGAGATCGAAGCCACCGTCTTGGAATTAATCTGCCGCTGCACGCCCAGGTTCCATTGTTCGGAGTAAGGCTGCAGATAATTCGGGTCGTAGGATGTTAATCCACTGGGGCTGAGGGTTGCTGCCGCCCCGCCTGGGTTGTCAAAGGATGTGTTGAGGATCTGCGGGCTGTTAGAGAACGGAGGATTGGGCTCGACGTTGTAAATGTCATTGCCCTGGATATTCTCATAGAACAATCCGAACCCTCCGCGAACCACCGTCTTGCTGTCGGGGTGCGGCTGCCAGGCAAACCCGAAGCGTGGCTCGAAGTTGGTCCAGTGATTGGCCACAAGAATGGTCGGGATGCCGTTCTGCCCCGCGATTCCCATGCCGTTGAGATAGACCTCGTTTCCATTGTAGTTGGTCAGCACACCAGTGCCAGCGACAAAATGGCCAGCCGAATCAATGGTCGGCGCGTCCGCATAATTGAAGAGTGATTCCCGGAACACGGCCACTTGGTTATGCCGCTCGTGCGCGTGTGGCATGTAGTCCCAGCGGAGTCCGTAATTCAGTGTAAGGTTGCTTTTTACCTTCCACGTATCTCCAAACCACGGTTGGAAGAACGTGTTGATAGCAGCCGGAAGAGTTTGGACCTGTAATTGAGTGTAGGTGTAAGCGTTGCCCAGCATGAAATCGGCAAATGAATTGCCCGAAGTGCTCGTAACAGCCCCGGTGGCGGGGTTAATGTAATTGCCCCCAGTTCCAAGCGTGGCGTTCTGGGAGTTGAAGTTATAGTTGCCGTTTGTGTTGCCGAACAACTGCTGTTCCTTCATGTAATGCAGGTAATACACGCCGAAGTTGAACGCGTGGTTACCGGAAACCTTAGTGGCAGAATCGCGGATCGTCCAAGTGTTGAGCACGTTGGTCCAAGGCCATGAAGCAATGTCGTAAGCAGTGTTCAAAGGTCCTGCGAAGCTGATCGTCGGGATGCGGTTGTCCGCGTTAGGAGTGCTCGGGAAGAGCCGGGTAAGATCCAATCCCGAGGGCTGCGCGAAGTTCTTGATCGGAAGCAGCGTGAGCGGTTGGCGGTTGAAGCCGATCATGAACTCATTGAGCAGCGTCGGACTAACGCTGCGCGTCAATTTTAACAGGATGGACTGCGGCTCGTTCAGGAAATCCGTGCCCACAGTAGGATACGAATCACTGCTCCAGAGCGAGGTGGGGAAGTTCTGATCAATCCCGTCACGGACATAATGCATCATGAGCGACGTCTTATCGGAGAATTGGTGGTCAATGCGCACAATCTGCTCGTTCACATTGATGGGCGCGCTGGCCGAGCCGATGAACTGCGCTGAACCATTAGGGTTGTTGGCGCTATTGAAGATGAAGTTGGGTTGCGCCAGAAGCTGCGCGTTCTTGTCCAACATGCCGGTTGGAATCACATTATTTGGGAAGGGCTGGTAGCAAGGATTCGTTCCCGGGCAAGCGACGGGCTGCTCCTTATTCAGGATTACAGGGCTGTCGGCCCCGAAATTCCCTTGCGTCCAAGCGGCAAGAGGCGCGTTCGGAGTGTAGGTGTTGCCCTGGATCCACTTTCGCCAGTCCAGTTCGGTGAAGAAAAAAGTCTTCTTGGCGTGACCGGGAAGAGCAATGGGCCCGCCGATGTTGAACCCGAAGTTATTGATGACGAGCTTAGGCTTTGGCGCATTGGCGGAATTGTCAAAAAAATCGCCCGCGTCAAAAGACGTGTTGCGGTTGAATTCAAAAACCTCCCCATGATACTGGGAGGTACCGCTTTTCAAAATAAGTTGGACGTTTCCGCCCGAGCCCGCGCCCACGTCTGAGGAGGCGCTGCTGGTGAGTACGTTAAATTGGGCGATTGCGTCCTGGTCGGGAACAATCTCAATGCAGCCGCCGCATCCACGGTCGTAGTTTTCCTGGCCATCAACGGAAAACACGTTGTGGGCTTGGCGCTCACCATTGAAGTTGATGCCCGCATTGGCGGTGACGCCGACCGGCACGTTTAGCGAGCCTACCAGGGATCCCCCGGAAGCTCCGGGAACCAGGGTGGCCAGTTGGATGAAGTTGCGGCCGTTGATATCAATCTCGGCCACGTGTTTACCTGTAATCTCCTGGCTCTCAGCGCCATTCTCGGTTTGAAGGTGAACCGCCGGAGCGGTTACGGTGACTTGCTGCGTCACCGCGCCCACCGTAAGCTGAAAGTCTACGCGCACCTGGCTGCGCACGTTCAAAACAAGGTCAGAGTGCACGGCTGAAGTGAAGCCGGTCTTTTCGGCGCGCAGAGAGTATGTGGAAGCCGGAAGATCGGGGACAGCGTAACTACCCGCAGAGTTTGTGGTGACAGTCCGGACGACGTTTCCCCGGAGTTGGTTTGTAACGGTGACGGTGACACCCGGCATCGCCGCGCCCGAAGGGTCTGTCACCGTGCCCGCAATCGATCCCAGGTCCTGCGCCTGTAGACTGAGACCTCCCAGCAATAGAAACGCCACCGGGAGCACTAACAAGAGCTTAATGGCGTTTAGCCGTAATGACCCAAATCTGTGTGCTTCCTGTTTCATGAAGATATTCCTCCTCTTCTCTTCAGTTAAATTCTGCATTGCCCCTCGCTCGCCGGGGCGACCTTAAATTAAGCCGTCGAAACGGTGGCTCAAACGCTAAACCTGGTTCGCGGCCTTCTTCGATTGTGAATGGTGGTTCCGTCTGTGCGGCAGACTGTTCAATCGCAATGCCGCTCCAACACTGTCGCCACGCCGCTCAAATCCATCGCGCAAAGTTCTAGAACATTACCTCTGGCCCAGGTGCGCCACGCTTTGACTTCGGTTGCTACGGTCGTCTTGAGCACTTGGTCATTTACCGTTGAGTCGCTCTTCAAAGCGAGAACCCGCATGGGTTGATCGATATCGGGCAAAATTCGTTTTGTCACATTTGTTTGATCACCGAACTATAATCCCGACACCGACAGGTGTCAATTAAAAATTTCTCGTTCACTCCGCGACTTGACGCCACGGCTTCAGCATCAAAAGCCCCCCAACACAGCTTAAACGTTTTAGCATGGTATGTCAGTCCGTACGCACTGTCAAGCCTTAATTAGTTTCAAGATCCTTAAAGATCCTCCGCCTTAAGAGTAGCCTTCTCTTATATAGCTTTAAGACTACGGCTCGGCTAAACCTCAATTATTGTCATCCTGGAGATGGGGAATCAGGCGTGAACTTCGGCGGGTTCCGTCTGCGTTTTGACCGTAGACGAGAAAGAGGGGAGATCGAGGCAGACAGCTTTTTCGAAGCAGTGGAAATAGCGGTCGCAGCGGAGGCAATCGCGCCAAACCTTCATGGGAAAACGCTCGCGCGCCGTCTCGCGGAATCCACACTTCAGAAAAAATTCGGGCGTTGTAGTCAGTGCGAAGACCGTCTTCAAGCCAAAACCTTCAGCTTCGGCGATCAACCGCTCAGTGAGGGCGCGGCCCATGCCACGGTGCTGCGTTGCGGGAGACACGCAGAGCGAGCGGACCTCAGCCAGTTCGGCGTTGTAAAGCTTCAGCGCGCCACACGCAA
>DASZAA010000095.1:0-7981 GCA_035945615.1 Terriglobia bacterium
ATTTTTCAGATTATTGAAGAATTATATATTATAGCGTCACTGGCTATTGCAGTGACGGCCTATGGCTCCCGGAATGCCAGTGGCCGGAGCGCACCGTTACGGTATTTAGGGGCACTTCGGATATAACCTACAATAATATCATCGCTTGCAGACGGAGGTGATTTGATGGCTGCTTCAAAACGAGTTGGGTACGCCTTGGTGGGGTTGGGTGGTATCGCGCAGAATGCCGTCTTGCCTGCGTTCAAGCACAGTAAAAAAGCGGCCCTGGTTGCGCTGGTGAGCGGTGACAGAAATAAAGCCAAAAAGCTAGCCCGCAAATTCGGCGCGCGCGAAACCTATACCTATGATGAGTACGAGGCATGCCTGAAGAATCCAGACGTGGGTGCGGTTTACCTTGCCAGCCCCAACGGGCTGCACTTCATGCAGACGCTTCGCGCCGCTGCCGCAGGCAAACACGTTTTGTGCGAAAAACCGATGGCGAATACGGTCGAGGAGTGCCGCAGGATGGTTGAGACCTGCCGCAGCCACCACGTTCGGCTGATGACTGCCTACCGCAAATATTTTGAACCCTCTTCACTTGCGCTTAAGCGGCTGGTGACGAGCGGCAAGCTTGGCCCGCTGCGGGCCATCCAGAGCGCATTCACCATCATGATCCGGCCAGGAAAGAGGGAAGGCTGGGGGTTCGAACCCGCGCTCGCGGGCGGCGGCGCGCTACCCGACGTGGGCGTCTATTGCGTCAATACGGCGCGCTGGCTGACTGGCCTCGATCCCGTGGAGGCGGAGGCCTACACCTGGATCACGGACCCGCGGTTTAGTGAAGCCATCGATCAGCACATGGCGTTCCGGCTGAATTTTCCCGGCGGACTGGTGATGCAGGCTGTGGCGAGCTTTGGCGCAGCGCAATCGTCATCATTGTTCATCTACGGGGAGAAGGGCTGGGCGGCGCTCGAGCCGGCTTATCCCTGGAATGAGGAGCGACGGCTATTCGGCGCCTCGGGCGGCCGGCGATTCGAGAAAACCTACGGCATTTTGGAAGAGTTTGCGCTTGAGCTCGACGCTTTTGCGGATTGCATCCTCAAGGGGCGTGATCCCGAGCCGGACGGAGTCCAAGGAATGCGCGACGTAGCAGTGATGCAGGCGATCTATCAGGCCGCACGTGAACGCCGCGCCGTTCCTGTCATATATCCAGAATGATGCCAATTGGAATGACAACTACGAGAAGACGGCAAATGACTTGTATCTAGCCCCTTGACTCTAGCCCCTTGAGCCTTAACCCTTGTCACTCGTTACTGCTTTTGAGACGCGAAGGCTGCCGATGAGGTCATTCAGATGGACACGGTGCCGCGCGCAATAGGCGCGGAGGCCTTCGACGATTTTCAGCGGCGTTTCAGGGGCGTAGAAGTTCGCCGTGCCCACCTGGATGGCGCAAGCCCCAGCTAGAATAAATTCAAGAGCGTCTTCGGTGGATGCGATGCCGCCGATGCCGATAATCGGTATTTTGACCGCCTGGTGCGCCTGATAGACCATGCGTACGGCCACCGGTTTAATGGCTGGCCCCGAAAGCCCTGCCGTGACGTTGGAAACGCGCGGGGTGCGGGTCTCCACGTCAATCGCCATGCCGACGAACGTGTTCACCAGTGTCAGGCCGTCTGCACCCGCGTTCTCCGCGGCACGCGCGAACACAGTGATGTCGGTAACGTTTGGTGAAAGCTTCACCAGCAGTGGGTGCCGCGCGGCGCGTTTTGAGGCTGCCACCACTTCTTCGGTGAGCTTGGGATCGCTTCCGTAAACCATTCCTCCGCACCGGGTATTGGGGCAGGAAATATTGAGCTCGTAGCCGTTAATCCCTTCCCCTTCGTTAAGGATTTCGATGCAACGGACGTAGTCTTCTGTCGAGTAGCCGAATACGTTTACCAGGCAGCGAGCTTTGAGTGTGCGTAGAAACGGAAGCTTTTCTTCGAGAAACCTCCTTGCGCCCACGTTCTGCAGCCCAATCGCGTTCAACATCCCGGATTCGGTTTCGTAGATGCGTGGAGGAGGGTTGCCGGGCATCGGCTCGGCGGAGATGCCCTTCACCGCGATGCCACCAAGCTGATTCAGGTCAATAATGTCTGCGAATTCCCGGCCGTAGCCGAAGGTGCCGCTCGCGGTGAGCACCGGATTCTGGAAGTGGATTCCAGCGACGGTGGTGTCGATGCGTGGCGTGAACACGTCAGGCCGGGCCGTCTCAGTCACCGAGGCGGAAGAAGATTGTTTAGCATCGCTCGTCACTTGTCGCTCATCACTATGTCTTTGGGATGTCCTCTTTCTCCCAGATAACCTGCTCTGACCAGAATACCGGGCCTTCAGTGCATACGCGCTGGTACGAAGCGTGGCCTTCGCCTGCTACTCGGATGCAACAGCCAAGACACACGCCGAGGCCGCATCCCATGCGGTTTTCCATCGAGACCATGCACCGGTGCCCGTATTGTGCGGCACATTCAACCGCCGCTTGCAACATAGCCCACGGGCCGCACACCATCAACAGAAATTTCCGGCCCCGATTGCGGGCAAGATATTCGCTGAGCGGCTGGGTGACGTAGCCGCGGTGCCCGCGTGAGCCGTCTTCTGTAGCGAGGACAGGCTCGGGTGCGAGCGGGGCGAAATCTTCGACGCCTACCAGGTCCCACTGCGTGCGCCCTCCAAAGAACAGCCGTTGCCGGACGCCGTGTGCGGCGAGCGATTTGGCCGGAAGCAATAGCGCCGCAATGCCAATGCCCCCCGCCACGTGCAGCACTTCATCTACGCCCTTGGCCTCAGCCAGATATTCTTCCTCGAAAAAGCCGTGTCCTAGCGGCGCTAGCAAGCCGGCTGAGTCGCCCGGCTTCAACTCCGCCATCAACTGAGTCCCGCGCCCCACAACTTTGTAAAGCAATTGCAAAATTGCGGGCGAGTTAGCTTTTTGAGCGCCGGCGCCGTTCGCCGGTTTCACGTCGTAGATGCTCATAGGCCGGCGCAAAAGCACGTCAGAGCGCCCAAGCAGCCGCACCATGGCGAACTGCCCGGGGCGCGTCGCGCCCGCCTGGCGAGGAGATTGTAAGCTGAGAAGGAAGTGACCGCCGGTGAGAGGCCGGTTCTCCGTCACGACCACAGTTTCATCGGACATCGGTTTGATGTTAGCAGATGTCGCGGCGCGGCGTCGACGCTGCCAGCGTGGTTGCGAAGGTCTGCGTGTGGTATCCTTTTGCGCAGCTGAAAAATCGGCCTTTTTTATCCCAAGCGGTTGCAGTGTTCGTCTTCTAACGCTGCGGCTTTTTGGTGCTTGCGGCTCAACGGAGGCAGGGCAAAAGGATAGGTCCTGCTACAACGATGTGCGAACACAAAGGTAAGCTACAAAAGAGCCGCGAAGGCCGCGCGGCCTCTGCTTCATACCTCCTGTTTATCCCCATTATGATGACGTTATGCGCCGTGTGTTTCGGGCAGGAGCAGCCAAAAGCTTCGGATGCCCTCATTGACACCAGGGGCCAAGATTTTTACATAAACGCCAAACCGTATATCTACAATTCTTTGCCTCAATTGAAAAAGAAGGTACACGAGTTGCGCGGCCTCCATCCGGCCGTCAGCCAGAAACCCTTGCCGATGATTCTGAGCCGGACGGGTAGCCTTCTGAAATCGATGGTGGCTAACCTGCCCAACCTGGTGGCGCTGGAAGACGTGATTCAGTTTCGGGCGGCAGACAATGGAAGCGGCGAAGAACGCATCCGGAGCAGATACGATTATCTGATTCTAGTGTACCTGGAAGGCCAAGAGCCCGGTTTTGAGGAGCGGCGGACAGCCTTTAATGGGCGGCACACCAACCAGGCCGGACTCGAGGAAGGCTTTATCGTGACGACTGGCTTTGCCACAATATGGCGGTATTTGCTGCCTTCGATCCAACCGGAGTCGAGGTTCCGCTACCTTGGGACGCAGCAAGTTAATAAGACGTCCACCTATGTTGTGGGCTTCGCTCAAAGGCCGGGCTGGGCAGCAACCCTGATGGATTTCATGGGAAGCCAAAAGACAACGGTCTGTCTTATACAAGGTGTCGTGTGGATTGAGACATCCAGTTTCCGCATTATCCGCATGCGCACGGACCTTCTTGCGTCCAGGCCCGACGTCGGCTTGCAAAAGATGACCACCATAGTCAATTTCGGAGCGGCGCGTATCGCACAGGTCCCGTCGCCGCTGTGGCTGCCGGTAAAAGCAGAGGTGGAGGTCCATGACGGGGGCTATTCGTTTAAGAACATTCATCGCTATTCCAGATACCAATTATTCCGGACGCAAGTCCGCTTCCTCCCGTCGTCAGGCAAGCCTTAGCCATCAAGTGCTTGATATTTATCAGGCTACTGCTTCAGCGCGGCGAGGACTTCATGAATATGGCCGTCCACTTTGACGCGGGGGAACACTTTCTTGACCTTGCCGTCCGGGCCGATGATGTACGTGGTGCGCACAACACCCATGCTTTTGCGGCCGTACATATTTTTTTCCTGCCACACGCCGTAGGCCTCGAGAGTTTGGTGGCTGGTGTCGGAAAGCAAAGGGAAATTCAGTAAGTATTTATCGCGGAATTTCTGGAGGTCTTCAATGCTGTCGCCGCTCATGCCTGCCACGCGGCCGCCGGCCTTTTCGATTTCTTTCTTCGCGTCGCGGAACTGGTTGGCTTCACTAGTGCAGCCGGGCGTATCGGCTTTGGGATAGAAATAAAGGACGAGCGTTTTATCGAGCAAACTCTTCAGGCTGGTCTCTTCGCCTGAATCGGAAGGCAGAGAAAAGGACGGAGCTTTGTCGCCTGGGTTGAGCATGATTCACCTCGTTATGTTATGAGTTCTTTCTTTAAGATGTCTTGGACCAGTTGCGGGTTCGCTTGGCCTCGCGTGGCCTTCATCACTTGGCCGACAAACCAGCCAAGCGTGGCCGTTTTGCCGGTACGATATTGCTCTACCTGCTTGGGATTAGCAGCGATGATTTCGCGCGCGGCGGCAGCAATCCGGCCGGGATCGTTGATCTGTTCAAGCCCTTTTTCCGACTTGATGGCCTGGGCGCTTTTGCCGGTGGCGAACATTTCCGCCAGAATGTCCTTACCCATTTTCCCCGAAATTTCACCGGCGGCGATCAGCCGGACCAATCCGGCAAAATCTTCCGGGCGGATGGGTGACTCGCCAATCTCCTTTTTTACTTCGTTGAGGAGATACATCAACTCGCTCAGCAGCCAGTTGGAGGCGAGTTTGGCGTCCGCCCCGGCTTTCACCGCATCTTCGTAGAAGTTTGCCAATTGTTTCGAGCCAGTCAACTGGCTCGCTTCCTGCGCGCTCAGAGCATACTGGCGCTGGAACCTCTCCTCGCGCGCGGCGGGCAGTTCCGGCAGGGATTGCCGCACCTCAGCCTGCCAGTTGTCGCTGATCACGAGCGGCAGCAGGTCGGGCTCCGGGAAGTAACGGTAATCATGGGCGGATTCTTTCGAGCGCATTCCGTAAGTGCGCTGCTCGCGGCTGTCCCACAGGCGGGTTTCCTGAGTCACCCGGCTGCCACCCTCAATCACCACAATTTGCCGTTCCCTTTCATAGGCAAGCGCGCGCTCAAGAAAGCGGAAGGAGTTGAGATTCTTCACTTCCGTTTTAATGCCGAACGCCGCGGCGCCCGCAAGCCGCACGCTCGCGTTGGCGTCGCAGCGCAAGCTGCCTTCCTCCATGTTGCAGTCAGAAACTTCGAGATAAAGCATCATCGTGCGCAAGCGGGTAACGAACTCGTGCGCCTCTTCGGGCGAGCGCACGTCGGGATCGGTGACAATCTCGATCAGCGGCACACCGGAGCGGTTGAGGTCGATGTAGGAATTGCGGTCTGAATCGGGAAAACCCTCGTGCAAAGACTTGCCTGCGTCCTCTTCCATGTGCACGCGGGTGATGCCAATGCGCTTCCGCTTTCCGCTCATCTCGATCTCCACCGATCCGTGTTCGGCGAGAGGCTCATCGTATTGCGAGATTTGGTATCCCTTGGGAAGGTCAGGATAAAAATAGTTCTTACGCGCAAAGCGGGAGCGCGGGTTAATCATGCAGTTGAGCGCCATGGCAGCCTTCATCGCCATCGTGACGGCTTCGCGGTTGAGAACCGGCAGCGCGCCGGGCAGGGCGAGACACACAGGGCAGGTATGTGAATTGGCGGGCGCTCCGAATGCAGTGGAGCAGCCGCAGAAAATCTTTGACTTCGTCAAAAGCTGGACGTGAACTTCCAGCCCGATCACCATTTCGTACTTTTCGAGAACCGCTGGAGGCATAGACATAATTCAGTGAAGAGCAACAGCTTTGCTTTCGTAGGTGTCTTAGGACTTTTTATTATACCGGAAGACTTGAGTCTGTTTGGAATGCGGCGGCTTGCTGCCACTCGTTTTCAAGGCTAGGTCGCTGGCTGTTAGAAGTCCATCCTGTTCCGCAAGCGAGCTCGCGGATGCAAAGCGGCACCAAGCTGCCGTACTCTAAAGTCTCCTACATGCGACTAGTAAGAAACTAGACTAACTCTTCGGTTCAAAATATCCGGCCGGGTAGGGATCGTTATAGCGCACTTCCGTGCGGAATGTTTCCGCGACGCGGTTGCCGTTTTCGTAGCGGACGATGTGCATGGGCGTTTGAATGCCTTGGAATGTCTGATAGTCGCTGTAAATGTCAGTATAATCGTCCCACTCGTGAGTATCAGGGTTGAGAACACGGTACATCACTTGCACAGGCAGGCTTGTGGATTGGTTCAAATAGAGCTTGAGTTCCACCTGATGCGAATCGAAGACATCGAGGATCAGCACGGGGACATTATCGACAAAGTCTTGTCCGCCCGTTTGCACCAGCGTGCCGGGCTCGTGCACCCGGAGGCGCAGCAGATTTTCCAGGCTGTAATGGTTTGCCAGCCGCCAAGCGCGGATTTCTTTGGGCGACTGCTCAATCAAACCGTAGCGGTCCATTTCCCAGCCTTGGCCTCCGTTATTGATGAGTGTGACCGCTTTGGATTTTTTAGAGAGGCCGTAGGAAAGGCGGCGCTTGGCGGGATACTCTGTGGCGCTCTGATACAGCACAACGCCTTGCGTCGCGCCATCCGAAATGGAGAAAGCGCGGCCATTCGAGTTCATGGTTTTGAAGTTAAGGAACGCTGCGCCGCCAAGCGCCTGGATGACTTTATCGAGCAGCGTCTGCGCAACGGGTTCAATATGGGAAGGGGGAAGGGGATTATTCTGCCCAGCGGTTAGAGGGTGTAACCACGCAAGCAGCAAAAGCGCGGACAGCGCGCTGGTAAGGAGTGGAGTTTTTTTGATTAGGTTGGGCCGCCTGTCGCTGTGGCCGTTGACACTCTGCATATCGGGGGTCCCGCCACCTCCTTTCTGTATGATGCTGAGCACGGCTTGATTGTGTGCCTGAGCACTTACGAGATTCCGCCCGATCAAACGAGAGGTTGCCGGGGTCAGAAAGGCGCTGATTGTGTGCCACCACCCCGCTAATTCGGGCCGGGCCGGAAGCTCGAAAGCACTTGGTCGCGGACGCCGCTGGAGAGCGATTCAACATCCTCCAATGTCAGGCCGGCAGTGGGAATAGGAGGATGAAATATGATCTCAACCGTGCCGGGCCGCACTATGGCGGAGTCTGGCTTTAGCACCATGCGGCTTCCATTGATGGTCACCGGAACAACCGGCACGCCGGATTTAATGGCCAGGTAAAATGAGCCGCGCTTGAAAGGCCCCAGACTCCCGTCCCTGTGCCGGTGGCCCTCCGCGAAGAGCACCACGGGGCAGCCAGCCCGGATTCTGTCTGCGGCTTTATCCAAGCTCCTCACGGCCTTGTGCGGACGGTCGCGCTCGACGGGAATATGTCCGGAGCGCCACAGATGCCAGCCCAAAAACGGCACGTCAAACAGCGACCGCTTGGCGACGAAGCGGAACTGAATCGGCAGGCAAACAAACAGAATGGGAATATCCATGGCGCTTGGA
>DASZAA010000096.1:0-5188 GCA_035945615.1 Terriglobia bacterium
GCGGCTTCGTCAGGCATCGAAACTCATTACAGGCAGCTCGGATTTTCGGGCTGAGGTTGCTCGCTGACTATACCTCCGGAAAGCAGTTTACGGCAAACGGCAAGCCAGCTCTGGTGAAATCGCCCACCGGGCACGCCGTAAGAAGTAAATGGGCGCGGATTGGAAAGGGACGGGTTCAAACCTCGACCTTATGACTGCCAGCAACCCGCCCGTCTTGCCCGCCTTCCACTCATCCTCATGCATTCCATAACCTTACGCAACGTCGGGGCTCTGCTTTCGCTCAACAAAAGAACCCCTTTTCGCCCAATTTCCTATCGTTTTGGCACAGTTCTCGCACAGTGCGCTGCTGCCTGCCCCCAGGCATGTCAACACACCGGCATTATCCCCGGCGTGCTCTTCGCCCGCGTCCGTTGGGTCCCTCTTGCCGGCTATCGGAATCAGCACGCGGCGGCTGAGGCAAATGGAGAGTGTCCTGCTCATCCGTGAGCAGCGTCAGCAGGGTAAGCAGGAGCTTGCGTTCAACGCCCGGCCTTTCGTGCTTTGCGGCCTTCCGTTACGCCGCCCTCCTGCGGATCAATTAATCCACACGAGACGCAACGGGAAATTCTTTCTTCAAATCATCGGCCATCCGCAGTTCGGGCTTCCTTACGGCCAGGATCGGCTCATCACGATCTGGGTTGCGACCATGGCCGTTCGCCAGCGCAGCCGTGTTGTGCGCTTTGACACCGCATCCGAAGTTCTCGACTTCTTCCACCTCTTCAGGGATGGCAAGAGGTACCGCCGCATGATGGAGGGTTTCCAACGGATATTTGCTGCCACGATCTTTTTCGGTGCGAACGACCAAACAGGCGGGACGGTTGTCGCAGATTGGGCCAGGTTTCATTTCTTTGATCGGATGCACCTTTGGTTTCACAAGTCCGAAACCGAGACCATGACTCCGGCGACGAGCGACAATTCCATAATTCTGAGCGAAGCCTTTTACGATGAGATCGACAAACACCCTATTCCGGTCGAGCGCGAAGTTGCTGCGATGCTCGCTAACGCGCCCGGAGTGCTTGACCTCTATCTCTGGCTTGCCTGGAAAACCTGGTCGCTCAACGGCAGTGCCGTACGAATTCCGTTATTGACAAGAGGCGGCCTTTTCGACCAACTCGGCACCGGTGAATACTCTGCCGACCGTTTCTTCCGCCGAAAGCTGAGCCACTGGCTTGCGGAAATAAAAACTCTCTGGCCGGCGTGCCCTGCCGGAATATCCAAAGACGGACAGAGCCTCGTCCTCACTTCCTCGAAGAAGAACGCCGCCATCGTCTGTGCAAATCCCCCCAAGACCATCAGCTTTTCCACAGGAAATTAGGTCCGCCCGCTCCCCTGCCTTTCCAAGAAGATGCAGCCTCTCGAACGGGAAATTGGGTCCGCCCCAACGGGAATTTAGGTCCGTTTCATCGGGAATTTAGGTCCGCATGTTGCCATTAAGACTAGCGCAGTCAATAGGTTGTGGCTTTCCCCTGTAGTTCCTGTAGTATTACCTGTAGAAAGATTCCTGTAGTAGTCAGAACAAAATTGTGGAAAAACCAGCGATGCCGCCCACAATGAAGCGCCTGCTACGCAGGCTGAGAAGACGCAACATATGGCTAGGAGGCGGCATAAAGGGAACGTCACTATCTTTCCATTATGGAACTATATTGACAAGCTCGCTCCTTAACCGTACACTGGCCTCATGCCGCGCTCCCGCATGAACGAATTGTTTGACTTGGCCGAAGCGAACGACGGACTGTTCACCTCGAAGCAGGCTAGAGACATGGGCATCAAGGATTCGGTCCTGGTCCGATTGGCGCAGCGGGGGCGTTTGGTGCGCGCAGCAAGGGGAGTGTACCGCATTGCGCATTACCCGCCGGATAGATTCGCACAATATCGGGAAGCAGTTCTCTGGGCGCAAGCCAGCCACGGCCCGGAGCAAATTGCGCTATCACATGATACGGCCCTTGCGATTTTCGGGTTCTCCGATGTTAACCCTGCAAAGGTACACCTTACGGTTCCCAAAAGCGCTCGGCTTCGCCGCGAAAAGCCTGGATGGATTGTAATTCACCGCGCGGCTCTTGCGCCCCACGAGATTACACAGCACGAAGCTATACCGGTTACTTCGCCGGAGCGGACTGTTATCGACGCTTTGAAAGCTACCCACCGCGTTGACTTGGCGCGGCAGGCCATAGCGGATGCCCGGCGCGAAGGGTTTCTGAATTCCGAACAAACAACTAGATTGCGCAAGCAAGTCAACAACTACCTGCGCCAGCTTACAGGCGGCGCCGCGGAGAAGCGATCCATCCATCGTGAGTCCAAAGCGAGTTGAACGGTTGGAAAAAACGCTGGCGCGGGTAGCTCGTAAGCAAGGGCTCGATCAGGAGCGCCTGCGCCGATGGGTTTCGTTTCTCGCACTCTGCGGCGTTCTGGAGCGTGCCGTCACGGACGGCGTTCTCGACGGCTACTATCTGAAGGGCGGCGTGGCCATGGAAATTCGTTTTGCGACAGGCGCACGAGCGACTAAGGACATGGATATAGGGCTCGACGGCGAGCGTTCAAACAGAATGAAGACCCTTGAGCGCGCCCTGGCTCTGGGCTTCGATGCGTTTACGTTTCGGCTAAAAGCGCAAACGCGAAACATGGACATGGCGGACACGATTCGCGTGCCAGTTGCCGTCCAGTATCGCAGCCGCGCCTGGCAAACAATCGATGTCGATCTTGGCCCTACCGGAGCAGGCTCGGTCGAGCTCGTGAGACCGGCGATACACGGACTTGCTGAGTTGGGACTGCCTATGATCTCTCCGATCCGGTGTTTGAGCCTGGCGGACCAACTCGCGCAAAAGCTTCACGCTTGCACCGGGCCGCACTCTGAAGGGCGAGCGAGGGATATCCTGGATATCCTGCTCATTGACTTGCTTGGAAACTTGGATTATTCCAAAGTGCGCAAAGCTGCGGTGCGGCTCTTCTCCGAGCGGGCGACACACGCGTTTCCACCGGAAATTTCCATACCGCCCCACTGGCACGTCCTGTTTCGAGCGATGGCCGTCGAGCTCGGCTATCCCGTTACCGACCCAGCCGCAATCGAGGACCAATTCAAGAAGCTTTTGGCATCAATAACGCAAGCGGAGGGCTGATGAAGTGCGAAACAGGCCTTAAGGTAGCGAAGGCCGAAATTTTGGCCAAGTAAGGCAACGAGAGCGCGGCAAACAGATCAAACCTTCCTTTCGGTAGCTCACAACTTCTTTTCCAGCGCGCGGATATAGTTCCGGGTAGCGGCCACAATTCGACAATTTGTTACGCTAGCGTATTACACGCAATGTCGGCGCCACCGACGCGTAAGCGCCATGCCTTTCGGCAGGTTGCAGACCACCACTCGCTTTTCCGGATGAACGAATAGAGGGTTTGCGTTGCCGTAGAGCGGTCGAAAGAGCATGAAACACACCTTCTTTCGCGAAATCACGGCGTGCACAGCCTCCTGTGCGCCATGTCGCCGCTGAAAAAGGCTGTATTACACGCAGCAAAATGATACCCTAAGCGGGGGGTTCATTATGCGTGTAATACGCCACGGCCCGGCCATCCTGGGGGATCGGCTGTTCCGCGCCTTTCTCCGCAGCCTTCGTCTGGCCGATCTTGCCGAGGCAACCCGGCGTGGCTACGCGGGCGACCTCCGGCGGTTTCGGTGCTGGATCGAGGAAACCCGCGGCGCGCGGGCTGCCCTCGGCCGGCTCGACACGGTCGATCTCATCAATTACCGCCAGCACCTGATCCGCTCGGAAAAACTGCGGGCCGCGAGCGTCAACCGCAAGGTCCAGGCCCTCAAGAAATTCTTCGCCTGGGCCCAGCAGCAAAAGATCGTCCGCTCGAATCCCGCCGCCGCGCTTCGATTCCTGCGCCGCCCGGCAACTTCTCAGCCGAAGGGCCTCCAACCAGGAGAAGTTCAGGCGCTCCTGCGGGCCGCCGGCCAGACCGGCCACGGGCTGGCGCGCCGGAACTACGCCCTCCTGCAAGTGCTGCTCGAAACCGGCCTGCGGGTGGGCGAGACAGCCCGGCTGACGATTGCCGACTGCGAAATCAAAGACCGCTCCGGCCGAGTCCTGGTGCGCGCGGGCAAAGGCAGCAAGGAACGGGAAATCCCCTTGAACGCCAGCGCCCGCCGGGCTCTGAGCCTGTATCTGAAAGCGCGACCGGGCATCGCCGGGCACGATCCGCTGTTCCTGAGCGAGCGCGGCGGCCGGGCGATGTCTCTGCGCACCATGCAGGCGACGATCCAAAAACTGGCCCGCCAGGCCAAGGTCAATCGTCTCCCGGTCTCGGCTCATACCTGTCGGCACAGCTTCGCGCATTCCTTCCTGCGTCGCAATCCCGGAAAGCTGGTCGAACTGGCCGCCCTGCTCGGACACGAATCGCTGGACACTACGGCGGTCTACTTGCGGCCATCGGCCGACGCGCTGGCCCGAGCGGTGGAGAAGGGCGACGACCCGTAGCGCATGGCCGAATTTCCTGAAGATTCGCCCCGCCGCCCCGCAAGTGGCGTGGTCCTGCCGGAAGACCCGAGCCTCGATGAACTGGCCCGCGATTGGACCTTGTCGGAGGCGGACGTTCGGGAGGTTCTCTTGTGCCGCGGCCCGGACAACTGCCTGCGGTTTGCGCTTGATCTCTGCGTCCTGCGTCGTTACGGACGCTTCTTTGAGTCCGACGCGACGCCCGTGCGCTGCGCCAGGAAGCTCGGGATCGGCACGTCTTCCTCACCCGGCGCGTTAGCAGTTTCTTCGGATGGAATGCACTCTGCTTGACGGTGAACTTTTCGCCTCATTTCTCGTACTCTCGCAGCACGCCTTCGTGACGTGCATCCTTCGCGGCAGTCCCAACGCGCCGCCGTTAGCCCCTTGCTGCCATCGTGGGAATTCATGCTCTTACGTTCACCAGCGCTCTACACGCGAGAGTCCCCGCTGGCCCGCTGATTCCCGTTGCCTTGCCGCCCCCCTTTTCCCCATTTGTGCTGCTTTCCATTTTCTCAATCCGTTCCTTCGTGAGTTTTTTCAAGGCATGGGGAAATCTATCGGTCCGATGTTGAACGGCAAGGCCGGGAGCGGCTTCCTCGCCAACTCCCGGCACTCATCGGCGTCGATGAGTCTCCAGCCGGCTATTCCTTGGCGGGTTGCTCTCCAGC
>DASZAA010000097.1:0-3205 GCA_035945615.1 Terriglobia bacterium
GAAATGACAGTTGGAATTTTGGAGAAATTAATGCGATGACGCGACACGCCGTTCCGGCCGTTAGGCATCCCTGGGACTCCTTGCTGTAGAGATTTTCTGTACTAATTGCGTAATGACGGACCACGCCCCTATGCTACATAAGATGCAGCGTCCGCCTGGATGGATACGCCGGTCTTGAGCCCGCTTGCCGCGATGCGTTGGTTCTGTCTGTCCTGAATCTGCCCAACCATGACTGCGGGCTACCGTCTCTGCTCGCGTGAATGCTGATTCTAAACCACTTCTCCCTAATCGAGTCCGCTCTCGGCTCAACTGGGCCTGCCGCCATCAGCCTATTTCACTTCTACCGTAGCGCCCGCTTCGGTAAACTTTTTCTTGATTGTCTCGGCCTCTTCTTTGTTCACGCCTTCTTTAATCGGCTTGGGCGCGCCGTCCACCAGATCCTTCGCCTCTTTTAAACCGAGACTGGTGATTTCGCGGACCGCCTTAATAACGTTGATTTTATTCGCACCGACGGCCGTCAAAATCACCGAGAACTCCGTTTTTTCTTCGGCAGGCGCGCCGCCAGCCGGCGCAGCAGCGCCAGCCGCAACCATCACGGGAGCCGCAGCCGCGGCGCTCACGCCCAGCGCCTCTTCAAGCGCCTTCACCAGATCTGCCGCCTCCAAAAGGTTTAATCCCTTGATCTCTTCCACTAATTTTTGCACGCGTTCCGACATCGTCTTGTTATCCTCCTAAGATTTCCGCATCAAGCCACCCGGCCCCATAGAGCCGGACTTGCATCTCCGAACAGAAGTCCTAATTCCCAGCCGCCTCTTTAAACTTTTTCTCTTGCACTCCCTGCTGAATTACGACTGCTAAGTTCCTGCCAACTGCCGCCAATGCTGTAGCCACACGCTGCGCTGGCGAGTTAATCAGGAAAAGAACCTTGGCGAACAGCGCCTCGCGCGAGGGCAAGGCGGCAAGGGCATTCAATTCCTTCAAGTCGATGACGCGCCCTTCAACCACGCCCGACTTAAACACCAGAACGGCATTTTCCTTGGCGTATGCCGTGATCGCCTTCGCCAGGGCCACAGGGTCTGTTTGGGTGTAAGCCACCGAAGTTGTTCCGTGAAGGTCCTTCGCCGCAGGCCCCGCAGGCGTGCCCTCAGCCGCGCGCTCGATAATAGTGTTCTTCACCACGCGGTAGGCCGCTCCAACGCCTTCAAGCTTGCGGCGCAACTCGAAATCCTGGCTCACAGTGATGCCTTCAAAGCCTGAGAAGATCACCGTCTTGGCCTTGGCCAACTCTTCACGAAGCTGATCAGCCTTTTGCTGTTTAATATCCTTTTTCATGAGAACCTTCAGATTCCTCTCTATCCCAACAAAGCACCCTTAGCCGCCATCTTGCTGGTGAACCCCCGCTAAGCCGCCTCGACGGAGGCCAAATCAATTGGGACCGCAGGCCCCATCGTCGATGAAATGGTTATGTTCTTCACGTACCGGCCCTTCGCCGTGGCAGGTTTCGCCTTCAGCACGTTTGCAATCAAGGCATGAGCGTTTTCCGCCAGCTTTACCGGTTCAAAAGAAACCTTGCCCACTGGGCAGTGAATGATCCCGGTCTTATCCACCCGAAACTCCACTTTGCCGGCCTTAACCTCTCGCACAGCCCTGGCCACATCGAGCGTCACCGTACCGGTCTTCGGGTTAGGCATGAGGCCCCTTGGACCCAACACCTTACCCAGGCGGCCCACAGACTTCATCATGTCAGGAGTGGCCACCACCGCGTCAAACTCCATCCAACCACCCTGAATCTTCTGCACCAGATCATCCCCACCTACATCGTCCGCTCCCGCTTCGCGCGCCTCGCGCACCTTATCGCCGGACGCCACTACCACCACGCGCTTGGTCTTACCCAGTCCATGCGGCAAAACCACGGTTCCGCGCACCATCTGATCGGCGTGTTTGGGGTCTACCCCTAAGCGAATTGAGACCTCAACCGTCTCATCAAACTTCACAAAGGACGCCTGCTTGACCAGAGGCATGGCGTCGGCCAGCGTGTAGGCCGGCTTGGTCACCAACTTCACAGCCTGTTCAAATTTTTTCCCCAAAGCGAAACTCCTGTTAAAAACTTCATCCCGAAACGGTTACAGCCACATGCCCTATCGGAAGCCTATGGCGCGATTTCGATGCCCATGCTGCGAGCGGTTCCCCTGACGGTGGCCATGGCCGACTCAAGACTGCGCGTATTCAAGTCCTGCAGCTTGGCCTTGGCAATCTCTTCTACCTGCTTTTCCGTTACCTTGCCCACTTTATTCTTGTTTGGCTCGCCCGAGCCCTTGGCGATACCCGCCACCCGCTTCAGTAAAATCGCAGCCGGAGGAGTCTTAGTGATAAATGTAAACGAGCGGTCCGCGTATACCGTAATCACAACCGGAATAATCAAGCCCTCTTGATCCTTCGCGGACGTCTTCGCATTGAATGACTTGCAGAACTCCATGATATTGACGCCGTGCTGGCCCAGCGCAGGCCCAACCGGCGGCGCGGGAGTCGCCTTTCCTGCGGCAATCTGGAGCTTGATCATTGCTTGAACTTTTTTTGCCATATCCGCCCTTGCCTAGTAAATCAAAACTTGAAACTGCTTTCTAAACTACCCTTTCTCAACCTGATAAAAGTCCAATTCCACCGGCGTCGAACGTCCAAAGATAGTCACCATCACACGCAGCGTGGAACGATCATCGTTAATTTCGTCAACCAAACCTGTGAAATCCTTAAACGGGCCCTCGTTAATCTTAACCGTCTCGCCCTTTTCAAATCTGAGTTTCGGCTTCGGGTGCTCCGCTGCCACCTCGACCCGGTGGACGATGCGGTCAACCTCTTCGCGCGTCAACGGACTAGGCATCTGGCCCGAACCCACAAACCCGGTTACCCGGGGGGTTGAACGCACCAAGTGCCACGTCTCATTATCAAGGTCCATCTCGACCAGCACGTATCCCGGATAAAAAAGCTTGGGCGCCACCACTTTCTTACCGCCGCGCATTTCCACCACGTCCTCGCTGGGAACGAGAATGTCGCCAATCCGGTCCCCAAGCCCGGCGGCCTCCACCCGGCTCCTGAGCGTTTCCGCAACTTTTTTTTCAAATCCGGAATAGCTATGAATGATGTACCAATTCTTTGGCATGAGCGGCGTTCTTAAATAAAAGTCGGGTCGTAACCCTGAGGAAAACCT
>DASZAA010000098.1:0-5387 GCA_035945615.1 Terriglobia bacterium
GGATACATCATGCTGATCCTGCTTCTGATCGTGGCCATGGGGATCATTGCCGCCGGCGTCATTGTTTCTAGCGTCACCTTCGAAATCAAACGTGATCGCGAAGAGGAGATGATCCACCGCGGAGTGCAATATTCGCGGGCCATCCGTGCCTACTATAAAAAGTTTGGTCGCTATCCGGCGAAAATTGAGGATCTCGAGAATACCAACCAGATGCGTTTCCTGCGCAAGCGCTACAAAGATCCGATCACCGGCAAAGATTTCAAGCTGTTGCATTACGGCGAGGCCAAGCTCTCGTTGAATGGCGTCGCCGGAGGAGCCATTGCAGGCGCAACTCCGGTTTCGGGCATGGCCAGTTCCGGCGGATTCGGACAACCGTCTACCTTTGCTGGAAACAGCGGCTTTGGCAGCAACTCCAATTCCCTGCTCGGGCAAAACCCGCAATCGACCGGCAATCCGACTATCGGCACCAATCCCAGCCAGGCCCAAAACGCCGATTCTTCCACGGATGCGACCGCTTCGAATGCCGCGGGGAGCAACACCGGCGCCGCCAACTCCGCCAGCGGAACCTCGGGATCGAATGCTCAATTTGGGGGCGCACCCATTGTCGGCGTCGCCAGCATCAGCAAAGACACGACGATTCGCGAGTACGACCACAAGAAAAAATATGACCAGTGGCAGTTTGTTTACGATCCGACCTTCGACCAAGGCTTCCTGATCACGACGCCGTACCAACCTTCGATCCAGATGATGGGTTCCCAACAGAATCTGAACGGGCAGGTCAACGGGCAGAATGGGCAGAACGGACCGAACGGGAACAGCAGCGGCTTCGGTAACAATTTCGGAAACAGCTTTGGGAATAGTTTCGGGAATTCGGGGACGCAATCGCCGGCAGGCGGAGGCCTCAGCAACACGAACCAGCCGCCGCCACAAAATCCGCCACCGCAGCAGAATCCGCCACCACAGCAATAATCAATTTTCCCTTACGAAAAGCAACGGCCCATCCGTCAGGATAGGCCGCTTCCAATCATGAATTCTTGTGCTCAGTTCAAGCGATTCGCTTTTGCTCACCGCTCACTGCTCATCGCTCATTGCTGCTTTACACGCTGAACGACGATCCGCAGCCGCAGGTGCTCTTCACATTCGGGTTTTCGAATTTGAACCCGGCGCCTTCGAGCGTCTCCACGTAATCCACGATGCAGCCATTGAGATACATCACGGAGGTCGCGTCGACAAAAACCTTCAGGCCATCCATGTCGAACGTCTTGTCCATCATTCCGGCGCCGTTCTCGAACTGCATCGAATAGGAAAAACCGGAGCATCCGCCGCCCACAACTCCAACTCGCAAGCCGGCAGGCACCGGCGTCTGTTGAGCCATGATCTCCTTGACCTTGGCAACCGCGTTCGCGGTCAGGGTGATGGGTGCGGCTTTCTTCACTTCAGGGACGGTTGTGGTGGCCATTCGTATCTCCTTGGCTTTAAAGCTGTTCGATTATACCAAATACAGCTGCCTTCGCTCCAAAACGCTTTGACCGATGTTTCACGAGCTTATTCATTGGATGCCCAAAATGGACCCAGGGTCGCGTTTTCAATCCCGTTTTGCACAACACGGTTTATTTTCTCCGCAACTTGCCAACAGGGCTATAATCGTGGCGTTAAGGCCTTCCCCGGGATTGGTTGCGGGAGCGCGCACCTTGCATCCAATGCGGCGGAAAGCCGTTGGGTCGACTTGCCGAGGTGGCTTATGACGCCGATTGAAATCGTGGGAGGTCTGTTCGGACTCTTCGCCGTTGGGTTGATCATTCTCCTCATCTACAAGAGCACGCTCACCATGCACGAGGATGATCAACTTTTTCTGGACGAAGCCAATTCACACATGCAGGAAGAGCAGACAGAGTTGTTGACCAAGGTCAGCAGGCTCACCCTTCCGATGCGCGTCTTCAGCATCGGCTCAGGAGTCTTTCTGCTCGCGTTCCTGGCGCTGCTGATTTATCAGAAGCTGAACGAAGTGCAGTAAGTCAGCTTCGTCTCAGCAGACGCTGTCGGCTTTTCTCGCGCATGGCCGTGCTCGATTGGCCGCGGAATTTTTGTTGCCCTCTGTTTTGTTCTCCTCCGCTGGTAAGCCAGTGCATGGGTACAGCTGTGCCCTCCAGCAAGCTTGGTCCGCCGAACCAAAAACGGTAAACTATCTCTCCAAGCCCTGCGAAAGTGGCGGAATTGGCAGACGCACCAGACTTAGGATCTGGCGGGTAAAACCGTGGGGGTTCGAGTCCCCCCTTTCGCACCAACTAATTCCAGAGAACAGCCGCAGATCTGCGCTTTTTTCTCTGCAAATTTTGCGCCCATCTGGCCTCTGAACGAAATCTCTCAACGGTGTGAGTCAATGAGTGCTGTCGCCGCGGTCTCCACGGCTATACTGCTCCACTGGTGACAAAGCTAATCACGGAGTTTCAAATGCAATCTGAAATTAAGGTAGGGCAACGTTTCCAGTTCAACGTGCTAGCCGACAACCCTTCACCAGATCGACAGGCAGTGGTAACTCGCGTACTTTCTAATAACGAGGAAGGATTCGGGCCGGAGGTAGGCTTCTATTTTGCCTATTGGGTGGAAGCTTACGAACTTCCAGAAACAGAGGCTCCGACAACATTGGTGTTTGAGCGCGGAATTGACGGAAATGTATATATCGACGGGCGTCAGGTTACCATTACTTTGCTGAAGTGATCTTCTGCTTGGGAACGTCGACCTTCCGTCCATGCGTCGGCGCTCCACCAGGCCGAAAGCGCGCCGGCGCGGAGGCCCCACTCAGCGTGCGGCCTCCGCGGCCAACCGACTACGTTTGTCGCCTACCTTTTTCGCTCGGGCGGCGGCGCCTGCCGTTGCATCATTCTCTGCTGTTGTTGCTCCTGCCTCTGCAGCATTTGATTGGTTTGTTGCTGGTGACGTTGCTCCATCTGTTGTTGTCTCGGCGGCGGTGGATTCGGCATCCGCTCATGTTCTCGGTTTTGCTGCTGCGTCAGTTTCTGCCGCTCTTGGTTCTGCTTGTTGTACATCTTCTCCTGCTGCTGCTGATACTTCCGATCGAGGTTCGCATTGCCGGTGTTTGGAGCAGATGGCCGCTGGATGGGCGGAAGATCTTTGGCGTGGCCATACGAATGTCCCCCGCCGCCACTAGGTCGCTCGGCAGCAGGCGGCCGGTCAGCCGCAGGTGCTCGTCCACCGCCGCGATTTGCCGGGGGATGATACTCTCCTCCCGCCGCGCGTGCGGGAACTGCGGCTCCTCCTCGAAATTCCCCAGCCCTGGCTGTCGCGGCAATCGGCGGCCGGCCGTGATTGGTCGAAGCACGCAACTCTGGATTGCCTCGCGCCTCTCGCAAATGTTCCGTTTGCGCAGCCACCGGCCCCATGTGTCGTCCGCGGGCTGCTGCCTCGTCTTGCGGGCGTGGGCGCGCTTGAACGCCGCCGGGACCACCGTTATAGCTGACACGGTTCTCCCGTACATTCACACGTTCGTTATAGACATTGCGAACGTTCACGACATTAATATTGGTGACGCTGCGGTTATAGAAGAATCGACCGCCTTCCCAGCGCCCTCCTGCATAGCCTTCCCCAAAGTAGCCGTAGCCGTAATCAATACCGCCGTAGTAGCCGACCTCGGGCCCCCACCAGCCCGCGTGAAAAAGGTAGGCACCGTTCTCCCATCCCCACCACGGCGGAGTCCACAGATACCCAACCTCGGGAGCCTCGACCCACGTCCCGGGCACCCAATAGTAGTCGCCATAGTCGTCATCCCATGCCCAATATCCGGGCACCCAGATGTAACCATCGCCCGGACACACCGGCTGCTCATACACAGGGAGAGGGGGTGGTCCAAACGACACTGAGATTGCTACCTGGCTAAACGCCGCCACGGAAGCCACTAGTAGAACGAGCGCAACGAGCAACAAACGCAAAAAGGAGATCACACGCATGACGGTTCCTCCCAGTTGTTGTCAACCTACGCTGGCCTCGAATTGAAACACTGTAGGTAGGTAGAATTTTGACACAGGTGACAGCACGCACCCGGATAATTAGTTGAAGGAAAATGACCTACGGTTGTTCGCGGTTGCGGCGCTTGCGGAGCTCTGCCTGTCGGGCTCAAGCAGTTTCAAGCCGAGAATCAGTCCGGGCCTCGTACATCGGCTGAGGTTGCGGCTCTGTCTGAACGAACTCATATCGTGAAATACCCGCCACTCCGAATTCCAAAATGTCTGTATTCTCGCTATAATTTCTGGAAGCGTTACTAGCAGCACTGCCCTATAGCCGCCTGCAGCCTAAGCGTTTCAATCATGCAATGCAGTGCGGCGTGGGCGCTCCTTCTGTGTGTAGGTCGGGTAGTCCCAAATTGAGCACCCGCAAGTCGCGGTCGCTGCTCTGGCCATTGGTTCTCTGGTCGGCTCCTCACAGGGTGGATAGTTCCATTCAAGACCCTTAAGACCAGGATTCTCCTCGGGAGTTTCCTTACATCCCCATTTTCGAGAGGTAGCGGTATGTTTTCCCGTTTATCGTCCCGTGCGCAGAATGCCTGCGCACACCTGATCCTTTTTCCTCGTTGGTCTGTGCTTTGCGTCCTGTCGACGGTCGGGTTGCTCGCCGGGTGCGGGAGCCCATCGGCGGTGAACAATATGCAAGCTTCCGATTCTGTTCTTAACGTCTCTGGCTCACTGCCGCAAGCTACCGTGGGCGCGAGTTATAAAGCCGCCCTCACCGTGACGGGCGGAACTTCGCCTTATACATTTTCTGTCGCCTCCGGTAATCTGCCCAACGGCGTGCAGCTTGCCGAGACTTCCGGCGCGTTCTCCGGAACGCCTACCGCTTCAGGAAATTTCAAGTTCTCTGTCTCCGTTTCCGATGCGAACGGACATTCCCAGCAAAAACCGCTGCAGATCGCAGTTGCGAATAACTCGACATCGAGTCCAAGCGGCGGAACCAGTGGAGGAAGCAGCGGAACAAGCAGCGGAGCCAACAACGCACCCGCAGAACCTTCATTCTCCAATCTGCAGCGTTCCGGCGGATGGTCTCAGTATGGACAGGGTCCGCCCAACTTTACCGACTGCTCTCCCTCGCCCTGCGACGGCATTTCGTTCTCAATGACGCAGGGAGTCAATTCTCCTTCCCTGAGCGGCGACGCTGCCGAATTCAATGTGGGAGGCAATGTTCCCTACTCCGACGCGCTGTTCAATAACCATCTGATCGGTCAGATGTCTTCGCAGGGCATGCCCGACTCCAATGGCACGATCGTCCCGTCCCTGCACGATTTCACCTATGACGTTTCTTTTTACGGTGACAACCTCAGCTTGGCCCAGGCCGTGGAATTTGACATCAACCAGTTCTTCGGCGGCATGGGCTTCATC
>DASZAA010000099.1:0-6268 GCA_035945615.1 Terriglobia bacterium
CGTCGAGGCGCGGCTTACGGCTCTGGCGCCGGAACAGGCGCCTTTGGAAGAGATGGCGCATGGCATGGCCGGGGCTGTGCTCGAAGTGCTGGGCAGGGGCACGCAAGCGGGCCGCGCGCCGACGGCCGCGGACCTAAGGCGAATTTCCGCCACACTTCGTTTGATCGAAGCGAATCTTAAGGAGCCATTGCCGCTCGGGCGGCTGGCCTCCACAGCAAAGATGAGCGAGTTTCACTTTCTGCGCGTCTTCAAGCAGGTTACTAAGGTAACGCCGCACCAGTACATTTTGCGCGCGCGCCTGCGCGAAGCGGCGCTGCGCCTCAAGACCGGCGCCAGCGCCGTGCTGGACGTGGCGCTTGATATAGGGTTCGGCGACATCTCAAATTTCAATCACGCCTTCCGCGCCGAATTCGGCGCAAGCCCACAAGCTTACCGGCTGCAAGCACGCGGCCCTACCACGGAAGATTTCACGCCAAGCCGCCCTCAAAAATGACTAAGTCGGGCTTGGCTTTCCGGAAGCTGTTCAAGCACTCATTTTTTCTCGCATACCGAGCTTGTCCATGGACTCACACCCAAACGGAGTTCTGTATTGCCGGTTGATGGAATACATCAAATGGCGGATCGAGGCCGTATTGCGCACCCTTACAATGGTCAAAGCGCAACAACACTATTTGGACAACCGTCTCGCCGCAGAATTCTGCCTTCTTCAGCTTCGCGTCTGCTGCGAGCTGCTTGCAATTGGGTGCATCGCCATTCACACCGATGTTCCACAGACTAAGGTTCTACAGAGGATGTGGAACGCCGACGCGATAATGACGAGGTTTGAAAAACTCAAGCCGGAGTTCTTTCCATTTCCGGTGCGAAGCGAGAAAGGAGAGGACGGGACGTTTGTTCAACACGAAGTCGTAGACGCGCTGACGAAATCTGAACTAACGAAGATGTACAACTTTTTCGGCAGCTTGCTCCACACGGGAACGTTCGAACTCTATGCCAAGCCCAAAGTACGTACCTACGATTTCTCGCTTATTGAGGACTTCGTCAGCAAGCTGATTAGGCTTCTAAATGACCATACCTACCAGTTGCATGATGGCAAGACAATGGTGCGCATCATCATGCACAACGAAAAGGATGGCCACGTATGGATTAACGTCTTACAGAGAAGACCGATTTGAGGCGACGCTGCTGCCTTTGGATGACGACGGTCGCGCCCACGTCGTAAGGCAGTGAAAACGGGAAAACACTTGTGGCTACTGAGTCTGCTGGCGGAGAAGCTTAGCCCTTTCCCCTCCCTTTGTGTCATCAGTTTTGCAAATCGTGACTTGCGACCCAACAAAGCAACGAAGCTCTTCGGTTATAGCCTTGACCTTTTGGCAATGGGTTGTTACTTTCTTCAAAGCCTTTGAGCAAGGAGAAACTTATGAATCTGAAACTTGCGGCACTTATTCTCTTGTGTGCGTCGGTTGGCTATGCCCAACAAACGCCGGCGCCGCCTCCTACCGTTGAGCAGATCATGAATAAATCCATCGAAGCTTTGGGCGGACGCGCGGCGATCGAGTCTCTGACTAGTGTCGTCATGACGGGCACGACGGAGGTCGTCGCTTACAACTCCTCAGGCAATACAACGACCTACGCGCAGGCGCCGGACAAGTTCGCAATAACGACTGATTTTGAGGGATATGGCACGGTGGGGCATGGATACGATGGCAAAACCGCCTGGCGCGCCGATCCCCAACAGGGCACAAGCGAGCTCACGGGCAACCGGCTTGCAGACGCCCGGATCGAAGCCACGTTCAGAGGCGCTTTACGCTGGAAGGATTTGTATCCGAAAGCCGAAGTGACCGGCACGGACAAAGTGGAGGGACGAGACTGCTGGGTGGTGAAGCTCACGCCTGCCCAAGGCGATCCAGCCACGCGGTACTACGACACTCAGACGTTTCTCCCTGCCAAGATGGTGTTCACGGGCGATACATCTCAAGGACCAAGCGAAATTACAATAGAGTTCTCCAATTATCGCGACATCGGCGACGGGGTAAAGCTGCCTTACACACTCAAGTTGACTGTGCCCGGCGTGGGCGATCTCGTGACTACCTATCAAACGATTAAATACAATGTCCCCATCGATGCAGCGAAGTTTGCCAAGCCGGCCCAGTGATGCGGGTAATTGTAGCGGCGGCGTCTCGTCGCCGGTTGAAGCCGTAACCGTAGCGCAGACTGCCGCTTTTGCAGTCTGCGGCTTCTCTCCCGTTTCTCACGACAACCCGCAGGTATCGCACAAAAGCCACGGATTCTGACAAACGCAGGTCCGCGCTGCAACCGAACCGCTATTTTTTCTCCCAACCTGGAATGACCACGTCTACCGGGTCCTGTCCGGCGGGCTTGGTGGTTATCAAATCCCCAGTCGCTGTCCGCACTACAGAAACGCTCTCGTTCGCCGTATCCGTTACCGCCAAAAACCTTTCGTCGGGCGTTAGCGCCAGGGAGACGGGCTTCATGCCCGTATGAATGAGCGACTTTACCCCGCGAGTGGCCACGTCCATCTCCGTTACTGTCCCGTCGTTTTGGTTGGCAATAAAGAGCAAGCGCGAATCCCTGCTGAAGACAGCCGCAACCGGATTCGCGCCGGCGGTCATGCTCTGCTCGACGCTATCGTGAAAGGCATCGAGGATCGTCAGAGTGGAATCGGCGGCGCTAAGAGCGAAAATCTCTCCGCCGTCGGGTTTCAGCGCCAGGAGGCTGGGAGGCGAGCCCACCTCAATCCGCGAGAGAATCTGCCGGTTCACAACGTCAACCGCCACAACTTCATTGCTTCCAGTCACCCCAATGAACGCCTTCTCACCATTCGGAAGAATTATGAGCGAGGCTCCGCCTTTGCCCGTCTCGATCGAGCCTAGCGATTTTCCGCTTGCGGCGTCGAGAAAGAACAACTTCCCATCAGCGTCGTCTAGGGCAAGCAAAGTTTTGCCGTCAGGGGTTAAAGCAATGGTTGAAGTTGATGCTGGCAGGCCGAATGTGCTCTCTGCGCGGCCGGAAGTGCAATCGACCTTAACTATGGCGCGGCCATCGCCTTCGAGGAGAAACGCCGCTTGCCCGTCCGGCGGAAAAACGATCTCGTTCGGTCCATGTCCATATTGGCCGCTCCTAACTACAGCAAGATCGGGAAAGCGAATAACTGCAATTTCGCCCATGTCCGAGGCCGCGTAGACCTCGCGGCTCAGCGGACGGAACACAAGCCGCGCAGGAGCAAATCCCAGCGGAATCAGTTTGGCGATATCGAAGCGGGCCAAGTTGAATACAGCCACATTCTGCGAACCCTTATCGGCGACCAAAGCCAGGTAGGGCCGGGGCGGCGCCATACGGTGCGAGCACCCGGAAAGAGGAAGGATCAGGGCCAGCCCAACAAGCCAAAAGGGCCAAACGGGCCATGTAGGCCAGCCAAGCAGGCCGAACCGCGCGAGTGCCTCAGGCGATTTGCCGGCATGAAAATAGCGGAAATCATATTTCATGGAATACTTGAATTGTCGGCGCGCCGACATGCCGATATGCTTTGGGTCAATGGATAAAAGACAAGGGCTAAGGACGCGGAAGCTACGTTAGCCACGGTCCGTGCCTTCCTGACCGTGGGCTTTTGCTCAGGACGAAGACCCGAAGTCAATCAGGAAACAATTGGTCGTGGCTAATCCTCATTGGGCCGCCTAGCGCAGCGCCTCCACGAACCGGGCCAGGTCGCTAACGCTCATTAGCAACACAGCCACCCTTGATGATCCGGCTCATCCTTGACCCTGCCCCTGACTTTCATGCCGTAGCCGCTTTGGGCTTAGTCCGGCGAATCGCCGCCTGCGCCGCCGCGAGCCGCGCGATAGGCACGCGATACGGCGAGCAACTGACGTAATCGAGTCCCGCTTCGGCGCATACGTCAATCGAAGCCGGATCTCCTCCGTGCTCGCCGCAGATGCCCACCTTCAGCTTGGGCCGCGTCTCGCGCCCTTCTGAAGTCCCGATTTTAAGCAGCCGCCCCACGCGCTTTGGGTCAAGCACGGCAAACGGATCTGCAGGCCAGATTTTCAGCTTGGTGTAGGCCGCAATGATCTTGCCGCAGTCGTCGCGCGAAAGGCCAAAGGTTGTCTGCGTCAGGTCGTTGGTGCCGAAGCTGAAAAATTCGGCTTCACGCGCGATTTCGCCCGCCGAGAGCGCCGCCGCCGGCAGCTCGATCATGGTTCCGAGTAGATATTCTACTTCAACGCCTTTCTTGCCAAACACCTCCTTAGCTACCCGATTAACGATCTCCTTCTGCGCCGTTAACTCCTTGACCTCTCCGACGAGTGGAATCATAACCTCAGGTTTTGCTTCAATACCTTTTTTCTTGCATTCGCACGCCGCCTCAAAGATGGCGCGCGCCTGCATCTCCGTAATTTCGGGATAGAGAATACCTAGCCGACAGCCCCTTAGCCCCAGCATAGGATTGAATTCATGTAGCCCTTCAACAACTTCCAACATTTTCTTGAGCTGGCTAAGCTTAGCGCCTTTCTTATGCTGCGCTTCGAGAGTTGCGATTTCGACCATCAGTTGCTCGCGCTTGGGCAAAAACTCATGCAGTGGTGGATCGAGCGTGCGGATCGTAACCGGGAATCCATTCATGGCCTTAAATAGGCCGGCAAAATCTTTGCGTTGCATGGGCAGGAGCTTGGCAAGCGCCGCCCGGCGCTCCTTCTCGTAACGCGCCGCTTCTTTGGGGTCCGCCGTCTCCTTGCAGGCCATAATCATGGCCTGCACGTGCGGCAGGCGGTCGGCGGCGAAGAACATATGCTCGGTGCGGCAGAGGCCGATGCCTGCGGCTCCAAAAGCGTGCGCAACGGCTGCGTCGCGCGGGATATCCGCATTGGCACGAACGCCCATCTTGCGGTGCCCGTCCGCCCACTTCATGAAGGTGGCAAAGAATCCGCTATTCGGGTCCGGGTCCACAGTCTCGGCTTTGCCGAGCATCACTCGCCCCGTTGACCCGTCAAGCGAAATCCAGTCGCCTTCTTCGATCACATGCTTGCCGATTTTAAGAATCTTCCTTTTTTCGTCTACGTCGGCTTCCGAACATCCCGCCACGCAGCACTTCCCCATGCCTCGCGTCACCACGGCTGCGTGCGAGGTCATACCGCCGCGTGAAGTGAGGATGCCTGCCGCCACTTCCATGCCGTGAATGTCGTCCGGAACTGTTTCGGCGCGCACCAGAATCACGGGGCCCGACTTGCCTTGCGTCACTGCGTCGTCAGCGGTGAACACTACGCGCCCGACCGCGGCTCCTGGCGATGCTGGCAAGCCTTTTGCAATCAAATGTAAAGGCTTCTTTTCATCAAGCACAGGATGAAGCAACTGATTGAGCTGCTCCGGCTCCACGCGCATCAGCGCCTCTTCAGGGGTGAGCAAACCCTCGTTGACCAAGTCTACCGCAATGCGCACGGCGGCGTTTCCTGTGCGTTTGCCATTGCGCGTTTGCAGCATGTAAAGCTTGCCTTCCTGAATAGTGAACTCAAAATCCTGCACGTCACGGTAATGCTGTTCAAGACGTGATGTGATTTCGCGCAGTTGGGCGTAGACCGGCGGCATAACGCTTTCAAGCTCGGCAATTGGCAACGGCGTTCGTACGCCCGCTACTACATCCTCGCCTTGCGCGTTCATCAGAAATTCGCCGTAAAACTGCTTCTCGCCCGTGGCCGGATTGCGCGTGAAGCCGACGCCCGTGCCGGAAGTCTCGCCCATGTTGCCGAACACCATCGCCTGCACGTTGCAGGCAGTTCCTATATCGTCGGGGATCTTATTCAGCCGCCGGTATGTGCCCGCGCGGGGGTTATACCAGGAGCGAAATACGGCTTCGATGGCCATCTCAAGCTGCACGCGTGGGTCTTGCGGAAACTCCCTACCCGTCTTTTTGCGCACCAGTTTCTTGTATCCGTCGATAATCGCCTGAAGGTCTTCGGCGGTCAGCTCGGTGTCAAGCTTAAAACCGCGCTTTTTCTTCTGGCCGTCAAAAATGTGCTCGAACTCTTCCTTGGGAAATTCCTGCACCACATTGCCGAACATCTGAATAAATCGCCGGTAGCTGTCGCGGGCGAAGCGGGCATTCCTTGCTTTGCGCGCGAGGGCTTCGACGACGGTGTCGTTCATGCCCAGGTTTAAGATCGTATCCATCATGCCCGGCATAGAGAATTTGGCGCCCGAGCGCACCGAAACCAGTAACGGCGACTCCGCGCCGCCGAGTTTCTGACCGAGCAGTGTTTCC
>DASZAA010000100.1:0-19064 GCA_035945615.1 Terriglobia bacterium
CCGCGAATTCACCGCTCCGGCCCACTTGCCACATAAAGCACGACCCTGTTTTGGCGTATTCGCGGTCGCGGGCAAAACCAAAGTCGAGCGCGGGGTCGTCCGCGTGGCCCAAGTGGAAATGCCATCCGAAATCGAGAAGCAGGCGTTCTCTGGCGGAGCTTGCAGCGGCAGGCTGACCCGCAGAGGCGGCCGTTTCCTGTCCTTGATCGAGGAGAGTGCCGCTCATTCCAGGCAGGATCGTGTTTGCGCTTGCTGAGGCCGCGATGCCAGTTTTCAGAAAATCGCGCCTTGTCCAGTTGGGCATGGATTGACTCCGCTAGGTGATGACGTTGAAAGTGCGGCGACGCAAACCCCCGCCGCGCCACAATTCTACACGATTGCGGATGAACAATGCGGAAAATGATCGGAAGGTCAAAGGTCGTAGCGCCGGCATCCCTTCGCTGCGCTCAGGGCAGGCTTTGCCGGCTTGCCAAAACAGCCGCCGAGACGGCGGCGCTACGACCACCGGTCGTCACGATAATACGCGATCCTCTGTAGTAAAGGCCGGCGGCCAGAGGCCGCCGCTACAGCCGCGCTACACACCGGAAAAAGCGGAGAAGCCGCCATCCACCGGAACTACTGTGCCTGTAACAAAAGCCGAAGCTGGCGACAGCAGCCACAGGATAGCGCCAAGCAAATCCTCGGGCTCGCCGAACCGGCCCATGGGCGTGTGGTTGATAATGCTCTGTCCGCGCGCAGTGAGCTTTCCGGTTTCCTTTTCGGTGAGCAGGTAACGGTTCTGCTCGGTGAGGAAAAAGCCGGGCGCAATGGCGTTCACCCGGATAGAGGGTGAGTATTCCTGGGCAAGATGGACGGCCAGCCAGTAAGTGAAATTATTTACCCCTGCTTTCGCCGCCGAATAGCCCACTACGCGCGTCATGGGTCGATAACTGCTCATGGAGGAGAAGTTCAAAATCACGCCCTCTTTTTGCTCGGCCATCAGCTTGCCGAATACCTGGCAGGGCAAGATCGTGCCCAGAATATTTAAATCGATGGCAAACCGGAGCGCCTCTTCGGGAAGATTGAAGAAAGACAAGTCAGGCTTAGTGGTGGCCTGCGGATGGTTGCCTCCGGCGCCGTTGATCAGGCAATCGATCCGCCCAAATTGCGCCTTCACGCTCTCGGCGGCTTGCTCGATGGAAGCGCGGTCGAGAACGTCTCCCGGCACAATGATGGCCTTGCCCGGTCCAGGCGCGGATGCAACCAGCGCATCACCCTTGGCTTGGTTTCGCGCCAGCACGGCCACATTCGCGCCGCAACCGGCAAGCGCCCGCACCACCGCCGCGCCCAGCACGCCGGTGCCTCCGGTCATTACCGCCGTGCGGCCGGTGAAATCGTACATCTTCGTGAGTTGCTTGAGGTCCATTCCGATCCTTTTGCCGTGTCAGTCGCGCCTACTGCGTCCGAACAGCTTCCGGCGTTACGCGCCTTGGATTGAGGCCCGAAGGGCCGCTAGAGAATAGCCCAGGGCGTAAGCCTGGGAATGAAGTGTAAATCCTGCGCCGCCTAGCCCCGGAAGGGGCGGCAGAGCTTTTCTCTTTCGCCCCTTCGGGGCTTGGAGACCCTCATTGGCTACATATTCCCAGGGCTTACGCCCTGGCTACATTCTTGCGCCCGCTTCGCGGGCTAGTCTCATCCGAAGCAAAATCTAGTTCCCTGCCGAGTCGCGGGCGGCGGATGTTTTCCGGAAAGGCGCTAGGTGCTTATTAAAGTGGCGCTCGATGATTTGGTAGTAAGTTTCCTCTTTGCCGCGCAAGGTCGCAAAGAATGGCTCGCGGAAGCGCGAATCGTTGATAACAGAGCCAAACGTGACGTGCAACACCTCGCGCGCATGGAAATCGTCAAGCAGCGCGGTGAGCTGATCGTCGCGCAGCGAGCGGATGGCAGGCATTTTTGTGGCGTCAGCGGAAACATGATAGCTGGCGCGGTCGGTGGAGTAGCGTTCGATGGCGAAGGGAACGATTTCGCGGAACAGTTTCGGGTTGAGCACGGCGATGGCCCGCAGCGCCTCCAGATAACTCGTGCCGGCGGTTTTGAGATGGACCAAGTCACCCGCCACTCGGGCGGCGATCGGATAAATACTGAATTTGTCTGAACCTGAATGAAGGCTCAGCTTGTAGGGACCGAAGGTTTTGGAAACGTCCAGATGACGGGCGAAAGACTCTTCAAATTTTCTCAGGTCGCCGATGTAATCGACGCCCTTCTCAAAGTCGCCCACATAGCGCGGCGCGAGGCTCACTACGGTCACGCCCAGACGCTTAAGCTCGTGAGCGATGTAGACGTGCTCGGCCAGCGTGCTGATGGTCTCAGTCTCATCGACGCTCATCTCCAGCTCAAACGGCCGGTGATTCATCACTGCCTGCAAGTGTCTGTACATCTTGACGGTGTGAGCCACGGCGCGCCCGTATTTGGCCGCCGCGCGCAAGAGTTCTTCCTGCGTTATGGTCAGCTTGAATGCGCCAAGGTCGAGGGGTTTAGCCGCAAGCTGATTCTGCAAGTCGCGCGCCGAGCCTTCGAGCACATTCCAAGGCAGTCCTTCGACTTTCTGCCGAAGCATTGCTTCAGAATCTGTGTTCGCGGAGTTATCCACATATTCGCCGGGATCGACGGTATAAAAGGTGTATCCGGCGGCTGCGCAGATATCCACGTCGGCGGTGGTCTTCAGATGGTCGGCATCGGCGCCGAAACCTTCGCGCCAGCCTTCCTGAAACACGCCCCACATGGCGTCGTCCATGACCTCCTGCGGAGTGCGGCCGGTGCGCGCGTTCTCGCGCATCGATTGTTGCGCAAAAATGGGCGCAATGCCGGAGCCGCGAACCGCGCGAACGTGGCCCGGCGTGGCGAGACCCAGCCGGTCGCCACAGCCTACCGATTTTTGCAGGCCCAGCGGGCGCGCGGCGAGGAAAGGCGCGAGTGCTCTTAATGCGCCTGCGGTTGATGCCGATGTCTCCGCAAGCGTCAACGTGAAGGGTTTGTTGTCGAGGGTGACAGACCTTTTCTGGCCAGAGAATCGGCCGCTCACGCTTGGGTCCGCCGAGAGCGCGCCGAGGAATTTCTTGCCATCACGACGCCCGAGGAAAAGAAGCGAGTGCTGAATTGCAGTGATAGACAGTGGATAAACTTCAACGCCACTCAGCCGCCCGATTTCTGCTGCAAGCGATTGCGCCTCCGCGAGCGGCGGCGCCGTTTCAGAAGCATTCATATAAGATGACGCGCTGGTTGTCACTGGCTAAAGTTCCTTCCGGGTTGTTTTTATAGCGGCGGCCTCTGGCCGTAAAGCAGCGATTGTCATCCTGAGTGGAGCGAAGGACCTGCTTCTGACTGGTCCCGGAAAAGCGGATTCTTCGCTACGCTCAGAATGACAGGGGACGTGTCAGCGGCCAGAGGCCGCCGCTACAGCACGCGCGGGTAATCTTAATTCTTCACCCAAGCGTGACGCGGGTCGTCGGCCCACGCGCCATACCGGCGCTCTTCGCCCGCCAGCACCCACGCATAGTGAAGCTCATAGCCCGGCGCGGCGACAGTAGGATGATATCCCTTCGGCAGCAGGACTGTGTCTCCGTCCTCAATCACAAAAACATTGGAGAAGGGACTCGGGTCGCCCGGCGCTGTATAAGTCCAGATGAATCCGTAGCCCTGCGACGGCTTGACGCGGAAAAAGTAGATTTCCTCGAGCACGGCCTCATTGGGTGGTTTCGATTGGTCATGCTTATGCGGCGGATAACTGGACCAATTTCCAGGCGGGTTGAGCGTCTCGCCCGCGAGCAGGCTGTCGGCCGCTAAGTTGTCGCCTAGCGCCGAATGCACGGTGCGCATCCAATTGTCGCGTCCCACCTGCTTCGTAACCACGTCCTTTCCTTGCAAAAGAGCCGGAGGAATGGTTGCGCGCGAAGCGGCGGTGAAGATGCCCACGTCCGCCTTCGTGTCCGCAACGACTTCGTAGCGCGATTTGGGCGGGATATAGATCATCGCCGGAGCGCCGGAGAAAACGTCCGCGCGCTCGCCCGCGCCGCTATAAGATGCCTTGCCGCCCGGATGTTCTACCGTTACCGATACTTTGCCGCCGAAGATATCCAGCACGGCTTCGCGGGATCCGGTTTCCAGGGAATGTCGCTCGCCCTTTTCGAGTTGCAGCCGCGCGAAATCCAGAAAACGCATCGCGCCTGGAGCAACAATCTGCGCAAACTTTTCATGTCCCTTCTTCTTGATAAGCCTTTCCATGAACTACCTTCCTTTCAAGATAAGAATACTATCAATATAGAGCGCCATAAGTCGGCAGCGTTTAATTCCGTGGCGGCAGCCCCTTACAGGATTTGGGCGCCGCTACTAGTATAAGGACTGGCAGCCGGAGACCGTCGTTACAACTCAAATAGCGGCCAGCCACGGGACAATGGATTGCATCCAGAAAAATGGAGGTCCATACAGGTCGCGCCGATATGGCCGGGCAGTTAGAGTTCTTTATATTGCAAAAGTTTCACAAATGCAAGATTAAATTACAAACCGATTTGGATATCTTGACAACAATGAAATGAACGCAGTAATTTACTCGCTGTTTTGTGACTCGCAAGATTTTAACGCCAAGCCCGGCGTGGCGCTAAGTGACTTTTTACTAGTTACTTGGAACACTGCTGCTTGCCGCCGCTACAGTTGTAAGGCAGGTTGGAGGAGGAATAAATATGCTGAGACGCCATTTCCTTTTCAATGCGGGAGCCGCTGGGTTGGCCGCCAATAGGGGTTTGCCAGCGTCAAGCCGGGGTGCCGTGACACAAGACACTGTTTTCAATGTCTTAGCCTACGGAGCCAGAGCCGACGGCAAGAAAATGGATACCCAAGCGATCCAGGCGGCGATTGATGCCTGCGCTGAAAAGGGCGGTGGAACGGTATTTCTGCCTGCAGGGAAGTATCTGACCGGCGCAATTAAGCTCAAAAGCAATGTTGATTTGCACCTGGGTTCTGGCGCGACTCTGCTCGGAAGCCAAGACCCCGTCGACTATCCCGTTTATCCAAGTCCCTGGCCGGGCGGCAGCCAGGAGATCTCAGCATTGATTTATGGGGATGGCCTCACAAACGTTAGCTTGACCGGCCGGGGCATCATCGATGGCCAGGGGCAGGCTTGGTGGACGCGCCAATGGCTGATGTTTCCCAAAAGGGGCGCGCCAGTTCCCGTCATGCCCGAAGAAGAGCGGCGTGCCGAGGTTGCGAAGATCAGCAACGGACGCCCACGGCTGATGACCTTGCTCAATTGCCGCAACGTCCTCATTGAAGGGCTGACACTGATCAACTCGGCTTTTTGGACCGTGCACCCAATGTTTTGCGACGGCGTGACGATTACGGGACTCACCATCTTGAACCCTGTCCCGTCCCCAAACACCGACGGGATTGATCCCGAGTCGTGCCGCAACGTGCATATTTCGGATTGCCACATTGACGTGGGCGATGATTGCATCGCCATCAAGTCGGGCAAAGACGCCCTCGGCCGTCAGGTGGGGAGGCCTTGCGAGAACATTACCATAACCAATCTGACTACCGGGCGCGGTCACGGCGTCTCCATCGGCAGCGAAATGTCGGGCGGGGTTCGCAACGTGACCATTACCAACTGCGTGTTCCAGGGCATGGATCGTGGCATTCGCATCAAGACACAGCGCGGTCGCGGAGGCGTGGTCGAGGGCGTCACGGCCGCCAACATCGTGATGCAGGATGTACCCGAGCCGTTCGCCCTCACCTGTTTTTACTCGCAGGGCAATCCTGATGAAGCCCGGCCCGTGGACGAGGGCACACCGAAGTTCCGCGATTTTCACTTTGCTCACATCACTGCGCGCGGCGCGCGGTCAGCGGGCCAGATTACAGGGTTGCGCGAGATGCCTATCTCCGGCGTGGTCTTCAATGATATTCGCATCGAAGCGCAGCGCAGATTCACCTGCCAGAATGCCCGCGAGCTTGCATTCCACAACGTTTATATCAAGAGCACGCACGGCCCGGCGCTTGCGGCCAAGATGGTGGAGGCGGTTGAGCTGGATGGCTTCTCTGGCAAGGCTTCGGGCGCTCCGCTGGTGACGCTAGAAGATGCGAAAGGCGTGTTTGTGCGGGGATGTTCGGCATCCACCGGAACGCCCGCTTTCCTTGAAGTTTCCGGCGCTGCAAGCTCAAACATCGTGTTGAGGTCGAATAACCTGAGCCGCGCGGCGAAGTCCGTGATGTTCGGCGCAGGCGCAGGGCCGGCCATTCTTTCGGAAGAATAAAAGATTGTCTGGGACTTGCGCGCACAGTCAAAACGAGCTATTTGGGCTCTCAGGAACGTCCTCCCGAGGCAAAATTTGACCTGTTTTGACTCGCGGGTGGCGCATACATCGCGCAGTTTGCGATGTGTGCGGGTCAGGAGGGCGGGTCCATTCTCAGGAGGGATGCGTCGTTGAGGTAATAGAATCGGAAGCTCGACCAGGGCCAGAGTTCAGAGGAAGCAACGAGTCCGCGTTTCACTGGATTGCCGTGCATGTAACTGAGTTTTTCCTGCCGCTTTTTCTCGCTCCAGATATTGAGATCGTAGAAGCGCCTTTGCCAGGCGCGATGGGTTGATGGGCGATGAACGGTGGTAGGCAAAGCGAGTTTTTTCAGCATCTGCGCACACCAGGGATGGGCGGCATTGCGGCGCAGGTGAAGCAGGGCAAATTTTGCGGTGCGCTCCTTCAGGCTCTGAACGATCTGGGAAGGATTCGCCTGTTCGCAGGGCCAAAGGAGGAGGTGAAAATGCTCCGGCATCAGCACCCACCCGAGGAGGCGAAAGTTTTGTTGTGAACGCAGCTCAGCGAGGGCTTGCACAAAGCAGAAGCGGAAACGGTTGGAGTCAAAGAGGCGAGCGCGGCGATAAGTGCTGGCGGTGATGAAATGCGCGTGATTCAGTCCATAATAGTGATGCTGGCGAGGCATGCGGCCATTCTACAACAGCAGACCGCACACATCGCAAACTGCGCGATGTATGCGCCACCCGCGCTTGCTTGCTACTTGCTGAAAGCTTGGCCGTGCTAAACTCGACAACAAAATGCCAGAGGACGGAGGTACTCATCGATGATTGCCTTAGAAGACATTGAATTTGGAGAAGATTTAAGGGAGCAACTTCAAGCCTTTGCAAAGAGTGTAGCCGAGTTTCGAGAGGAAGGCCCTCTGGACAGTGTTTCATTGGCGAAATTGGAGGAGCACTTTAGGGCATCGCATGTTTACCACAGTGCAGGTATCGAAGGGAATAGGTTAACACTTCAAGAAACTCTTTTTGTGTTGAAGGAAGGCATCGATGTTAGTGGAAAGCCTTTGAAAGATAGTGTGGAAGTCCGTGAGCTGGGCCAAGCCTTCGACTATTTGAAAACCCTCGCAGCTAAGAAGGACACCATCAGAGAAGCAGATATCCGATCTCTCCATTCTCTAATCACAAAAAGTGAAAAGGATTTATCTCCTGGGGAGTATCGAAATGTCGGCGTGATCATATCGGGGTCGGAACATCGGCCTCCTGAGCCGCTTGATGTGCCACCCCGGATGGACGTTCTAATTACATGGATAAATGCAAACATAGATAAAGATCCCATAATAGTAGCTGCCATTGCGCATCACGAGCTTGCCGCGATCCATCCTTTCAAGGACGGGAATGGGCGAGTTTCACGCCTGCTTATGAATCTCATTTTGATGAAAAGGGGTTATCCGATCTCGAACATACACCGCGAGGACCGCCCAGCATACTACGACGCACTTTCATTCGCCGACGTCGGTATGTATGAGCCCTTAGTTGCGTTAATCCAGACTAGCTCTGCGGGTTTATTCGCAGAATACGTCAGAATTCGTGCGGAAACAAAGCGGCTTGCTGAGTGGGCAGCAAAGTGGGGCGATAAGGAAGCACAGGTGCTTCGAAAGCGCGAAGCAAGAGAACTGGAACTATGGCAGAGCCGTATCCGTCAAGTCTTCCTGGAGTTTCAAAAGGCTGCCGAATTGTTAGATGACGAATTGGGTCAGATTTCTATTTCATTCTATGATTATAAAAATGAGATTGACTTCGAGAAGTACCAGAACCTCTCCGAAAGAGGTTTCATTCCGCATGCTAATGCCTTCTCCATCGTGTTCCGTCACCAGCTAACAGGCGCCACGCAGAGATTTCTCTTCCGGTATTTCAGAAACTTTTCGAAATTTCCCGTCCCGTCGAAGATCGTGCCGTTGGAGCTTAATCACTTCGACCAAGGGGAGAGTAGATACATCCGGCTTGCGGAGCTGCCGTGGGCTCAAAGCATTAGGCTCCGCGAACTTTACTTTACTGCCGCAGGGGACTTTTCAATGCGCTACTTTAATATTGACACAGGGAAAGAAGCGGAGCGCACACCAGGAACTATTGCCGATGCCGTCCGTGAGTTCTTTGACGATGTCCTGCACAGCATGTTCGGGTTGCGCGTATGAAGCAAGATTCTCTCTTGTTTGTAAAGCACAAATGTGGCTTGGACTCATGCTGGTAGCTGGTAGCCACGGCATGATCTTTATGCCGTGGGTTCGTATCGTCCTTAAAAAAGACCCACGGCACACAAACCGTGCCGTGGCTACCCGCTTTCAAGTGGTTTCTTCCGGTACGGTTAACATCGCACCGTGCGCCTGGAAAATTGCCGGTGATCGCACACATCGCAAAAAGCGCGATGTGTGCGCCACACCCACGGTCTTAGAAAAGAGCTATGGACCTTAGAGGTCCCCGCTACGTGCTTCTACGAATCACCCGGGTTAAAAGGCTTACACCGCGGCTACGGAGACGATCATGAAAAGCAAGGCATTCTTACATTCAATGCTGATTATGTTTGCGGCTGCGGCTCTCGTCTGGGCGACAATGCCCGGCATTGCCCAAGCGGTGCGAAACCAGAGTCAAGACATTGAAACCGCTTCGCCCGAGGCCGAGGGTTTCTCCTCGCAGCGGCTGGAGCGGCTCGACGCCGCCATGCAGGGCGTCGTCGACCGGAAACATGTTTCCGGCGTCGTCATCGCGCTCGCGCGCCACGGCAAGGTGGTGGAATTTAAGTCGTTCGGCAAAAAAGATATGACGACGGGAACGCCGATGACGGATAACACGATCTTCCGCGTCTTTTCCATGAGCAAGCCCATCACCAGCACGGCCATGATGATCCTCTACGAAGAGGGCAAGTGGAATCCCGAGGACCCGATTGCCAAATACATCCCCGAATTCGCCCACCTCAAGGTTTTCGCGGGCTACGACCGGAGCGGTAAGATGATCCTCGAAGACCCGGTTCATCCGCCTACGATGCGCGAACTGATGACCCACACCGCGGGCTTCACCTACGGCTTCTTTGCCAACGATCCGGTGGACAAGATGTACTTGGAGCAGCACGTGCTGGAGTCTTCGAGCCTGCAGGAAATGATCGACAAGCTAGCCAAAATTCCATTGCTCTACCAGCCCGGAACCGAATGGGTTTACAGCCTGTCGGTCGACATCCAGGGCTACCTGGTGCAGAAGCTTTCGGGCATGCCGCTGCCCGACTTCATGCGCGAGCGCATTTTTGAACCGCTCGGCATGAAAGACACGGGCTTCTATGTCCCTGCGGATAAGTGGAGCCGGCTGGCCACGCTCTACGGAGTCAGCAAAGACGGCGCGTTGATTCCTTACTCAGGACCTCTCAACATCGATTTCTCGAAGCCGCCCTCGTTGCCATCGGGCGGCGGCGGTTTGGTCTCCACCGCAAGCGATTATCTGCGGTTCGCGCAAATGCTTCTCAACGGCGGAGAGCTTGACGGCGCTCGCATTCTCGCGTCCCCGACGGTGAAACTAATGAGTTCAAACCACCTTCATGCCAATTTGATGACCGGCCAATTCGGCATCGGCGTCCAGCACATCCGGCCCGGCTTTGGATATGGATACGACATGGCGGTGTTCACCGATCCGGCCCTTGCCGATAACCCGGTGGGCAAAGGCACATTCCTCTGGGACGGCGCGGCGGGAACGTGGTTCTGGGTTGATCCGCAATATGACATCGTTTTTGTCGGCATGATCCAGCGCATGGGTTCGAGCCCTGCCATGCCCAACATGGAGGTACTCAGCCGCGCCACCGTTTACCAGGCGCTCGTTAATCCTGGCAAGTAAGCTGTGGAGTTTTTTCAAGCGGGCGTTGATTCAGAGAGCGCCACGAGAGCGTCGTTCGGATAGAAGTGGTCCACGTTATCCGGAGTAATAAGCTGGTGTTTGATAAACAATGCGGGGGGCGCGGGTCTGCGCTCCAAGATGTCGACGGCAAGCCGCAAGAGGTGTATTCCGTATTTCTCGGGGAAATACGCGACGGAAGCGATCAGGCGGGTGTGAGGCTCGCGCAGCTCGGCGCGTCCTTCGGGTTCCGCGTTTTGTCCGGCAATGGCGCATTCGGCGGCGCGGCCAGCCTCCTGGAAAGCGCGCAGAGCGCCCAGCGCGCTTGGATCGTTCGCGGCTCCAACCAGAGTCAGGCCCGCTTTTGAAGCGCGCAGGTGCTTGCGCACGCGCTCGAGCGTGGTTCCGAACTGGCCGTCGCCATCGATGTGAATGGTGCGGGGCGGGTCTGTAGTGGGCAGCGCCTCGTTGATCCCGGCAATCATGCCGCGAATCCTCGCCTGTGGCACAGGCCCGGCGCGGGCAATCTCAATCATGAGGATTTCATCCACCACGCCGTTCCAGTGCTTGAGGGCCCAGCGGCCGAGATAGCGTCCGCCGATAAGCCCGGCTTCATAGTTATTGGCGCCGAAATAAGTGGCGCCTGGGTGAGGAATGTCGATGGCGATTATGGGAATATTGGCTTCAAGATATTTGCGCGAGATTTCGGCGGCCGCCAGCTCGTCAGTCTGAAATTCAATCACCAGATCGACTTCCTCGCGGATCAAGTGATCCGCGTTGCGAAGCGCTACCTTGGGATCGTAGCGGTTATTGACCACGATCAGTTCAATCTGCGAGCTTTCCGCCGCTCTCACCAATCCCGTTCTGACCTCACGCGGAAAAGAGGAATCCTGCCCCTGCGCCGCATAGCCAATCCGGTAGCGCCGTCCGGGACGGCGGTCTGAGGTCAGCCGGTATTGGTTTTCCCCCACTTTTTCGATGAAACCGCACGAATGGAGGCTGTAGAGCAGCCGGAAACACATCCCTTTGTTAAAACCAGTTCGCAAGACCACGTCTTTGAGGCGGAGGATTTCCCCCTTGAAGTTGAAGGCGTTCAGCACCTGCGACGCGTGGACCACCGACTTCACAACATAACGGTTGTGGTTAGGCCGAATCATCAAGAACCCCTTCGGGTGGGATGGCACCCGCTCCCGCGTTTTGCCGGAAAGCATACTCTACCCGTAGTTCCTCCCGGCTGTTTTGCTATCTATAACACACCCCAACCGCCTATTCAACGGCACAGGTGCAATTAAAATTGAAAGTTTTCATAATTTCTTGTCAATGATAGCAATGGCCGACGTCCACCCCTGGGTTCTTGTTTTGCAATGAGAAACAGTAAGTCTTCGATCAAAACTTCTTGACTGGTGAAAACGAGCGAGACGGCTACGCACTAAAGCTCGATCGACAAGTGATCAATCACAACCACGCCTTTTTTCGCTTCATCGACTGCAGTGGGCCAATTACGACGCTTTCGTGCTGAATGATTGGAAAGTGAAGTCGAATCTTACGCTCAACCTTGGCTTGCGCTATTCACTACAGTTTCCGCGCGCCGCGGCCAACGATTTCCAGGGTGTCTTTCTGGGTTCGCAGGCCCAGACCGTGCTCATCCCGGCAGATCAGACGCCCCAGTTGACGAGTGGCAGCCTGCGCCGCTGTCCGGCAGACATGATATATTTAGACAAGCCATAAAATCCGAGCCGATTTAATGAACTCATCCAAAAAGGAGAAAAACCGTGGCTGATAAAGAGACAGTTCATCAAGAGCCGTTGCAGACGCTTGCGGACGATCAAATCGTTACCGAGCGTAAACTTCCGAGACGGTCATTTCTGGCCACATCTGGCGCATTCCTCGCCGGCGCGGCGGCCATTGTGTCCGGCGCAAGAGCCTCGGCTCAAGAAGCAAGCGATCCAGATAAAAAGAAGAGCGGCGACCCCGATAAAACAGACCCTGACAAAAAGAAGGGTAGCGACCCCGACAAGACGGACCCCGACAAAAAGAGGGGCGACTCTGACAAAAAGAAGAGCGGCGACCCTGATAAAACAGACCCTGATAAGAAAAAGGCAGCCGATCCGGACAAGTAGAGATCGCTGATGTAATACCCGTTGCGATGGTAGCTATGGCTGGTGTTTTTCCAACCGTGGGCTTTTGGCCGGGAATAAACCCACGGTTAGCTCAAACACGAGTTAACCGTGGTTACCCTCGTCTGCTGTAAAGCTACAACCGTTTATACTCCTATGCCTGATTCCGCAACCCGCAGCAGTTTGGAGAAGGCTCTTCCTTCCGAACCCCATTATTCCCTCGAATGGCTGATTCACCCTACCGGCAAGCAACAGTTTTTTGAGACCTATTGGGAAAAGCAGCCGCTGGTGGTGAATCGCAATCAACTGGATTACTTCGGCTCGCTTTTGTCTCTAGATGAAGTTGACCGGGTGCTCACCACGCTTGACCGGAAATATCCCGACATCATGCTGAAGAACGCCAGCCGCGAGTTGACTTCGGGCGATTACACCGTAGGCGGCGGCTCGCTTGACATCGCCAAGGTCTACCAGCTTTTCGCGGAAGGTTCCACCATCACGCTGGCGTTTCTAGATACCGTCGTGCCACCGCTCGCTTCCTTCTGCCGGAGCCTCGAAAGCGAATTCAGCTTTCCGCTGCAAGCGAACATTTACCTGACGCCTCCTCGCGCGCAAGGCGCGAAACCGCACTACGACACGCACGACGTCTTCGTGCTGCAGGTTGCCGGCTCTAAAAAATGGACGATCTATGGAACTCCGGTTGAGCTTCCGCTCCCCGGCCAAGATTTTGACGCTTCGATTCACGAGATCGGCGCGCCTACGCTCGAATTCGAGCTGGAGGCCGGCGACGTGGCCTACATTCCGCGCGGGATCGCCCATGACGCGCATTCGACCGATACGGTTTCGCTCCACATCACGGCTGGTGTTCTGCGGTACACCTGGGCCGATCTGCTTCTGGAGATAGTAGCCCACGCCAGCTTGAATAACCCCACGTTTCGCAAATCGCTTCCACCGGGGTTCGCGCGGACGGAGTTCGACCGCGCGCCTGCGCGCGAGACGCTGCGAACGCTTCTGCAGCAGATTCCGGTAGCATCGAATTTTGACGCCGCGCTCGACGGCTTTGCCGATGAATTCGTCTCGTCGTGTCCGCCGCTGCTCCGGGGCCAAATGGCTCAAATGGCGGCTCTTGACCGCGTGACCCTTGAGAGCGCAGTGGGTGCGAGAGCGGGCGTCGTCTTCCGCCTTCGAGCAGATGAAAAGTTAATTGCGGTCGATTGCTACGGACGCCGAATCACCTTCCCGCCACACGTTCTCGATGCGGTGAGCTTCGCTTTGACAACATCCCGCTTTACGGTTCGTGATCTTCCCGGCGGCTTGGACGATGCGGGTAAGCTGACCCTCGTCCGGCGGCTGATCCGGGAAGGCTTGATGATGGCGCTGCCGGAATAACCCCGCACGTCCTTTCGAGTTGATGTGACAACTGCAGTTGTAGCGCTGGCCTCTGGCCGTTGGTACAAACACCTGTCCGGCGGCAAAACTCTCCATGTACTTTTCCCCCCAATAACGGTAAGATCGTTCGTTCCTGACCATCCCATGCGCGCCACGCGCGGCGATGAACGCTCTTCCTGAATGACCGGCTTACCCTCCAATCCGCCTGCGGAACCAGAGCGCACGTTCAAAATCGCTGGACTTCGCTGGTACATCTGCGCGCTGCTTTTTGCCGGGTCGACGGTTAACTATGTTGACCGCGGCACCATCGCCATCCTCGCGCCCTATCTGCAGAAGGCTTTCCACTGGACCGAAGCCGATTACGGCTGGCTCGTTTTCGCCTTCGAGCTTGCCTACACCATTGGGATGATTATCGCGGGAGGCGTCATCGATTGGCTCGGCACGCGCCTGGGATATGCCATCTCGATGGCTTGGTGGTCCATTGCTGCCGCGTCGCACGCGCTTGCGCGTAACGTCTTTGAATTTGCCATGGCGCGCTTCGCGCTCGGCATCGGCGAAGCGGGCAATTTCCCGGCCTCAATCAAGGGCGTAGCGGAATGGTTCCCCAAGCGCGAGCGCGCGCTGGCCACAGGCATCTTTAATTCCGGCACTAATATTGGCGCTGTAGTAGCCTACCCCATTGTCGGCTGGATTTTCGCTGAGTGGGGTTGGCGCGCCGCGTTCATCGCCACCGGCGGCCTGGGGGCCATTGCCTTCATTTTGTGGCTGCTTTTTTACCGGCTGCCCGAGCGTCATCCGTGGCTGAAAGCTACTGAGCTCGCGCACATTACCGCAAGCTTGCCGGGTGATGAAGAAAGCCAGGCGCGAAAGGTAAAGCTATTGCGCCTCATTCGGTGCCGTCCGGCGTGGGGATTTTTCCTGGCTAAGTTTCTGACAGATCCCATCTGGTGGTTCTACATCTTCTGGCTGCCGAAGTACCTGGTTCAGGCGCGCGGCTTCTCGCTGCACACGCTTGAACTTTTCGGCATGATTCCATTCCTCGGCGCGTGTATTGGCAGCGTGGGAGGCGGCTGGCTTTCGGGTTTCCTCATGCAGCGCGGCTGGTCGCTCAATGCCGGACGCAAGACGGCGATGGCCGTGTGCGCATTCTCCATGCCCACGGGGATCATCGCCGTGTTCGCGCACAGCCCTTGGGTGGCGCTGGCGCTGATTACGGTCTCGACTTCAGCGCACCAAGGATGGTCCGCCAACGTGTTCACTCTTGCCTCAGATATGTTCCCCAAGGCAGACGTAGCTGCGGTGGTGGGCGTGGGCGGGGCGCTGGGAGCGATTGGCGGCATGATTATCGCGCCCACCGCCGGATATATCCTGCAGTGGTTTCACTCCTATGTTCCCCTCTTTATTATTGCGGGAGTCATGCACCCATTTGCGCTCGGCGTGGTTCAGTGGCTGGTTCCTAGGATTAAGCAAGTGACGCTGAGTGAGAGTTGATCGTCTGGTTGTTTAGAGATCGATGGATTTCCAGATCAATCATTAGAATTTCCAATGTTTGGGAATTTTCTGCTTGACATCTTTTCCGGTCACACTTATAGTTCGTGCATCAAACAAATAGCGAGTATTCATGCGCAATAAGAACTTGTCCAACCGGAAAATCGCAAGCTCTGAAACGGCGCGCGATATCAACCGAAGCGTCGTGCTGAATATCATCAGGACGAACCAGCTTATTTCGCGCGCAGACTTAGCCAGGCAGACAGGGTTGCAGCGCAGCACGGTCTCGCTGATTGTCGAGCAGTTGCTGAAAGAGCGATGGGTTGTGGAAGGGGCGGTGGGGCAGTTGCCGCGCGGGCGCAAGCCCCGGCTGCTGATGCTGAATACGGAGAGGGCGGGCATCCTGGGTGTCAACGTGCTGCCGAGCGGAACGCACATTGTGCTCGCGGACTTGAATGCGAACTTTAAGGCACAGGAATCCATCCCAACATCTGAAGACGCCAGGGAATTCCTGAAGTTGCTTTCCTTGAGGCTGCGGGAGTTGATGAGCGCGCATCCTCGAATCGCCTATGAGGGTGTTGGCGTGAGTTTGCCGGGGCGGGTGGATTATGCGGCGCAGAAGCTGGTGTTTGCTCCCAATCTCGGATGGCGCGACGTGGATTTGAAAACGTCTTTGGAACGCGCCACGGGCCTGCCGGTGCAGATCGAAAATGCGGCCAATGCCTGCGCGCTTTCGGAAGTGTGGGCGGGGCCTTACGAAGGTGTTCAGGACTTGATCGCGGTAACGGTTTCCGAAGGCATCGGGACGGGCGTGATTGTCAACGGCCACCTGGTGCGCGGGCCGAGTGGCGCGGCGGGTGAATTCGGACACGTTCCGCTCAACGACGATGGGCCTCCCTGCGGATGCGGCAGCCGCGGTTGCTGGGAAGTTTATGCGTCGAACGCGGCGGCCATCCGCAACTACAACGGCGGGCTTGGCGGAAACGGCGCTGGCGCAAACAAAAAACGGTCTTCGGCTTCTATCTCGAGTTTTAACGATCTACTCCTGCTGGTCGACCGGGGCGACGTGAAGGCGGTGGAAGTGATCGATCAGATGGCGTCTTATCTCGGCAGCGGGATTGCCATGCTGGTGAACGGACTTGCCCCGTCGGTCATTACCATTGTCGGCGAGGTCACGCGCGCGTGGGATCGCGTGGGTCCTATTGTCGAGCGGGTGGTTTGCGCGCGGGCCAAAACGCACGCGGGCACAAAAATCGTTCCCTCAGACGCCACGTCGCAGCCACGCTTGAAAGGCACGATTGCGCTGGTTCTGCAAAAGCACTTTCAGCCTCAGCTGGTGACGTAGTGCCGGTTTTGTTACTCAGGGTTGAAATTTAAAACCGTAAATTTGAAAGAACGGGGGAGTCTTCAAATTATAAATACTGATATTGTTGCAATGTAAAACTAAATGGCTTGCGGGCACGCAGTAGGATGCAACCGCGTGCAGCGCATCGGCCAAGTTCTGTGTTCCTTTCCTGAACACTTCGGCCTTCGCCGGTTGGGTCGTTCGGGAATATCGGCGAGGGCGCAATCACCGGTCCCGGCCACTGGAACTGGGACATGACTCTGGTGAAGAATTTTTATCCCTTCGGCTCGCACGAGAGCATCCCCGTCCAGGTTCGCGGTGATTTCCTCGATGCTCGGCGGTAACTTTGGGCGGATCACCGGAGCTTCTAACTTCCGGGTTATTCAGCTTGCGGTTGCGACTCGCGCGGCGCTGAGTTTTTGAAGGGGGGGCCACGATTAGCTCGCGGTTTGAGTTAATCGTGGGCAGGTCTCTGGTTCTGTAGCGGCGGCCCTTGTAAAGGGGCTGCTACAGCGTGCAGGTTTGTAGCGCCGCGTTCCTGGTTTAACTCTACGGTTTTATTCTTCGGCGCAAAGTTCACGGCCTCATGCAAAGGTTCAAAGGTAGAGATAAGGTAGAAATGAAATAGGCCACAGTCCTCTCCTGCGCGCGGAAGAGGAGGGCCGCGAAGCAGTAGGTGTGATCATTTTTTCGTAAACAAATAACACAAATAACAAGGAGGCAACTTGATACGACGTCTGCTGATCTGCACGTTCGCCCTTAATTTGTTCTGCGGCTTAGCTATGGCAAAGATTACAGTGAATTCGCGCACCATCCTTTTCATCAGCAAGGATGAGCCTGCGCCCATTCAGATGGCCGCAAAGGACCTCGCATCAGACCTTGCAAACGTGTTGGGTCATTCGGTTCGAGTCGTGCATGATCCTTCTGAGGCGTCTACCGTCACCATCGTGGTGGCCTATGCTAACCATCTGCCGCAGGCGGTCGTCAAACCAACCGGCTGGGAGCGATTTCGCATTCAGGCGGTGACGAACCCGTGGCCAGGCTCTCCTGCCAAGCAAGCGATTGTGCTGACCGGATCGGACGTGCGCGGAACGATCTACGCGATTTATCAGTTTTCTCAGCAATTCCTGGGCATCGATCCGCTCTATTGGTGGACCGACCATCCGCCTAAGCATCAATCTCAGGTAGCTGTACCCGATGACTATGTCGAAACGCAAGCACCCACGTTCCGATACCGGGGCTTCTTCATTAACGACGAAGACCTGCTCACGGGCTGGCGAAGCGGCATTCCCGACGGCACCGATATTTCTCTGAAGACGTGGAACCGCGTGTTTGAAGCCATCTTGCGCTTAAAAGCCAATATGGTGATTCCAGGCACGTGGATTTTCCCCTACGAGCCGCAGATTAAGGCTGCCGAAGAGCGCGGCTTGGTGGTCTCTCAGCATCACGTCAACGTGCTTGGGCTTGACACTTACCGTTGGCCCAAGGGCAAAACGTACTCATTCTCAGAAGCGCCGGATGTCTTCGAGGCGGCGCTCAAACGTTCGGTTTCCGAGTACCCGAAGAATTCGGAAGTTGTCTGGAGCGTGGGCTACCGGGGACAAAACGATTATCCATTCTGGATGGTGGATAAACACGCCCCTACAACCGCAGCCGGTCGGGCAAAGGTAATTCAGGATGCGATTGCCAAGGAGATTGAAATCCTGCAGCAGCAGTATCCTCATCCTCACATTATTTTGAACGCTTGGGCGGAAGCGGCGCCCTTCATACGGCAAGGCCTGCTCAAGGTTCCTGATGGGGTCACTCTGGTATGGCCCGACGACGGGCACGGCACGATTCAAGACCGGGGCGAGATCAGCGCGGGAGAGGGCATCTACTACCACACGGCGATGATCGACTGGCGCTCGAACCATTTCAGCGAATTGGTTCCGCTGGAAAGAATCCGGCATGAGCTTGGACGGGCCGCCAAAGCGGGCGCAACGGACTACCTGGTGGTCAACACATCAAGCCTGCGACCGGTGGTGATGACAAGCCGCGCGACAATGGAGCTTGCCTGGAATCCGAAGGCATGGATTGCAGGCAGCCCCGACGAGGCTTCGGTTTATATGAATAAGTGGTCCACCGAAGAATTCGGCGCCAAGGCGGCGAGCGCGCTCGATAGCTATTATCAGGCGTATTTTGCCGCACCCGCGCAATACGGGAAGGCGGACGACCAGTTAATGGGCGACCAGTTTTATGAAATCATATCGCGCTTCCTTCTCGTGCAACTCAGCAAAGGCAATTTGACCACTCCCTTCCGCCGTTTCGGCATGAGGGGAAGCCCCACGGTGGCGCAGTTCGCCGCCAATTTGGAGAGCGAGTGCGAGCAAGCCGCGCCGCGTTGGGAAAAAGCGGAGCAGGCGGCGGAAGTGGCACAGAGCCTCGTGCCCGAAGACCGGCAGCAGTTTTTCCAGGCCAACGTGCTGACCCAGGTTGAAATCAACCGTCATGGAAATCAGATGTTAATGGACATCGCCAAGGCGGCGCAAACTACTGCAACTCCAGGCCGGATTAACCTGATCCATTCGGCGGTTCAAGAGGG
>DASZAA010000101.1:0-6645 GCA_035945615.1 Terriglobia bacterium
GCCGCCATCGTCAGCACGCAGCGGGATATGTCTGTCGTGGCCCAAGCCGGCTCTGGCGAAGAAGCCTTGGAGTTATTCCGCAAGCACAAGCCTGACATCACGCTGATGGACCTGCGGCTGCCCGGCATGAGCGGAGCCGAAACAATTCGCGCGATTCATAAGGAGTATCCCGACAGCCGTTTCATTGTGCTCACCACTTACGAGGGCGACGAAGACATTCACAAGGCCCTTGAAGCTGGCGCGCAAGGTTACCTCCTCAAGGGGATGTCGCAAAATGAATTGCTCAAGGCAATTCGTGCCGTTCGCTCGGGTCTCAGATTTATACCACCTCGCGTCTCGAAAACCCTTGACGGTCGCCCGCCGAGCTCCGAACTGAGCCCTCGTGAACATCAGGTGCTCGAACTGATCGTCAAAGGCTTAAGCAACAAGGAAATTGCCGCAGCCTTGCATATTACAGAAGGTACCGTGAAGTGGCATGTGAATATCATCCTGAGCGCCCTTAATGTCACCGACCGTACTCAGGCCGCAATCGCCGCCCTGCAGCGCGGGATTGTGCACTTTTAGTTTGCGGCCCACCGGTGTGAATTCCAATGCGAATTGTGCCCTGCCCGGTGCGCGCGCCGCAAACCCCGGAACCGTAGTCTCCCGACCCTGACACAAAACTCAAAAACTGATCTAAAGGAAAGTGGAATAATCTTGAGCAGAAGGTCCTCAGATATCGCGGGGGAGAAGGACGAAGAATGCTTATTGAGGATTACAAATTATAGTGACAACAAATGTTGTAGCGGCGGCCTCTGGCCGCCGGCCGGTACTTAAAACGGCGGCGCTCAGAGAGCGCCGCTACAGAAAAGATTGTCACTATAATTTGTAATCTTCAGAGTTTTTGTAACAGCAATGTGCCCTGCTCCGGTCCGCGCACACGGCCTTTAATCACAATTTTTTCATCAATCCCGGTGATGGTAAGGATCAAAACGTCAGCATGTCCCTTCGCGCGGCGCAGCAAATCAGGTTGGGGCAAATCCCCGATCAGCAGCACAGGATCTTCAATGGCCAGCTTTTCCCCGCCCTGCGGCACAAATCTCAATCTATATTGCGCGGCCACGGTAACCTTACCGGAAAGATCAACCGCAAAATTGTGATTCTTCCACGACCCAACCTCATTGGCGGCCCACACGTGCACAGGGGCATCCCAGGTTGAGGGCGGTTTCACGCCAGTATTAAACACTGCCATGCGGCGGATTTCTGGCCGCCCGGCGCTCTCCGTCACAACAAGCCGCACCGCGCGCAGGAACGTAGGCGTAATGGGCTGGATGCGCTTATGGCCAATCGCAGTCCCGCTGCCCAAGGCAATCCACCCCGCGCTCGCGCGTCCTTCGATGCGATAGGCGCGAACCCGCTGACCCAGGCGGCAATTCTCCTGCAAAATCACGTGGTCAATCTGCGATGGTGAAGGCAGAGAAAGTTGTATCCGTTCACCTGAACCAGCCGTTTCCGCCAGACTGCGCCCAAAGCGCCGCCTGATGTCATCACCAAATTCCTTTACCCGCAGGCAATACTCCTTGGGCATGAGCCCGTTGGAATCCGGTGGAAGGTTGAGGATCCATTGCACTCCATGACCCACGGACCGGTAATAAATTTCAACGAGCTGATCGTGCGAGAGCAAGTTCCGCTCCTTTTGCGGACTCCAAAACCAGTCGGGCCTCAAAATAGAAACATCGGCTTCATTCGGGAGCCAGACAGACCCATTGGGATCCCCCTGGATCGAAGTGGCCACGCCGGTTTCGGCATCAGCAGGCGCGATTGGGTTCCATGCGGGATAAGGCGCAAAGCCTTGCTCGTTGCCCACCCACCGAACAGTGGCCTCCGGACCCTGGAAGATCATGGCGTTGGGCGCGTAACGCTTGAGGATGTCGCCAACGGGAACCACAATCGAGCCATCAAACCAGACCTCTACCATATCTCCATAGCGAGAAAGGACTTCCGTTAGCTGCCGCCGGTATAGGGCGTTGTAGGTCCGCTGCTGCTCAGGCGCTTTGCATTTGCCGCCGAGACCAGCGCCAAACTTTCTGTCTCGAGGAGAAAGATAAACGCCAAGCTTGAGCTTGTATCTTTTGCAGGAGGCGGCAACATCCGCTAAAACGTCGCCGCGCCCTCCTTGCCACGGCGTGTTACGGATGCCGTAGTCTGTGGTATGGGTCTGCCACATGCAGAAACCTCCCACATGCTTGGCAACGAAAAGAATGTACTTCGCCCCAAGGCTTACGGCGCACTCTGCCCATTGATTTGTATCGAGATCAGAAGGATTAATAGCGGAAAGGGGTGTTGAGAGGTTATCGTACTCGCTGTTCTGCCAGGTATTCGGGGCAAAGTGCACGAACATGCCAATTTCCATGTCTTGCCATGCGGTCTGATCAGCGGTGGGAAGCGCCAATCTTGGCCGAGATGCAAGAGGTGGCGCGGCTTGCGCCCATTGCGCTTTCCCAATAATCAGGCTGGTTGCTGGAGCGCCTATCAAAGTAGCTACAAAACTGCGCCGATCCATCATTATCAGATCTCCTTGCGGGAGGACTGATTAAGATACACCCGGCCGGCAGCTATTGGCCAGAGCCGTTTACATTCGGGCACAAAAATGAGTTGGTAGCGGACCTACCCCAAGATAGATGAGGAGTGTTGTATCACCGAATTTGGTTAGATAAGCGAGCTTCTCTGGCAGTCAGTTTTTACTATACGTGACGCCATAAGTCGGCGGCGCCTAATTCTGTAGCGGCGGTCTCTGGCCGCCGGTCTTTACTATTAAAATCCGACGGCCCCTTACAGACTTTGCCCGCCGCTACAGTACCCCGTCACTACCTTATTCATAGCGTAGCGCCACCATCGGATCGACTTTCGTCGCCCGCCGCGCGGGAATGTAACAGGCAAGCAACGCGACGCAGGCGAGAATTAGCGAGACGATGACGAAGGTCAGCGGATCGGTAGGCTTCACGCTATAGAGCAAGCTTACAATCAATCGGGTTACGGCAAGCGACAGCGCAACACCGATCACGACACCCATCGCCGCCAGCCGCGCGCCTTCGCCAATCACCAAACGCAGCACATCGCTCTTCTGCGCTCCAAGCGCCATACGTATACCGATTTCTTGCGTGCGCCGCGCCACCGACTGCGCCACCAACCCGTAAATGCCTATGGCTGCGAGCGAAAGCGAAGCTCCGCCGAATACAACCGCGAGGAGCGTTAGGAATCGCTGCTCGGCCGTCCAACCGTCCAGGGCTTCCGCGAACGTCGAGAATTGCACGGGAACATTGGGATCGAGTTCATGGAAGATGCCGCGCGCCGCAGGAATGACCGCGCCCGGAGGCAGCGATGTGCGCAAAACAATGGCCGGCGAGCTGTTCGCGCCCAGCCCGCGCTGGCGATAATCCACATAAATGATCGCGGTAGGTGGCTGCTCCAGCCCCTCCGCGCGAATGTCGCCGACAACCCCGACGATGGTGAGCGGCTTCATAATGCCGTCCATGTTGCTGAAGTCAATCACCTGCCCGATGGGATTCGCGTGCGGCCATTTCTCTCGCGCTAGCGTTTGACTGATGAGCGCCACGTTTGGAGCATTGGGGCCGTCTTGCGCGTTGAAGAGCCGCCCTCGGATCAGTGGAATCCCCAGAGTGTGGAATAATTCCGCGCTGGCGACAGCGTAATCGGCTTCGCCGGTTTGCTTGGGGTTTTGCGCCATCCGCCCCCAGTCGTCAAAGTTCGTGGGTGCCGGATGTCCATTGAGCATCAAGAATAATCCATCGGGGAATCCGCCCGGGTCCGCGATAGGGAGGGCGCCCGTTAGCCCCGCCGATTGAACGCCGGGAATTGCCCGCACCCTAGCCACTAATTGGTTAAGAAGCTGGGTCTGCTGTGCGATTTGCCCGAATGTCAGTGCGCTTTCTGACCGCGGCGGCGTAAACTTCAGCACCAGCAAATCCCTTCCGCTGAAACCGGGGCTTACAGAGATCAGCCGCAAAAAGCTCCGGCCCAAAAGCCCTGCGCCCACGAGCAACATCACCGTAGCGGCAATTTCGCCAACCACCAGCGCGCTGCGCAGGCGCTGGCCGCCGCCGCTGTAATTCCTGGAGCCGGCGCTCAGCGCGTCGCTTAAATCCACGCCGCCGGTGCGCCACGCAGCAAAAAGCCCAAGACCTACGGCAACCACCAGGGTGGCGGCCAGCGAGAACAAAAGCACGGGCGCATTGATTGCGATACCTTGGTGCCGGGGCAGGCTTGCGGGCGCGATTGCGGGAAGCGCGCGCGTCATCCAGGCTGCGAGCAAAATTCCGAGCGCGCCGCCAGCGAGAGCCAGCGCAAGAGATTCTCCAAGCCATTGCTGCAGGAGCCGCCCTCGGCCCGCTCCAAGTGCCGCGCGGACTGCGAATTCTTTGTGCCGCGCGGACGCGCGCACGAGCAACAGCCCGGCCACGTTCGCGCAGGCGACAAGAAACAGCAGGATGACCGCGCCGAAAAGCGTGAGCAGAGCCGCGCGGACATTTCCGACCATCTCATCAGCCAGCGGAATCACCGCAGCATCGGTAAGAAAGTAACTTGAATTTTGTTGTTGCCCATACTGCGCATGAATCCGGCGGGCAATTGTGTCCAAATCGGCGCGTGCCTGTTCGGTGCTCACGCCCTCGCGAAGACGCCCGATGCCTTCTCCGTTGTGCGACGTGCGGCTTGTAGACCAAGCGTAACGTTCGCGCGCCACCCAGGCGGCTACGCCAGCAGGGAAATCGAATCCCGGCGGCATCACCCCAATGACGGGATAAACAGTTCCATCCATCGACAGCCGGATGTGCGATAGATCGGCCGTAGCACCAAGAAATTGGCGCCAATAACCGTAACTGACGATCATGGTGGGCGCGCCGTGCAAAACCTCTTCGTCGGGCACGAAGGCGCGGCCACGAAAAGGCTCGACACCCAGCGCCTTGAAAAAATCCTGCGAGACAACTGCGACGTTCACGCGCGCAGGTTCGCTACTGCCTGACACTGAAGCCGGGCCAGAATAGAACACAGCGAGCGCGCTCAGAGTGCGATTTTGCGCCCGGAAATCCTCGAAGTTCGGATCGGCCAGATGCGCTCGGTGACCGGTTGCCTCCTGTTCCCACACAGTCACGATTTGTTGCGGATTTGGATAAGGAAGCGGGCGCAGAAGAACAGCATCCACCACGGAAAAAATTGCCGTCGATGCTCCAATGCCGAGCGCCAGCGTGATGATGGCGACTGCGGTAAAGCCCGGATTGCGGCGCAACTGGCGCAGGCCGAAGCGTAAATCCTGAAGCAACGTTTCGAGCCATTGGAAACCCCACGCGTCCCCACTCTTTTCCCGCAGAAAGAGCGCATTCCCGAACTGGCGCTGCGCCTCAAGGCGCGCTTCTTCCGCCGGCATCCCGCTCGCGGCCAGTTCAGCGGCTTTTTCTTCCACATGCTCGCGCATCTCTTCAGCAAGGTCTTGCTGGAACCTGCCGCGCCGCAGGAAATGCGTCAGCTCTCTCCAAAACCGAATCAGCAATTCCATGTTGACCTTCTGAAGCCACAACTACTGTGGCGGCGTCTCGCCGCCGCGTTTTAAATGCAAAACCCTGTACTACACGCTTGTCACTTGTCACTGCCCTATTCATAGCGCAGCGCCACCATCGGGTCGACTTTCGTTGCCCGCCGCGCGGGAATGTAACAAGCAACTAAGGTCACAACGGTTAGCAATATGGACACGGCGACGAACGTAAGGGGGTCGTTGGGCTTAACCCCGTAGAGGAGGCTGGACAAAAAGCGCGTCACAGCTAGCGCGCCCGCAATCCCGATGCCCACGCCAATCGTGACCAAGCTCATCCCTCCAGCCAGCACCAGTCTCAGCACGTCGCGTTTCTGTGCGCCCAGAGCCACCCGGATGCCCATCTCGTGAGTCCGCTGAGACACCGAATAGGAGATCACACCGTAGAGGCCGACCATGCCGATCAGCAGTGCCATGCCGCCAGCCAGCCCCAGCATCGTCAGGGTGAAGGAAGTCCGCGCCATCGACGCCCGCTCGTAATAATCAAGTGTCTGGACACGGGCGAGCGGAAGATCGGAGTCGACGGACCAAACAGCCCGCCGGACCTCGTTCATGAAGCTTTCCGACCCGGCCAGCGGGCTGCGAATCGAGACAGCGGGCCACCGGATCACCAAGGTGTCCAGGCCCTCCAAATGCGTCGTCAGGAAGGGCCAATACACTGAACTGGGCGCTGGCCTATCGACGCCATCATCATGGATATTTCCCACAACACCGACCACTTCTCGCCAGTCATCCTTCCTGGTCGAACGGATTTGCTTACCAAGTGCGTTTTTCGGGTTGTGCCAGTATTCACGCGCGAGCCTTTCCGAGACAATGGCCACAGGAACCTTGTTGTACATGTCGTTCCAGGTAAAATCACGGCCGGCAATCAGCGGCGTGCCGAGAGTTTTAAAGAATCCCGGCGTCGCAAACCTGTACCTGCGGAGCGGCATTTCACCTGGCGAGTACGTGTGGTCCCGCGCGAAAACGTTGTCGCTCCATTCGTTGCCGTCCATTGGAACACTCATCGAAAGGCCGGCTGAGGAGACTCCCGGAATGGCCCTGATCTTTTGCAACATCTC
>DASZAA010000102.1:0-2159 GCA_035945615.1 Terriglobia bacterium
AGCGTGGATTATCCGGGGCCTTGGGGAGTGTTTTCGCTATTCCGTGAGGCGCAGTGGAAGTCGAATGGCGGGGGCTATGACTTGACTTGGGTGCAGAAGAGCGGCGACCAGATTCTGCGCCTGCCGAACGGCCAGCCCGAAACTACGGGCGTTCACCTCGACATGATGGGCGCGCCACCCCTCTTTGAACCGGGCTATTTTTCTAGCCTGAACTGCGTGTCCAAAGTGGCGGAGTGAAGTTTGGCAGCGAACTGTAGAGTGCGGCAGCTTGCTCTCGTTGTGAAGGCGCAAGCAAGCTTGGGCACTTCAGAGAATCACGTTCGCACGCGCAGCAAGAGATACGCACCGCCGATCCCAAACAAAATATCCGGGCACCAGGCTGCAACCGGTGCAGGAAGCTGGTTAAGATTGCCCATCGCCTGAAAAAGGCTTGAGACGGACCAGAAAGCGATGGCAATGCCAAGGCTCAGCGCAATTCCCGTCAGCGCCCCCTTGCGTCCTACCGTGAACGAAAACGGGATGCCAATCAGAGCCACCACCAGCGCCACCAGCGGATAGGAAAACTTGGTCCAGAACTGCACCGAAAGGCGCACCACATCGAACCCGCTCCGGCTAAGCTCGCGGATATAGCGGCCCAGCTCAACCACGCTCATCTGCTCGCTGGTGCGCACTTCCCTTTTGAAATAAGCGGGCGGCTCGCTGATATTTTTGAAGGCGGCGACCGAAAACGGCATGTACTTTGTTACTTTGTCTTCACCAAACTGGCGCATCCAGCCGTCTTCCAAAATCCACTGATTGACGTGCGGCTCCCAGAACGCGCGCTTGGCGTAGACCCGCCGCGTCATGTCGAACGAGGAATCGAAGTCGAAGACCGAAAGATCAGCAAAAACGTTGTGATCGGGATCGAAAAAACGGTAATTGAAGATGCGGTTGGACCCGCCGTAAATCCACTGCCAACCGGCGCGGAAAAACGTCTGCGCGGGCCGGCCTTGAATCTCATTGCGCAGGGCGTCTTGCCGCTGGTTGGCAGCGGGCAGATATTGGTCGCCCATCAGAAACATTCCGCCGCTCACCAGGACTGCTGCCGCAATCACGGGTACCGCAATCCGGTATAAGCTGACACCCGCCGCCTTGATCGCGGTCACTTGGCTGGTTTTAGTCAGCAGGCTGAAGCTTACGAGCGTGGCCACGAGCACGCTCAGCGGCAGCACAAGGTATGTGATATAAGGCAGAAGATAACCATAGTAAGAAAGCACGAGCGCGGCGGAAGCGTGATTGCGAACGATATAACTGAGCTGCTGAAAGAAATCGAAAATAATGTAAATCCCCGTGAGAGCAATTTGCGTGAGGACAAAGTAATAAACCCAATCACGAACGACGTACAGGTCGAGAATCTGCAAAACGCGGCCGCCAAACTTTCGCGGCGGTTTCAGCAACGTCTCTTGCGGAGTAGCGCGGGCTTTAAGGGCGAGCCGGAATCTCCAACGTCCGAAAGCCGCTGAGGCGGCCGCCCAGGCGCGGCTCAGCCACGACGCCCCCGCGCGCACATGGCGGAAGCGGCGCATCATCACCAGGCCCGCCACGGCGAAGACCACATTCGCCGCCCATAAGCCCACCTCCGGATTCAGTCTTCCCTGCTTGGCAAACCCAAGCCCGAGCGCCATGATGACGTAGTAGATAAAAAGCAGCAGGATTGACAACATTACGCCCACAGCCTTGCCGCCTTTGCGCGTCGCAAGCCCAAGCGGCATCCCTACCCATGCGAGCGCCAGTGCTGCCAGCGGCAGCGCCAGGCGCGAATTGAGCTCCACGAGTCCGTCGCGCCGGTAGTGCGGGTTGCGGGCGTACCGGATCAGTTGCGGCAGCGTCTGTGCCTCAGCGGGGCGCACCTGCGGCGGCGTAGCCGAGCCTGAATCCGTAGGAATATGAACGTCCGTCGAAGTGAAAGAAGCAATGGAATAGAGCAGCGGGTTCGCCACGTCGATCTCGTGGATCGAGCCGCGCTCCAGGTGCAGCGTGAGGCCATGGCCGTCGCGGTCGTTGACAAGGTAACCCGTTTCCGCTAACGTCACCTTCGGACTTTCCGGTCGGGCGGTGTCCGCGATAAAAACCCCCTTCCAGCGCAAACCCTCGTGCGTGACGTCTTTGAGGTAAATGAG
>DASZAA010000103.1:0-5772 GCA_035945615.1 Terriglobia bacterium
GTTGCCGGGCGGCAGCACAATGCCGCCTTCGTAGAGAATATTGCCCTTGAGCACTTCCTCGTATGTCTCAGGGTTCAGCTTGACGGGCAGCGTATCGAGCAGCGCGCCCGCCACTTTGCCATTCGGATCGGTGGCCCGCCAAGCGAAATCAAACTGGGTCGAATGAACGGCAGACTTCTGGTGGAAGGGAATAGACGATCCAGGTACCTTGGCCGCCAGCACCACATAGTAGTGGCCGTCGGGCTGCAGGAAGTACGCAGTCTCAACGGCGAGCGGAAGATCGAGGAAAGGCGTTTGCGAACTCATCGCCTGCTGAAGCTGCTCGTCTTTATCTTCGCTGCTGAACTGGCGGAAATTCTTGGGCGCGTAATAGCCGGGCCGCGCCTGCACGTGCAACCCGCCGCGCTCAACCAGGGTGACGCGGATGTTGCGGTAGCGGCCATCGGCTTTGGTGTTTGTCGGCGTATAACCGATCAAATAATAGGTGTTATTTTCCTGCTGCACGCGCTTGAAGGCAGGCGCGAAATTATTGAGATCGGTGAACATACGGCCGCCCGTATCGGAGGCAAGCGTGGAGAGCGTTTCGCGGCTGCTATGCAGGCTCGAAATCTGCGACGACACCGCATCGCCGGTATAGCCGGCCGCGCCCGAAGGGCTGGCGGTAGAGGCGTCGCCGCCCGGCGGCATGGCTAACAGGCCGCGCGCGTCGAGCGTGTAAAAAGACGTGTCGGCGCGGTTCGCCGCGTCAGTCGTCTCCTGTAGTTGGGCTTCGTTATCGACGCCGGTCTGCTCGATGCCGCTTGAGAAGTAGATGACCGATTTACGCCCCGGCACGGGCTGCAGCAGTTCAGCAAGCGATTCGAGCGCCGCCAGTTTATCATCTGTGTTGAAGATGTTGAATTCGGTTTCGTCCGGCGTGAACGCATCACCCGTATCCTGCGTGACGACGGTGTTGCCGAAGGAATCTGTTCCACCTGCCGCGGCTTCGCTGCCATTCGAGGCCAGAGTAGAAGAGGCGCCAATCGCAAGGCTCTTCACCGCCTTGCTCAGCGCATTCTTGTCGTTGGTGAAATCCTGCCGCACCTGCAGACTGCTTGAATAGCTGACCACCGCCACCAGGTCGGCCGGGGTCAGTTGCGTCTGAATAAAGGTTTGGGCCGATTTCAACGCGCGCATCAGGTCGGGAATCTGCATGGAGGACTGGTCGAAGAAGAGCACAATCATGCGATGGTTCTGGACGAGGTGGCTCAGGTCCTTTTGAGTCGCGGTTTTGGGCACGGTGGCGAGGTTGATCACGGCGGGCTTGCCGTTTTCTCCTGTTTCCTGCGCGAGCTTCTGAATATTTTCGAGATCAAATGAGTTGATGGTCTGCGGCGCGCCGTCTTCGGTCACCTTGAAGTCGCTGGCTTTGAGGTCTGTGACCGGCTGCCCGTCGTGGCCCGTCACGCGCACGTCTACCAGCACTTCGTTGGTGGTGACTTTGAGCACAAAGTTCTTTTGCTGGGCCAGATTTTGATAGCCGGTCTGATCTCCGGTCTGGGCAGCATTCGCCGGCTGCGCCTGACCTTGCGCGGCCTGCGCTCGCGCCGTGACTGACGGGCGCAGGAGCAACGCTGCCAGCAACCCTGCCGTGGCAATCGCTGAGAAAGCCGTTATTTTACGCAACGCAGAAATTAGAACATTAGAATGCTGAGTCATAGATTATTCCCCAATGGGTTTGCTGAAACCGCCCGCCCCACAAAAAAGCCTTTCGTGCCACTCTGACATTTTGAGACGAATGAGACACTTTTTATTAGAAACGCCGATTCTAAACAACTTCTTGGGTTCGTTCCGCGATTTTTTATCTGTTTTGCCCATTCTCGCCGGTCATTTTTCTAATCTTTGGGGCCGCTCCGTAGCGCAGACCTCCAATATTGGAGGTCTGCGCTACAAAAGCATTGCACGTCACTCCGAGATTTTTGAGACAAACGAGACACTTTCTAACCGGTGCATTAGAATCTGAACCTCAACGAAAAGGTTACGGTGCGCATGTTTCCGGCCTCGTTCACGCGACCAAAATCATTGCCGTTCACGGTGGTTGAAAGGCCGCTCAGGTTGACGATGTTAAACGTATTGCTGCTGCCCACGCGGAAGTCGGCGGTCATGCCCTTTTCGCGTGAAATGGTGATGGTCTTATCCACTGACACGCTGAAATTGAGCGAAGGCGGACCGGGAATGGTGTTGCGTCCCGCGTTGCCATACTCGCCTGCGGTCGGCAGCCCGAAGGCCGCCGTATTGAAGTATTCGAGCGTGCTCTGCTCGGAGCCGGGCAGCGCGATGGGCAGGCCGGTGGCATTTGCCCGCAAGCCGCCAAAGGGCGCAAGGTTGCCGGCGTTATTGCTCAGGTTTCCTGTCACAAAAGCGGTTAGAGGATCTCCGGAACTGAATGAGGTGATATCACTAAGCGCCCAGTTGCCCAAGACGCGGGCGAAAGCTCCGCCGTGATTCAGAAAGTGCTTGCGGTCTCCGAAAGGCAATTGATAGCGGGTGAAGGCGCGGACGCTGTGCGTCGGATTGAAGCCGGAGAGCGCCCACTCCGCCCGTAGGTTGAACGGGTTCTGCACCACGGTGCCGCCGGTTGCCGAGGCCGTGCCGCCCACGCTCGTTGCGTCGTCCTCTGATTTTGAATATGTATAGTTGAGGAAAAAGGAGAAGTCGTTGCGCGAAAAATGCCGCAGGCTCACGCGCAATCCATTATAGAGAGAACTCGCGCCGGAAGTGTCGTATTCAAAAGGCAGCGCGTTGGCAATCAAGGGCTGTCCATTCGCGCCTATGACCACGTCAGGCGCCTCAAGCAAGTTCAAATGCGTGCCGCGCGTGCCAATATAGGCCACAGAAAGGATGTAGGTTTGGGTGAGGTCCTGCTCGAGCATCAGGTTCCAACTCTGCGCATAAGGGGTGAGGAAATTCGGGTCAACAGCAAACGTGTTGCGCGTCGTGCCGGTGCTGATGGCAGGGAACCCGTCTTGCAGCGTGAGCGGCTGAGCGGCGCTGGTGACAAGCGTGCTCGTGGTGGCGAAGGGCGCTTGATTGACGAGGTTGGTCACTAGCCGCTGATAAACGCTCTCATCGTAGTAGATGCTGTAGCCCGCGCGCAGGACGAGGCTGTGCGAAATCCAGGGACGGTAGGCGATGCCGACGCGCGGCGCGATGTTATCAGCGTGTCCGCGCAGGAGCGAGGCTGGCAGGTTGGTTGGCTGCTGACCTGTCACCACGCCCACCGTGGAGAAGTCCTGGCCAATCGCAAGATCGGAAAGATGGCCGTATTTTTCGGTGAAGGGCGCGGCGTACTCCCAGCGCACGCCAGGGTCGAGCGTAAGGTGATCAGTGGTGCGCCAGTCATCCTGGCCGTAAAGGTCGTAGCGGGAGGAGCGGAGGTAGTTCGCCGGAATTCCGAATCGCTCTGTGGTGGTCTGGGGCACGCCGAGCAGAAAATCCGCAAAATCGTAGCCCGTGTTTGCCACGGGTGTGCCCTGCGCAGTGAAATCGCTCGTGCCGTAGCCGGTGAAGGAAAAATTGCCTTCGGCGTCTTGGTTGCTAAGGCTGTTGAGCTGGATTTTTGAAATATCGCCGCCTACAACAAAGTTGTGCTTACCCACGTTATACAACACCGCGTCGGAAAAGCGGAGCGTCTGATTGCGCGAGAGGGACGGCGTAGCGTCGCCGAGGCTGGTGAAATTTGTGAAACCGATGGAAGGCAGCCCCCAATCCATCGGGCTAGTCGAAACGCCCAGAATGCCCAGCTCGCCCGCGATGTTCTGGTTGAAAGAGAAAGGATTCGTGGTAAAGCTGCGAGTGCGGTTAAAATTCACCGAGATCGTATTGACCATGCGTGGGCTGAAGTTGTGGGTTTCCGTCATGCTCAAGGCCTGGTTGCGGCTGGTGTCGGTTGACGTGATGCCAGGGAAATCGGAGATGCCGGTGCTATTGCCGGAGGCGTAGTAATAGAAGACGGCCAAGTTGTCTTTATTGGAAAACTGCTGGCCCACGCGGCCCATGACGAACTGATTGTTATTGGGCAGCGAAAGCTGCGTATGGTAGTTCTGCGTTTCTCCGGGCAGATTGGGCAGCGGAATATAGCTCAGCAGGCCCGACGCTGCGGAATTGATCATGCTTGTAGGAATTTGATTGTTGGGGAAGGGCGTCCTCGCGCCCGGAGTTAAAGACGGCTCGAAAATTGTAGGCACCGTGCCTGCAAAAGGACCGGATGGAATGACGGTCTGCGAAAAATCGCCGTTGCGCTCGGCAGCGGTGGGCACCGAGTCCAGAAGATTTTCGGGCTGGGTCGAGCGCGACGTATTGTAGGCGAAGAAAAAGCTGGTTTTATTCCCGCCATTATAGAGTTTGGGAATGGTCAGCGGGCCGCCAAGGTTGATTCCGATGCGCTCGTTGTAGAACGCAGCTTTTTGCTGGGCCGGCGTGTTAGGAGTGAACGGCGCGGCGTCGAGCGCGGAATTGGTGTAGGTGTCAACAAAATTCCCGCGGATGCGATTGGCGCGCGGATTCCTGAAGCCGCCGAAAAAGAAAACCTGGCCTCCGCCAAATCTACCTCCTCCTCCTCCGGCGCCAAAAGGCGTGCCTTCGGGGCCGCCACCCGGTCCGCCGCCCATCATGATGGCAACACGCCGTCCGCCGCCGCGCCGCATGGCAGGCGCTGTAGCGTCCACCGTCTGACCGCTGAGCAGGAAAGAATTGCCCGCTCCAGCAGAGCCTCCGCCTGTGTCGCCGCCGCCCATATCGGCCTGGTCGTTGCCTTGACCTTGCGCTCCGGCTCCGCCTCCGCCTGAAGCGCCATTTCCGGAAAAGCGCAGGCTGGTGCTATCAGTGCCGCTCCCGCCGCCGGTGGCGTCAGCGAGAATGGAGCTGAGGCCGCCAGCGCCTGCTGGATTCGCGGACCCCATGCCAGCGCCCGCGCGATTCATAGCTTGGTTGCTGCCGCGCCCCTGCGCGCCAGATTGGCTTCCCTGGTTGACTTGGCCATTGCGTCCGTACTGGCCATATTGCCCGGTGCGGCCCGAGCCTCTTGCCATTTGGCTGCCCATCCCCCCGCCGAAGGTGGAAGGCTCGCCCGGCATGGCCAAGGCAAGGGTAGCGTTAAGCTCGGATGGCTTGCCGGTTGTAACCGTGACGGGACCAAGAATTGAAGGGCGGAATCCGACCAGCACGATAACCACACGGTATTGACCGGGGGGAACGTCGGAAAACACATAGTTGCCGGAGGTGTCTGACCAGGTTTCCTTGCGTGTGCGCGTTTGGGGATTGAAAAGGATAACTCGAGCTCCGGGAACCAGCACGCCTCCAGGGCCGGAAACTTTTCCAGTGATCGTGCCGCCCATATCGGGCGACGGTGATTGGGCTAATAACGTGGGGCACATCGAGAACAAGAGAAGCGCGGCCGCCAAGATCAAGCGTCCGTGGTCCCGCGGGAAGGAACAATACCTCATCTTTTTTTCAAAACCCTTTCGCATGAGCTCTATGATTCGCAGCAGCATAGCCGCCCGCTGCATAGCTATTACGACGACACTCCAATCATAAAGGTTTCACTATGCAAAAGGAATTAGTGCGATTTCAGATGAGCTTTTTCGATCGACGCGTGAAATTTTTGTTAAATAGGTCTTGCAAAGATATAAATAGAGTGTTAGGCTTTTTAAGTGCCGCGAGGCTTGGGCGGGACCCGATGTGCTTGCGGTTGAGGTTCAGGAGGTCCAATACGCGAATATTTGCACCTTAAGG
>DASZAA010000104.1:0-16202 GCA_035945615.1 Terriglobia bacterium
GCAATGGTCAAAGAGCCTGAATCGAGGCAGCGGCTTTCTGGTGGTCTGTTCGGGCGGCGGCCCGGGGATTATGGAGGCGGCTAACCGGGGCGCGTTTGAGGCCGGAGGGAAGTCCATCGGGTTGAATATTATGCTGCCCGCCGAGCAGTCGCCCAATCCATACATCAGCCCGGAACTTTGCTTTCTGTTCCATTACTTTTTCATGCGCAAGTTGTGGTTCGCGCAGCCTGCCAAGGCATTGATTGTCTTCCCCGGCGGCTTCGGCACGATGGATGAGCTTTGGGAGTTCCTAACGCTGGTGCAGACTGGGAAAATGAAGCCGCACGCCGCCGTCATGCTCTACGGCTCAGATTACTGGCGGCGCGCCATCAATCTTGAGTGGTTGCGGGAAACAGGCACTGTAAGCGGCGATGACCTCGGTTTGGTCCAATACGTGGATACCCCGGAAGAGGCGTTCAGCATTTTGAAAAAGAGGCTCACCCGCGATCACATCCTGAGCCCCGCCACCAAGCGCCGCTTCTTCTAATGTTGTGGTGGTCTCTGCCGCCGCTACACGTTGACGGTAAGATTGAGTGGTTCGCGTTGGACCTGCGCGGGCAGATCGTAAAGTTGCAAGCGCAAATTGCCGGCGTTTGTCGCATACGAAAGACCTGTCTCAAGACTTATTTTCCCCGACCGGATCAGCGTGTCGATCTGCTGATCAAAGTGCTGCATCCCTTCGAGCGAGCCATCGCGCATCGCATCGACCAGCGTTTTGCCTTCCGATTCGCCCTTTTCGATATATTCCCGTGTGCGGAGCGTGGACTTCAAAATCTCAAAGGCGGCAATGCGCGAGCGGCCGTCTGCGGCGGGGATGAGCCGTTGCGACACGACGTAGCGGAATGCCTTGGAAAAGCGCGTCCGGATAAGGTGTTGATCTTCCAGGGGAAAGATGCCGGTAATTCTCTCCACCGTTTTCGAGGCGTCAATCGTATGCAGGGTGGAGAGCACTAGGTGGCCCGTTTCGGCGGCCTCGAGCGCAATTTCCACTGTCTCGCGGTCGCGCATTTCACCCACTAGAATCACCTTGGGCGCCTGACGCAGCGCGGCGCGCAGCGCCAGCGCGAACGTGGGCGTATCGCGGTGCAACTCGCGTTGATGGATGGTAGATTTCCGGTGCGGATGCAAAAACTCAATCGGGTCTTCAATGGTGACAATATGGTATGCCTTCTCTGCGTTAATCCGGTCGATGATCGCAGCCAAAGTAGATGACTTTCCCGAGCCTGTGGGGCCCGTAACCAGTACAATCCCATTCTTAAGCTCGGTAATATCCTTGAGCTGCGGCGGCAGAGACAGGCTTTCAAACGTTGGGATTCCGGTTGGAACCACCCGCATCACCACAGCGTAGGTCCCGCGCTGCCGGAAAATATTGACGCGAAAACGCGAGAGGCCCTTCACGCTGAACGAGACGTCGCAGGAGCCTTCCGATTCGAGCGTCTGCCGCGCCTGGGCGTGCGCGCCGATAATTTCCGCCGCAACTCGCTGCGTATCCTGGTGCGTCAGCGGATGAACCCCCGGCAAGCGCGCCTGCACAAGCTGTCCTGAGACTTCCACCTGCGGATATCTGCCCGGCGAAAAAATAATGTCGCTTACCTTTTCGTGGGTGCTGAGAAGCGAGCGAAGGATTTCAAGAAGAGGCACGGCCGGGGCCGCGCCGTTTGCCGGCGCGCTCGCCATTGGGGGTGGACTGCTTTGCTTAGGCTGACCCTCAGCGCCCGCTTCTGGGACTGCTTCTGTTGCCTTTTCTGTTGCCATATCACCATCCACTGTTGGTTATCGAGAGTTCCACATATCTATATTACCTTATAAGTAACCTATAAAGCATCATTTCGTCATTTCCGAGCCGTAAGATGAGAAACCAAGCAGGAAATTCTCATGGGGAACCGCCGGCCGGTGCAGGCCTCAACGATCCCAACCCTGCAAAACGCCTCGTTTGCCAGCGTTACGATTGCGCATCATACTGACGCGCCGCCGAAGTTATGTTGTCCAGTTGCAATGGGTTACGCTGCTCATGAAGGCCCTGCCGCCGTTATGGGTACTGATCAAAAACGGATTGCGACGAAGGGGCCAATTTCCCTTTGCAAAACCGTAACGGGGCAGTTATAATCGGCCCATCATTTCACGCAACCATAAAAGCTAAACTACGACTGCTCGACGTGCTGGGCTGTGCTCCTATTTTTTCTCTAGCCGGGGTCGGCGCTGCGGCATCCTTCGCTTGGATATCGGCAGGAGCGGTCTAACCGCGCGGTGGATTCAAACCTGTAATCCATTGCCGCACCAACTTCGACCGCCCGAAGGGATGGCCCTGTCACGCTTGGGAGGCAAAGCGCATGAGCGACGAAACAAAATACTACGAGATAAAAGGGGTCGTCACTGGACGGGAAAGCAAGCCGCTCCAAGGCGCGCTCGTGGCGGTCTGGTGGCAGCATATCCGCGCGCGCAGTGAGTTCGTAGCGGGCGAAACCTCGGAGGATGGCCGCTATCATCTTCGGTACCAAGTTCCGGAGAACCTTACGCAACCAATGCTGCTTGTGGTTGAGGCCTTATCGGAACACCTCGACGCGCCGCTCTACTCACCCCTGACGCAAGCAGCACCTCAGTTAGAGATCGATCTTCATTTCGAGCCAAAGGATCAATCGGAGTGGGCCACGCTGGTGCGCGCAACTGAGCCGCTAGTCGAAGGCCTCGAGCTCAGTGAGTTGGTGGAAGATAGCACGCACCAGGACATTACCTTTCTGGCGCGGGAGCTGGGCAAGGATGCGGAAACGGTGATGCGTGTGGCGGTGTCGGCGCGTCTCGAGGTTGCCTTCAAAGTTCCTGCGCCTGCCTTCTACGCTTTCCTTCGGCAGCACGTCCCGGCAGCCCTCCCCAGCCCGCTTCTCGATGCCAGCCAGAATTTCACGCTGATCGGGCCCCTAATCCAACGCATCGGTTCGTTGATATTTGCTCTTTCGGCTGACGCGCAGACAAAAACGCTGACCGCAGCCGTGGCCCTCGACCTCATCGGGCCGCAATTCACCAAGCAAATTCCCGGATGGGTAAGCCAACTCCAGGCGTTGCGCTCTACTGACCTCCTCAGCCAGCCGTATCTAGTCGGGAATACGACACTAGGTCAGCTCCTGGACGTGGCCGCGCTGCCCGCAGCCAAGCAGCAAGCCTTCTCCCAAGCACTCTCCACCAGCGCGCAATCCATGCGCAATTTCTGGCGCACGCTGGGTGATGGTACGCACGGACTCACGGCGGCGGAAGCCTCAGCTATTGAGCGCACGCTATCCGTGGGGGCTTTCGTGAAGAATTTTGTCCCGCTCACCCAGGTGCTCGTCCAGCGGTTTACTGCCGGAACCTACACCACGCTTGCTGATCTGGCCAAGCTGAGCCTCGCGGATTGGGTTCAATTGGTCAACCAGACCGGGCCGCCGCCGGGGATCGATGCCGCGGGGAACCTGACGCCCGCGCAAGTCTTCGCGGCTGTAGTGTATACCCGCGTCACGCGCGCTTATCCCACGCCCGCCCTAGCCAGTCGCATCGCTACCGGCAACTTCGTACCGCCGCCACAGCAGAAGTCACTTGTTCAGTTCTTCCAAAATAATCCTGCTCTCGAATTGATTAAGGACAACCTGCCTGCGTACCTAAAGGCTCAAGGCGACAAGGCGTTCACCGGGATCAATGTGGCGGACCAGCCAACGGTCATTGCCAACGCACGGAGCTTCCAGCGCGTGCTGCGGGTGGCGCCACGCGTCGATGTGGCGGAGAGCCTGCTCAGCCAGGGCATCAAGTCAGCTACTCAAATTGCTACGCTCGGGCAACAGCAGTTCTTCGTCAAGGCCACCTCCGCCGGCCTCACCAAGCCGGAGGCCAATCAAGTTTATCGGGCCGCTGCCCAGCGTTATTCCCAACTCGTCTCGCTGTACCTTCAATTTAATACGGATTCCGTCGGCATTTTACCAAAAGCCCTGGGGCAACTTTCCGGCCTGACCGGGTTGGCGCAGCAGGCGGTCGAGCAGGACCAGTCCCTGGCGACGCTGTTCGGCTCGCAGGACTATTGCGAGACTGACGATTGCACGTCGATCCTGAGCCCGGCCGCCTATCTTTGTGATCTGCTTCTCTGGCTTCGCAACCATCAACAAGTCGGTTATACGGTGCTGGACGTCCTCGATTCTCGCCGGCCTGATATCCGCCATTTGCTGCTCAATTGCCCGAACACGGACACAGAGTTGCCATACGTTGATCTGGTGAACGAGTTGCTCGCCGACAAGATCAGCCCGCCGGTCGATGCGATTTCTACTTCGTTTACGCAGAAGGCGCTGATCGATGGCGCCACTTACTATTACATCGTGACTGCTCTCAATGCCATGGGCGAGAGCGCGGCTTCATCTCAGGTTTCAGCGACGCCAGCGGCGCCAATCGCTGTTCCGGCAGCTCCGGCGGGAGTTACGGCTACGCAGGGCGACACACAGGTAACGATTACCTGGAATACGGTGGCAGGAGCAGCGAGCTATAACATTTACTGGTCAACAACTTCTGGGGTAACCATCGCCAACGGAACAAAGATCACTGGTGCTTCGAGTCCATACAGCCAGACCGGTCTGTCGAATGGCAAAACTTATTACTACATCGTGACTGCTGTCAATGCCGTGGGCGAGAGCGCGGCTTCATCTCAGGTTACGGCGACACCCGCAGCGCCAACGGCAGTCCCCTCAGCACCGGCAGGTGTGGCGGCTACGCCGGGCGACACCCAAATAACGATTACTTGGACTGCCGTTGCGGGAGCCACGAGCTACAACGTTTACTGGTCCACTTCCCCAGGTGTAACCACAACAAATGGAAATAAAATCCAGGTCGCTTCGAGTCCATACATTCAGTCCGCGCTAGTGAACGGCGCCACCTATTACTACATTGTGACCGCCATCAATGCCGTTGGCGAAAGCGCAGCATCACCTCAGGTTTCGACGACCCCGGCGGCAGCGGCTACTGTTCCGTCAGCGCCGACCGGCGTGACTGCGGCGCCGGGAGATGGGCAGGTCACGATTAGCTGGAATGCGGTGGCTGGAGCGACGAGCTACGACATTTACTGGTCGACTTCTCCAGGTGTGACTACAACCAACGGGACCGAAATCACGGGCGCTCGCAATCCTAGATGGAAGCAGACGTCGGCGAACAAGACGGCGGATGACCTGGCGGCCGCACCCGAGTATTTCAACCAGGGCGCATACAGCACGTTATTTGGGGCCAGCTATCCTTTCACGCTGCCGTATAGTACCGGCTTAGATGAATTGCGCACCTACTTGCAACAATGGAAGCTGCCGCTGTGGCAACTTCGCCAGGCGCTTCTCCCGCTCGCCGGGGCGACAGTAGCCCAACGTGCCGCCGTTGCGGCCGAGCGATTCGGCATTCCGCCTCACGGGCAGGACCTGATCACCAACCCCAACTTTGTTCCCACCGCTGTGGTCTGGAATACAGCTAACCCGGCCACTGACCTTGTTCCCGTGGACGCTTTTCTCCAGGCCGCGTCGATCACTTATGAGCAGCTTCTCGAGTTGCTCCAGGCGGTGTGGGTCCAGGGCGGCCTGGACATCGCCATCCAGGGCATCAATGACCTCTGCATGACCAGCCAAGAATCACTAGCGCCCTCACCGCTCGATGCTGGGTACCTCGATCGCGCGCATCGCTTCCTCAGGCTTTGGAATAGTGCGGGCTACAAGATGTGGGAGCTGGATCTGCTCTTGCGGTCGGCAGCCGTGGCCAACGGCACGCTGGATGCCAACGGTCTCGCAGCGCTCCTTTCCTTCCGGCAGCTTCAGGATGCCACCGGATTGACGGTGGACCAACAGCTCGCCTTCTATCAGAACATCGATACCGCAACCTACCGCGATCCCGACGGCACAACGACGGTTTCTCTGTATGCGCAAATCTTTCTGAACCCGACAGTAACTTCTGTGGCTCCCGATGCGGACCTGGACGTACTGCCTGTGGGCGGTACCATTGCCGACCCGAATTTGAGCGATCACCTTCCCGCCCTCCAAGCGGCGCTCGGCGTCTCGGCCAATGACGCGAGCGTGCTCTTCGGATTCACAGATAACCAGTTGACCTTGGCCAATCTCGGTTTCATCTACCGCGTCAAGACTTTGGCCGTGGCCGCAAAGTTGAAGATTCCCGACCTCGTTGCCATGGCGCAACTCCTGAATCCGGGAGCTGCCAACTCCGCCGCCGCGCTCGCGCCGCTCTTCGCTTCACCGGCAGCCACACTCACGTTTCTTTCGCAAGCGAAGGCAATCCAGCAGCCGAGCCTGAGCCTGGATGCGCTCACATATCTCCTCACGCCGCCGATCGCGACAACCCTTACAGCGCCCATTACCGCTTCCGCTGCCGCGACCACCCTTACCGTGGCGAGCGATGCCGGTTTCCCGTCGCCGAATTTCTATATCTCGATCGGCTCAGAGATCCTGAAGGTGACGGCGGTCAGTGGCGCCGGAAACACGACGTGGACAGTGGCGCGTGGGCAGCAGGGCACCACCCCAGCCGCCGCTGCTGCCGGTGCCTCTGTTGGCCTCACGGACGGTTGGGCCACCACCACGCAGATGACCCAGGCGAATATCGCAGCCACACTGACGGCTGTTCAGCAGGCCGTCCAGAGTCTGCCTACCACGCTGACGACGGCCATCACGGCCGGAGCGACTACGCTCACCGTGGCAAGCAGCGCACAATTCCCACCGCCAAATTTCTACGTTTCGATTGGGTCTGAGGTTCTGCTGGTAACCGCCGTCGGTGGGACCAACAATACCACTTGGACGGTCGCGCGTGGCCAACAAGGTACTGCTGCGGCCGCCGCCCCGAACGGCGCCGCCGTGATGCCGGTCTCGGCCAACACCACGCTTGCCGCGCCCCTTACCACCATCGCCACAACACTTACCGTGGCGGGTGATGCCGGGTTTCCACCGCCTAATTTCTACATCTCCATCGGCTCCGAAATTCTGCAGGTCACAGCCGTAAGTGGCGTGGGCAATACCACGTGGACGGTGGCCCGTGGCCAGCAAAACACCACTGCCACTGCCGCCCCAAGCGGCGCCATTGTGACACCCACCGGCGCCAATCTTAATGGCAGCATTATCTCCGCAGTGGCTGCGAGCGCCCACACTGCGAACAATTCCGGGCTCGCCAACGACGTCACCTCCGTCATTCTGAATGCTCTCCAAGCGCCCGGCACAAGCCAAACACTATTGGCTACTCTTGCAGATCCCGCCTTCACCGGCTCAATAGACCCTATGACGCCTGCGAATTTCCCTAATCAGTTCCTTGCTATCCAGTTGTTCGACAAGGTGGGCGTGATGGTCCGGGGCGTTCGGCTGGTGGCCAGCGATCTCAACTGGTTATTGACCCATGCTTCCGCTTATGGGGGGCTGGACTTCGTGCAGCTCCCGGTGACCCCGAATCAGCCGGCGTTAAGCCTGTTACCCGTCTTGACCACATTACTGCTGATCAAGCTGGTGCGCCTGTGGACGGCCGCGGCGCCTTCCTCCACCGTGCAGACGCTGTATGACGTGATCGGCGGAGTAAGTTCCGGCGCGCTCGCCAGCGAGGGGGCGACGCAGGCCGCTCTTGCTACTATCACGGGCTGGCCGCTCGCCGACATTGCGGCGTTCGCCGCCGCGATCGGCCTCACCTTTCCCGCGAATTACACGCAGCCGGCTGCTTACGACGCGATGCGGACGCTTGAAGCCATGGCCGCGGCCGCCAGCTCCACGGGCGCGCAAATAGTAGCCTGGGGCGCGGTTCCCCCGGATGAACCGACAGCGGAGGGAATAGCAGCCGGCGCGCTGGGCGTGCTCAAAGGTCAGCAGCCCTCGAACGATGCCTGGCTCGCGCTCGCTCCGAGCATCATGAATCCTATTCGCGACCGCCGCGCTACGGCCCTGCAAGCGTATCTGATCGGCCAGCGCGATAGTTCCGGCAACCTGATTTATGGTGACGTGAACGGGTTATTCGACTATTTCCTGATCGACACGCAGATGACCTCGTGCCAAGTGACTTCGCGTGTCGTTCAGGCGTACATCGCCGTTCAAATCTTCGTCGAGCGTTGCTTGATGAACCTCGAAGTCCCAGAGGTTGTTGTCGATCCCAATGACGCCACCTGGAATGAATGGGAGTGGCGGAGCCGGTATCGCATCTGGGAAGCCAACCGCGAGGTCTTTCTGTATCCTGAAAACTGGCTGATCGAATCCGAGCGGCCCAACCGCACCGAAATCTACCAGAAGCTTGAACAGGAGGTTCACCAAGGCCAAAGCACTACGGATTATCTTGAGACAGTAGTACTCAATTACATTGACCGGCTGGATGGGCTTGCGCATTTGCTGGTAACCGGCACGTGCGAAGACCCGACTAGCGGCGACATCTACGTGGTTGCACGCACTCTGGCTGACCCGCCCGTCTTTTACTACCGCACGTACTCGAACGATGCCTGGAGCGGCTGGGTGCAAATTCAGCTGGATATCAAGGCCCATCAGGCGGTTCCAGCCCTCTATCGCAGGCGGCTGTGCCTGTTCTGGATGGAAATCAAAATATCGAGCGAGCCCAATCAGACCGTACCTGCGGCCCAGGCGTCCTCGACGCCACCTCCCCAAAGCGGAGACAAGTACGTGTCGCTGTCTATTTTTTTTAGCGTCTTCCGCAACGGGAGTTGGAGCCCGGCGCAAGCTGCAAAAGGCAAACTCTTTGACAAGCCCTTTTACGATCCGAACTTGGCAACGAACTCGAAGACAGTCGAAGCGCTTTACACGCTCAAAATACAGACGCCTGCTCCGGCGCCAGGCTACGGGGCTAACCTGTTTTTAGACGTTTTCCGCCTCGGAGACTTTCAGGTGTGGAACTTTGGTTTTCTAGGTAGCGGAGGCGCGAACGTCAATCTGATTGATGGAGAAAATGAGTCTGTCGCCGTCCATCTGGGGCGCGCGATATTTGATGGCCGCTTCAGCGATCTGGAACTGCGCGACCTCGAAGTGCCTGCGGGGGCGCTCGTCCAAATATCAGGTGTGCCCGCGCCGCAACAACTGCCAGCTGGCTACGATATTGCCGTGGCGCTCCTCGACCACGCACAAGCGGCATACGGGCCTGACGCTCAGCCCTTGCTACCGCTCCCCGCCAGCCAAGCTGACCCCAATCTCGTCACCGACTCAGGGCTCCTTCCGCAAGCCGGGGCCCTTGCCAGCGCCCCAGCAGACCCGACCCAGGGTTCTACACAGACGTTGCAACTGAATTTCACTTCTGCCAGCGCCCTGGAACAGAATGTGGGTCCTCTTCTGAATACCGCGCAAGTTCCGCTTCGTGTGGTTGGGCCGGTTACGGACTTGGCTTTCGACCCTGCATCCGATTTCTTCTTCCAGGACAACCGGCGCTCCTATTGGGTGGAAAGCCAGAAGTTTTACTGGACGGGAAGCATGTGGTCGCCCGTGGTGCCGTCAAATCCCGCGAGCGCCCCTTACGAAGTACGCTACTGGTTCCATGTTTTCTATCATCCGTTCACACGGCTGTTCTGGAACCAACTGGCGGCTGGCGGATTTGACCTGCTCTACGATCCCAATCTTCAGCAGAACCCTGACCAGATTGATCCTAGCGGGGCCGACGTGTTCAGCTTCAACAGCAATTACGGGCCTACCTGGCGAGTCAAATGGGACCATGACGACGTCACTGGCGCGGATCATCAGTTTCTCGACTTCAGCCGGAACGCCAGCTTCTCCGTTTACAACTGGGAGCTCTTCTATCATATCCCGGTCTACATCGCGCAGTTGCTGAGCCAGAATCAGCAATTCGAGGACGCGCGAACATGGTTTCACTACGTCTTCAATCCGACACGGCAGAGCAGCGATCCTGTGCCGCAACGATTCTGGATTCCAAAGCCGTTGCACAACCTCACCAGCGCGCAGATTCTAGGGCAGCAGATCAACGTGCTCTTGGAAGCGGTGAACCAGGGGAATCCGGCCGCAGTCCAGCAAGTTAACGAATGGGAAGCAGACCCCTTGAATCCATTCCTCCTCGCTGATCTCCGCCTGGGCGTTCCTTATATGAAGTCCACGGTCATGTCCTACCTGGACAATTTGATCGCATGGGGTGACAACCTTTTTTCCACCCAATCGCGCGAAGCGCTGAGCGAGGCCACACTGCTCTACGTTATCGCCTCCGAGATCCTCGGGCCAACGCCCGTCGCGGTGACCCCGCCGCAACACGCCGACGAATCCTTCGATCAGCTCGAGCCGAAACTCGATGCCTTCGCTAACGCCCTGGTAGAAATTGAGAACGTGATTGGCGGGGCTGGAAGCGGAGGCGGCGCGGGAAGCGGAAATGGGACTGGGGGCATCCCTGCCCCGCAAACCTTCTACTTCAAGATTCCATCCAACGACAAACTGCTGGGTTACTGGACAACAGTCGCCGACCGTCTCTACAAAATGCGCCATTGCCAGAGCATCACCGGCGCCCCGCTCCAGCTTGCTTTGTTCGACGCACCCATTGACCCCGGCCTGCTGATTGCGGCGCAGGCCGCCGGCGTGGACCTCTCGAGCGTGCTAAGTAACATCTTCGCGCCACTACCCAATTACCGCTTCACATCGCTCTATCCGGTTGCGCTCGACTTCGTGAACGCCGTGCGCGCCTACGGAGCTTCGTTGCAAGCTGCCTTGGAGAAGATAGATGCTGGCGCGCTCGCCTTGCTGCAACAAACTACCCAGCAACAGCTTCTCGTCGACGGTAATCAGATCCTCGACTGGCAGGTTCAGCAAGCACAGAGCAACATCGACGCTCTCAACCAAACCCTTGCACTGGCGCAGCAAAAATACAACTTCAACAACTCGCAGCCCATGGCCAACACTGCTGAAATACTGGGCACGACATTGGCCGCGGCCGCGTCAGTTACAAAAGCCATAGTTGGAGCTCTCCAGATGGTGGGTGCGGTAGCCGCTTCCATTCCGAACTTCACATTCGGGGCGGCTGGCTTTGGCGGCAGCCCGGTTGCGACGATAAATGATGGCGGAGGGCAGGTCGCTAAAGCCGCTCACCTGTCAGCATCGGCCATAACCACTGGGGTGGCAGACCTCTTGGCGGCTGGAGCAGTGCTCTCTAACACGATCGGGAGTTGGCAGCACCGAAAGGATAATTGGGTGGAAGCTGCCGCCGAAGCACAGACTCAGATCACCCAGGCAAATATCCAGATCGCGGGCGCACAACTCGCGCTCCAAATAGCTGAGCAAAATCAAACTCTTCATCAGGAACAGATCGACAACATCCAAAAGCAGATCGATTTCCTGAATAATAAATTCACGAATGATAGCCTTTATGACTGGATGGCCAACTCCCTCGCCACAACTTATTTTCAGAGTTACCAACTCGCCTACCAGATGTGCAAGGCAGTAGAGCGCTGTTACCAGTTCGAGCTCAGCCTCCAGAACGCTTCCTTCATTCAGTTCGGGTACTGGGACAGTTTATACAAGGGCCTGCTTGCAGGCGAAACGTTGAACCATGACTTGCGCCGCATGGAGGCTTCCTACCTGCAGCAGAATGCGCGCCGCTATGAGCTCAGCCGCTACGTATCATTAGGTCTGTTGAATCCAGCCGCCTTGCAGCAACTGCTTGTGACCGGGGCTTGTGACTTCACTCTTCCCGAATCGCTTTTCGACAACGACTATCCGGGTCACTACAACCGCCGTCTGACGCGTGTTAGCGTCACTGTGGTCTACCCGAACCCCGGCAAATTCGATAACGTTAAGGCCACGCTCACCCTGACCGCTAACCAGGTTCGAATCTCGACGGATACCACATCAGGCTATGTCGAAAATCCCGTCGGCTCGGATCCGCGCTTCGTTTACAATTACGCCGCCGTGCCGCAGAAAATCGCTTTGGGCAACGCGCAGGACGATCCTGGGCTGTTTGTCACTGCGATCTCCAGCAATATCACCGACCAGCGATACCTGCCTTTTGAGAACGCAGGGGCCATCAGTTCGTGGCACTTCGAGATGCCGGCAGCAACAAACGAGATTGACCTCTCAACCGTCGGCGACGTTGTGCTCCATCTTTATTACACAGCACTGGATGGTGGCGGCGGCTTTCAGCAGACGGTCGAAGACTATAACGCTGCGAATCTACCCGCCTCGGGAATCAAAGTGTTCAGCGCGCAAAACGACTTTTCCGCGCCGGCGCCTACTGTCACCAATCCATATCCCGTGACGCCTTGGCAAGCCTTCCTGGCCCCAGCTACCGCGCCCGCCAACCAGATGCTCACCCTGAGCGTCTCACCATCGAAGTTCCCAGTATGGACGCGCGGCAAGACGATTTCTGTTACCAGCCTCACAGTGCTTGCCGTCTCATGGCCACCTGGGGTGAGCTTTGTCCTTGCGCCGCAAGCGCCTTTACCAACTGCTACCGTGACTATGAATCCGGTCGCCGGAGTGACCGAACCAAATGTCTGCTCAGGTGTGATCAACACACCTGCAAATACATCACTCGGAACTTGGAGCTTCGAGCTGCAGAAGCAAGGTGCGGCCGACTTCCGCTCGCTGACCAAGAACGATATTGGGGATCTGTTGTTGTTGGTAAACTATCAGGTGAGTTGAGAAACCTATGGATCTCCCCCCTCTCGTCGAGCGTACCGTCCAGCGCCTGATCCGCGCCTTCGCCCCGGAGCGGATTGTGCTTTTCGGATCCTACGCCAAGGGTACGGCGCACGACGCAAGCGATGTCGATCTGCTCCTCGTCACCCGGCTTGAAGGCAATCCATTTTTTCACCAGCGCCGGGCTCGCCAACTGGCAGCCGACTGCTTCCCGCCTGTTGATGTCATCTTTGCCTCTCCGGAAGATATTGCTGAAGCACCGACGGCCAAATCGCCCTTCTTGTACTCGATTCTCGGCAGCGGAATTACCCTATACATCCGCACCTCGCCTAACGAGCTTATGTAAGTGGAACGGTCACAGGGCAATGAACTCTGAGGTTTCTACAAGAACCACAAGCAACTCATCAACTACCTGTCTCTTTCATCGCTTGCTTAGCGCCAGTTGATGCATTTCGGTGACGTAAAATCTTCGCCACAAAAATGGAACGCTGCGCTCGACGTAACAGACCTTGACGGTCTGTCCAATTTCATAGTGCTTGGCCACCGGCACAGCCGCTGAAAAGCGCATCGGCGCAGAAAGTCCGTCAACACGAATGTCGAAAACATAGCTTTCCGCGATAAAGACGCCGTAGCTCGTATGCTGCGCGTCGGCTACTGATACACGATATAGATCGGTTGCGGAGAGAGACGCAGGACTTGCTCGGGCGTCATAAGGCGGCCGCCCCATTTCACGTCGTTTTTGTAGAACAGCTTGAATCCGCTGAACTGCACTGGCTGGTTCGCAATGAAGTCCCTGTAGGCAGCGAGCTTCAGGGGCGGCGATCCAAACCCGTCCATATCCATCACGATCTCTACTTCAGGCAACGGCTTGATGGCGCGGAAGTCGGTGACCATGCGCTGAGTGAAGCGGTGGACAACGAGGACTTTTGGAGGCAGATTGTTTTGCTGCACGATTTTTGCCAGAAAACGCGCGGCAAAGTTGATGTCGGAGGCGTTCATGGTGCCTCTCCACGCGCCGGGCCGCTTGCTTTCGGTCAAAGCGAACTCGGGGTCGAGGGCAAGCTCTACGTTCGGCAATTTGAGGTACGCAGCTAAGCGCGGAATTTCGATCTCCACGGTGCTCCAGCCGGGTTGCACGTCAAGGAACAGCAATCCCTGAGTCTGGTCCGTCATGATGATTGCTTTTTCTATCTGGCCCGGCGGCATGCGCATCCGGTACATTCCGTTCCGCCCGGGCACTTGCTGCGCGGCGACCACAATGTAATCGAGCGCCGGCACGACGGGCGTCGAAGGATCGGCCTTTGCCCATGCGGCTGCCGTGGCTTCGAGCATGGCGCGCACCTTGTCCGGTGGATATTCACCAAGAACCCCCATGCGCGGCGAATAAAAATTACCATAGTATGCGACGATTCGCTTGAACGGAAGCAAGGCGCCCGCGTCCGGGTAGACGCCACGGACAGGCCATAGCACCTTGGGGCATGGCCGCGGCATGGCCCGCTCCGTGATAAACGCTGCCGGCCTTAATGCTGCGGTTTGACGAACCTTTGCGGGCGCCGCCTTGGCGGGCGCAGCGCCGGTGTCTGGCGCGCAACGGCTCCGCAACGGAAGATTCGCGAGCGCAAGCATCTTTGCGTCGTACGCCACCTTATCCACAGTGGCAGGCGGGACAGAAGCAATCGCTGCTGATGCACCGCCAGTGGAAACAGTTTTGCGGGGTTGGCCTCGACCTATGAGAACCGGGGCGCCAATGCCGGCGACTCCGATGGCACACAAACTGACAATGAATCCCCTCGCAGTCATATTTTTTTCCATTCTACATCATTTCGTATGAAACCCTTTCATTTCATTGCGGGGCCGCGCAGGACGCTCCGCGTGCAGCCATCCTCACAATGGGACCCGAGGGTAGCGCAATTCGATATGCAGCCAGGCTGCTGAACGTCCCGAAGCGATAAAGAGCTCAGGATATAACATCGGCAGTAATGGGTACCAGTTAAGTGTTCTCTTTGAGGCCGAGTGTCGCTCCAGGTGCTGGAGCCAGCAACGTGCCAGGAGCCGGGACCGGCCTTGTGAGCCCGAAGCCAGAGAGGCGGCTGGCTAAGCTGCAAGAACCGAAATCACCGCTCCCACCAAGTAGGTCCCCTTCGCCGGGGGATCGAGCGATGTGAAGATCCGAAATCCAGCTCTGACCAGCGAACCCTGGCCCGGAGCAGGCACAGGTGAGTCATGACCTATTTTGTAATTGGCACAAGCTGGCGCGTTCAATACCGATAGCTCTTTGTAAGTGTTTGAATTCATTGGTCGGGGCGCCCGGATTCGAACCGGGGACCTCTTGCGCCCAAGGCAAGCGCGCTACCAGACTGCGCCACGCCCCGAAAAAGCGGGCTTATTCATCTGCCGGGAATGTAGCCACCATCGTACTTTGGCTAGTTTAGCTAGATTTCCGAGCCGGACTCCAAATTGGCAACCCAAGCCAATCCGTAGCTTATTCTGCCAAGCTTCCGGGTACCTGTCCAGCAATAACACGTGCAAGGGGGACACGCCAGCCTATTCAGATTATTTTCCTATTTTAATCATGAGCAACTCTCTTATATCATGATATAATATCTGAATAACTAACACCAATAAAGCTTCCTAGCTGGCGCGGAGAGAGGTCAAGAGTAAGGCCGCAGGCGAATTTAAAGATTTGAATCCTGTTGCCGATTCAGTAATCGGGAACCTATGCCAACCAATCTCTCGGGAAGACAAATAGGTGTTCAACAGCCTCCTTTGCCGCGCACCCGGCAAGCCGCAGCCACAAGCAGCGCGCAGCAACGACCTTGGGCGCTGATCAACCTGCCGCCATTTCCTGCTATCGCCATGAGAGTGCTTGAGTTACTGGCTAAGGAGGACCTTGGGCTAAAGGAATTGACCCAGCAAATCCAGTCCGACCCGGTGCTCTCCTCCGAAATCCTGACCATGGCGAATTCGGTTCTCTTCGGCTTCCGAACCGAGATTCGAAGCATCCTTCAGGCCACGACGCTTCTGGGCGCGCAACGCGTGAAGGGCATCGCCATGACCATTGCGATGAAGACCTATTTGACCGACTCGCTCCAGGTCCCTGCCCTGCTGGCGAGTTGGCGGCACAACCTCGCATGCGCGCTGGTGGCGGAGGAAATTGCCCGTGTCAGCTTGATTGAGAAGGATTTTGCTTACCTTGCCGGGCTGCTGCATGACATCGGAAGGCTGGCTCTCGGCATGATGAAGCCTATGGAGTATGGGAACCTGCTTTCTTCGGAAGACACCAATCCCGTCAGCATCCTCGATAGCGAGCGCGAGATGTTTGGCGTGGACCACTGCGAAGCGGGAAGAAAGATGATGGAATCCTGGAAGCTTCCCAAGACTTTCCTTGACGTGGCCGCCCAGCATCACGCGCCCAAGGGGTCGCAATTCGATATTGTGGCGCTGGTGAACCGGAGCTGCTTGATTGCTGACGCCATAGGGTTTGGCGCGGTCTATTCCGCCAAGCCGAAGCGGTTTAAGGACATCATCGCGTCCTTCCCGGAACGCGAGCGGAAGCGATTCAACCCTGATCCC
>DASZAA010000105.1:0-1790 GCA_035945615.1 Terriglobia bacterium
AGGGAGGAGCGGCACTCGAATCCCTTCTTGGTTGCCGGATCAACCCTTCCGCGTTGAGTTAGCGAGGCTGAGTGGACGAGATCGTCTAATTTGGAAAATGCACGCGGCTAAGCAAGTCACGAAAGCGCGGGTCGGAGCGAACGCGGTCGAATTTGGGATCCACATTCAGAGCGGCCAAATACCAGGAGCGCACTTGATAGGCCTTTTCGAGCCATTGAAAAGCGTGGTCCCTATCATTCATTCCGACGTAGACCAGGGCGACCAAGTAAGGTGAAATGTATTGCTGCTTAGACTCGTCCTCAAGGGTATGGATAATCTTCAGGGCATCTTGCTTATCTCCCGTCACCCCGTAAGCGTACCCCAGCGAGCTCAGCGGCTCGGGGATTGTTGGGCCACTAATCTTCACCGCGTGGCGAAACTGCTCCATGGCCGCCGCAGGACGGCCGGTTTGGAGATACGTCCAACCCAGTGCGTCGCGCGCCAGCCAAAAATTCGGATCCATCTGAATTGTCGTAATGAGCTGTTTGATAGCCTCGCCGTAACGACGTGAAAAGTACAAGCCGGTTCCGAGCAAGGTATTGTCCACAGAGGAAAGTGGGTCGAGCGTCACCGCCCGGCGGTTTTCCGCCAGACCCTCATCGGCGCGGCCCATCCAGACCAGGAACCAGCCGTGGGCAGCGTGTGCGTCAGCGAGATTGGGATTTAATGCCAGGGTGCGCTCGAATTCACTCTCGGCTGCGTTCGAGTCCCACGCGTACCAGAAATAGTAGTTAGCCAGGTTAAGATGCCCTTCAGGGAGTGTGGCGTCCAACGCCAGGGCCTTTTTTGCGGCTTCCTCCTGTCTCGGTTCGGCCTCCGTCGGGGGCATCAGCCAGTCAACTATATCACCGTAATACCCTGCAATGCCCGCGTAGGCCAGGGCAAAAGAAGGGTCGCGGTCGACGGCCTTCTCGAAATAAGAGATGGCTTTGTTGAATCCCTGCGGGGTGAAAGTCTCCGAATAATGGACTCCCTTAAGGTAATCGTCGAACGCTTCCGGGTCCGCAGTGAGGCGCTTGGTCACCTGGCTCTCTTCTTTATTGTTCAGGCGAATTTGCAAATTGGAGACGATTTCCCGTGCAATGTCTTCCTGAATTGCCAGCATATCGTCTGGCTTGCGGTCGTAACGTTTGCCCCACATCTCGGAGCCATCGCCTACGTTGACGAGATCGACCTGCACAGCTAATGTGCCGCCGCGGTGGATTACTGTCCCAGTGAGCACAGCGCCTACGTTTAACTGCCGACCTAGCTCTCGCGGGTCACTGACGCGGCCTTTCCAGTAAAACACCGTGCTGCGCGCCGTGACGCGCAGGTCTGGGATCTGGGACAAATCGTCAATGATGGTATCGGTGATTCCATCGCTGAGATACGCATCATTGGGATCAGGCGAGCCGTTGGCAAATGGCAGCACGGCCACGGAGTCGATTGGAGTGCTCTGGTGCAGATATGCCCAGGCAGCGATAAATGCGCCGATGCTGATAGCAAGGGCAAGAACTGTCGCTCCTATCTTCAGAAGGGATCCCCGGTACCGGCGCCCAGATGAAATGGCCGTTTTTCTTTTCCCCGTGGCCTCCCCAGCCACCGAATTGAGTTCCACCTGGGTATGCGAGCCAGAATCGCGTTTGAGGCGCTGCAAGTCCGAACACAGGTCGGCGGCGGTTTGGTAGCGGAGCTTGCGGTCTTTTTCCAGCGCCTTGTTGATGATCTCCTCGAGGCGCGGCGGAACGTCAGGATTGAGCCGGACGGGAGCT
>DASZAA010000106.1:0-1532 GCA_035945615.1 Terriglobia bacterium
GGTATTGCCCGCGCTTACCCAGCCGTCCGCTTGGCCGTCGCGCACCAGACGCGCCGCCACGCGCATTGAGGAATCGCGCTTGCGCCGGAACGCCTTGGCCGCGGCGTCTTCCATGGTCACGCTTTCGCTTGCGTGAACAACCTCAATAGGCAGGTTTCGCGCGCCCCTTCGCGCGAGCTCGCGGTTGAGAATGTCGCGGGGGCCTACGAGCAGGATATCCGCCATCCGCTCGCGCGCCGCATGGATGACGCCCTCTATCTCGGGCAGCGGCGCGGTGTCGGTTCCCATCGCGTCAACGGCAATTCGTGGCATGACTTTGTTGAAAAACCGGAATGGGACGATGTAGAGGCGGCTTTACGCCGCCATAATTCCGTAGCGCCGAAGCCGGCCAAGCGGCGTTCAGCCGCTCTCCGGGAGCTTTCGACGAACCTCTGAATGAACCCGTCAAGCAGGCCACAGGCGCTCAGGCCGTTTCATCCACCAGCACCGCCTGGCGGCTCTTATAATACCCGCAATGCGGGCAAGCCTGGTGCGGGGGCTTCGACTCGTGGCAATGCGGGCACTCGGAGACGGCCGGACGGGCAAGATGGTCGTGCGCGCGCCGGCGGTTCTTCCTTGCATGGGAATGTCTTCGTTTTGGATTCGGCATCTGCTTCTCTTCTTCCTTCAATCTAAAATTTTAGGTTATTCGGTCATCCCCGCACCGAATTTTTTAAGAGCGAACCGAATGCTGATTCACTCTGCGGTTGCGGGCAGCAGCACACTCCAGTATTCAGATTGGCGCCGCACACCGGACAAAGACCGCGGCAATCCGGGCGGCAAAGCACTTTCATGGGCAGCGCCAGGATCACCTGCTCTTTCACCACGTCCGCAAGGTTGACGCCCTCGCCTGAATAGAAGCCGACATCGAGCTCATCGCGCGGGATCTCAATTTCCTCCTCGCGCGCGATGGCCGAAACAGGGCGATATAAGAGGTCAAATTCCTGCTGAACCGCCAGTGTTACCGGCGCCGTGCAGCGCGCGCATTCAGCGCCCGCGTCGGCCCCAATGCGCCCGTGGATGCGAATATCCATCCCCGCCAGCTCAGCGGTGCCCTGAATCCTTACCACGCCGACACTGCCCGCTTCTTCACCTGGATATTCAAATGTCTTCGCCGGATAAGTTGTATCCAGGAAAATCCGGTGGAGTGCCAACTCCTCCCGCGTGATCAACATGGCGGTCTCCAATGCGCAGAAAATCTAGCTTATAGGCTACGGTCGATTCTTGTCAAGAAAACCAAACCCATTGCCGGTGAATGACTTGTGATTTTCAACGAGCGCTGGCCAATGGTGAAGGATTCGAGTGATGCTAACGCGGCGCCCAGCGCAGACCTTGGAGGTCCGTGTGGTCTCGAGTGAGGCCGTCTGCTAACAAATCGTCCCATTTATCCCGTTTGTCTCAAAAATCTCAAGGTGGCGTGGTAGGCTCAATCTGTAGCGGCGGCCTCTGGCCGCCGGGTTTTAATAGTAAAAGACCGGCGGCCAGAGGCCGCC
>DASZAA010000107.1:0-4258 GCA_035945615.1 Terriglobia bacterium
CCCAGATGCTCAGATGCAGGTTCCATCCGAGAAAAACCTTCAGCACCACCGCCATAGCGAACATATTGACGCCCGACATGAGGATGGTCATCACGGCGAAGCAGATGGCGCTCAAGCCGCTGGTGGCGCGGTCAAAACGCAGTTGAAGGTAGCCGGGAACCGAATGGGTGCGTGAGATGTAGTAAAACGGCATCATCACGATGGCGAGAAAAAGCATGGCGGGAATGGCGCCGACCCAATACCAGTGCGCCGCTAAAATGCCGTATTCATAGGCCGCCGCCGCCCAGCCCATGAGCTCGAGCGAGCCTAAATTGGCGGACATAAAGCTGAGGCCCGCCACCCACGCCGTCATCTCGCGGCCCGCCAGGAAGAAATCCTCGCCGCTCTTGGTATATCTCTTCAGGTAAAACCCAATCGCCAACACCATGACGAAAAAAATGACGATAATGGCGAGGTCCACAACGTGTGGACTGAGCACCGTAGTGCTGTGGGTAGCAACTTGGAGCCAAAATGCGGGCGCTGCCAGGGTAGGACTCGTCATAGTCGTTTCTCGCTATACGGTGCGGTTCGGTGTAAGCCTTGGCCGCCTTCGTCTGCGCTATCGTGAACCCCGCATCGGGTTCTCAGGCGAAAGCGGGGCGATAGACGCACTCATCCTGCCCAGCTTAACGCAGGAGAATGCAAACGCTCAACGTAATGGAATCACATTGAGGTGTCAAGGTCTTTTTACTCTTTCACCAGGGAGATAGACTGCCACTCGAAAGACGCTGCCTCCCCAGCAACCGCAAACGTTCAGGCGTGTTGTAATTGGGTTAGATTAACGCAGAACTTCGGCAAACCAGGGAGAAGGGTCCAGAGGCGAGGGGCAGTGAAGTTGGCTGGCGCGCCGATTGCAAAAAGCTGTCTCGCTTATCCCATTTGTCTCAAAAATCTCAAAGAGGCGTGCTAGGCTGAATTTGGTGCGCAGGGTTCGCATTTTGACCCTGCGGCTTGCGCTGTAGCGGCGGCGGGGACGCCGCCGGTCTTTACTATGAAAAACCGGCGGCCAGAGTCCGCCGCTACAGCGGCTTGTCTTATGGAACAGACGACAAACCGCAGAGTTTTAGAAAGCAAAACTCTGCGCTACACAGCTTATAAGGCAACTCAACATGATCGATCGCAGTATTGACCGCAAGGTGCGGCTACTGATGGATCAGCAGTGGTTGGGACGGCGAGAGGCTGTGGAAATCTTGCCCAAAGACGATCCAGGGGTGACCGAAAACAGCGAAAAAGAGAATGTTTAGGTCAAAATTTTGCAAGCTATTGAAACTAAATAAAGATTAGTAACACGAACCGGCGCGAACCGGACGGAAAAGCGGGCTAAATCGCTGCAATTAATTGAAGGCAAAGGGATTAGATCGGTTTTCCACTACAAACCGGAGCATCTACAAGAAAACAAAGGAGATGCAAAGTCCGGCTCGGTTCGTTTCCGGTTCGTACTGGCTTTTTGAGGTCAAAAACGGGGGCCTTCCGGTTCGAAGTTTGGTACGCAGGGTTCGTATGATAGCCCTGCGCCTTGCGGTTGTAGCGGCGGCCTCTGTCCGCAAAGCCATCGATTGTCATCCTAAGCGGAGCGAAGGATCGGCTTCTGGCTGGCCCCGGAAAAGCAGATTCTTCGCTACGCTCAGAATAGCAATGGGGTTGGCAAAGAGATCTGCCCCCACGAAGGCCACTTCGAGGTCGATTTTGCTTGACACGCGCCCGCGCCCGTCAAGTATGATGGAGTTGCTGGCAGCGGCAAATGGTGCGCGGAGCATGTTTTTCCTTAAAGCGCATCACGACGCTGTTGCTGGACAAAAAGGAAAGGAATTATGAGCGAAACAACCGAAAAAGAACCTCCAGGTACTGGGGAAGCTCAGTTGCCTCCGTAGAAATGATGGCTTGAAGACCCTTCGTGAAGTTCCCGCCTTTGGTCTCACCCCATCATCTTTCACGGAAGCCCCCCTCTAAATCCTGGTAGTTCACTCGCGCTTCATCGCAAGACTCGCGCGCTCATCCTTTTGCGGATGAGATTTCTGAGACTAGTGAGATCGGCTTAACTCGCTTGCGCCGCGCCGCATTCGCCCGTCTGTCTGCTTGACGGGTTGGTGTGGCTGCCGTGATTGAAGCGTCAGCCTCGGGCTGCCGCTACAACAGGAAGTCTCACGCTGTGTAGCCACTACGGTCAAGCCGCGCCCGTTTCGCCTGATGGTTATGTCCACCATCAAAACCATTCCGGGGATTACCGCCAAGGGCCGCATGGTGCGGCAGGGATGGCGGCGACATTTGCTCACGTTCCTCATGGTCGCCGGTCCCGGCCTGATTGTGATGGAGGCGGATAACGACGCCGGCGCCGTTTCCACCTACGTGCAAGCGGGCGCGCAGCACGGCACGCATCTTCTCTGGCTGCTGCTCCTGCTGCTGCCCATCACCTACTTCACGCAAGAAATGGTGGCGCGCCTCGGCATCGCCACGGGCGAAGGTCATGCAGCCATGATCTACAGCCGCTTCGGGAAGTGGTGGGGCCGCTTTTCGCTGGCTGATTTGCTGGTGGTCAATTTCCTGACTCTCATCACCGAGTTCGCCGCCATCGATCTGGCGATGAGAGAGGTGGGCATTGCGCCCTGGATCGCGGTGCCCCTCGCCGCTGCGGGACTCATCGGGCTGGCGCTTTCCGGGGGCTACTTGCGCTGGGAGCGCATCACTATTCTGCTTTGTTTGCTGGACGTGATCTGGGTGGGCATGGCGATTTTCGTCCATCCGCATTGGGGGAGCGTTGCGCGCCACACTCTCTTGCCTTCGATTCCTGCGGGCGGACTCACCGGCAGTCTGGTGTTTCTCATCATCGCCATTGTGGGCACAACGATTGCGCCCTGGCAGCTTTTCTTTCAGCAAAGCTGCGTGGCGGAAAAACGGTTGAGGTTCTCCGATTTGAAATGGGAGCGGCTCGACACGTTAATTGGTGGCTGCTTCACCGTGATTGTCGCGGGTTGCATGATGATCGTGGGCGACATGGCTTATCGCCATCATCTGCCCTTCAGCGATCCGGCTCAGTTTGCCGCGTCTGTGGTCCCGTTTGCGGGAGCTGGACTCAAAGATCTCATTCTGCTGTTGATGGTCAACGCCTCTGTGCTGGGCGCAACGGCCATTTCGCTCTCGAGCGCCTGGGCTTACGGCGAGGTGAAGAAATGGCCCCACTCGCTGCACAAGCCCGTCCGCGAGGCTCCGGCCTTTTACGCTCTCTACGTCCTGGGCATCCTAGCGGCGGCGGGCGTTGTGCTAATCCCGCGCGTCCCTCTGCAATTGGTGATTATTGGCGTGCAGGTGCTGGCCGGGCTGATGCTGCCCTCGGCCATCATTTTCCTTCAACTCTTGCTTAACGACCGGGAACTGCTCGGCAGCCGCCTGGTGAATCAATCATGGAATAACTGGGTGAACTGGACCATTGTAGCGCTCCTTTTTACCCTCTCTCTGATCCTGGCCGCGCAGGTGGCGGCGCCCAATCTTTTTACTTGGCAGTAACACAAAGGAGGCATGCTATGGCGAAGAAGCTGGAATATCTTGAGGTGATTCATCCCTTGCTGGATGCGCCCGAGCAAAAATGCAATGCTGAAAATCTCGGACCGATGCGCATGAGCCGGGGCGTGAAAGCATCGCTGCTGGCGCTGCGCGTTTACTTGATCTCGATGACGCTGCTGTTGCTTTATCATGTTCTAGGCCTCGCCGGGGTCATCAGGCTTTAGGACGCAGTATGAAATAATTCATACGACTGGGGCCGGGAAGTGGTAGCCACGGCACGGTGTTTGTGCCGTGGGTTTTGAGTTGTGGCGGGGGCCTCTGGCCGTCGGTCTTTAATATCCAAAAGCCGGCGGCCAGGGGCCGTCACACAGTGGAATATTGCCCGGCAAAAGAAAACCCACGGCACAAACACCGTGCCGTGGCTACCCTCTCTATTAATTTCGTAACGAGACTTCAGCGGAGCAGAACTCATGCAGTTGTCACAACCATCAAATTGGCACGAGCGCATGGCGGCGCGCATCGCCTTGCTGCTGCTCGTCTCATTCCTGGCGGGTTTGCCGATGTGCGCACAGACGGCGGACGGCTTAAATAGTCTGTGTGACAACCTCGACTGTAGCGGCGGCCTCTGGCCGCCGGTTTTTAATATCCAAAAGCCGGCGGCCAGGGGCCGTCACACAGTGGAATATTGCCCGGCAAAAGAAAACCCACGGCACAAACACCG
>DASZAA010000108.1:0-2807 GCA_035945615.1 Terriglobia bacterium
ACTGGACTTTCAAAGCCTCTGCGGACATCCGCGCGGCCATCTCAGTTTCGCCCGATGGGCGGGAAGCTTATGTGGCTGATCGTGGCGCCGACGTTTATGCAATCAACACAGATTCAGGAGCCTTGATCTGGAAAACGCACGTCGACTCCCACCCGCTCGCAGGCATCACAGGCGCGCCAATGTTGCTGGACGGCCGCCTCTATGTGCCTATTACGTCCGGCGAGGAGGGCGCGGCAATAAATCCGTATTATGCCTGCTGTACCTTTCGAGGGAATGTGACTGCGCTGGACGCCTCCAGCGGGAAACAGATCTGGAAAGCCTACGCAATTCCTAAAGCGCCGGAGCAGACGGGCAAGAACGCGCTTGGCGTCCCGACTTGGGGACCCTCGGGCGCCTCAATCTGGAGCTCGCCCACTGCGGACGTTCGTCGCCGCGCGATCTATGCGAGCACGGGGAATAATTATTCCAATCCGGGTGGAAGTCACTCGGATGCGGTGATTGCCTTTGATATGGACACGGGCCGGATGCTCTGGTCTCGCCAAGTAACACCAGAAGACCGTTGGACCCTTGCCTGCATCCGGTCGAATAAGACGAACTGCCCTCCTGACCCAGGTGACGACTACGACTTTGGCACGTCGCCAATCCTGGTATCACTGCGGAATGGGCGGAACCTGATTCTCGCAGCCCAGAAGTCGGGAATGGTGTACGCGCTAGATCCTGATCACGAGGGCAAAATCGTGTGGAAGGCCCGCGTAGCAGGCGGAGGCCCTGAAGGCGGCGTCGAATGGGGAGGCACGGCTGGCGAAGGACGAGCCTACTTCCCCGTATCAGATTGGAGGCAGTCTACTCCGAATGCCGGAGGAGGTCTGATTGCCCTGCGCATCGGTAGTGGAACGGAGGCATGGCACACCGGCGCTATTCCTCCTGATTGTATTAAAACGCCCGGATGCAGCGCCGCTCAGGTTGGCCCCGCAACGTCGATTCCAGGAATTATCTTTTCGGGTTCGCTGGATGGCCACCTGCGCGCTTATGACGCCCGGAACGGGCAGGTGATCTGGGATTTCGATACGGCGCGAAGCTTCAAAACCGTTGACGGGATCGAAGCGCACGGCGGTTCATTGAACAAAAGCGGACCCGTGCCGGCCGGCGGAATGCTTTATGTCCAAAGCGGCAATTTCGTCGGTATGCCGGGAAATGTGCTTCTAGCATTCTCTATCGACGGGCAATAGCCTTACATTCCCAAGTCAATGATGTTCAGGTAGTTGCCAATAAACTTGACAACGGAAGTGCGCTTTGTAATAGTAAGTCCACAGAATTATGACCCCCCGGTATGAGGAGTCGTTTGATGGGCAGCCTTCTAGTTGAGGAAAGTGGGTTACGCGATCCGTCGGTTCCCTCGGTGGATCGCGCGTTGAACCTTATCGAGCTTCTGGCTTCAACAACTGCTGGCTTGAATCTATCCATGATTTGCAGGAAGCTCAATATTCCTAAGAGCAGCGCCTACTACCTGGTCTCGACTCTTGTAAAGCGGAACCTTGTGCGGCGCAGTCCCGACGGGCGGGTTTATTCATTAGGAACACTTGCTCCCTCCTTCGCAAAAGCCGGCCGCGCCGAATCGGATCTAAAGAAGTTCTGCGCGCCTTTTATTCGCTCCCTCTCCAACAAGTTAGCTATGACAGCCCAGCTCGGCATCCGGGAAGGCGCCGAAGCCCGGATCGTCGACCGGTCAGAGCTCCCTGGGCCGAGATTAGACTCGTGGATTGGCCGCCATTTTGATCTGCACTGTACTGCAATTGGAAAGGCGCTGATCAGTTACCTTCCTGATCCGGAGGTAGATAATTTATTCGGAACTCGCGGCCTTCCGAAGCACAACGAGAACACCGTAAGTTCGTTAGAGGTCTTGAAGTCTCATTTGGCCGAAACCAGAAGGCGAGGCTTTGCGACGGACGACGAAGAACACGAGCTGGGGGTCCGGTGTGTTGCTTCTCCGATTTTCAATCACTCGGCGGGCGTGATTGGCGGCATCTGCGTTTTCACCCCGGCCAGCCGGCTTTCACGTCAGGAAATGCCCGGCGTAGGCGTTGAGGTCATGAAGACCGCAAGAGATCTCTCCAGAGCCTTTAATGACTCGCCTCTGGATGTGCAACGCGTTTTGCGGCGATGGGAATCCGGGAAGCAGTCTGGCCTTGAAGCGTGACGACCCCAAGAATTGCCCCCACCAACGTGTGATTTCACTCCTTTTCCTTCTCACGATTTTCCCGGCCCTTTATCCAACCAGAAAATGTGGTTCACGTAATTGAATGTGTTTGCCTGCTTGCGACAAGCCATGCCAGCATGATGGGTGCTTCGCTTCTGATCTTGTAGCGGCAGCTAGATGCCGCCGGTTTTTAATGGGAAAGACCGGCGGCCAGAGGCCGCCGCTACAGCAAATGACCGTGCTGACTTATGGCCCTGCATAGAAGGGCAGGATCACAAGGGTGAATCTAAGCACAGCATTCATAGCATGATGATCGCGATTGATTTGCGGTCAACGAGGCAAACTCATCATGGAACGCAGAGCTTATTTGAAGACAATGCTCGCGGGCGCCGGCGCATTTGCCGTACCCATGCTTGGCCAGGCGCCGCTAAGCGAGAGGATCAAACACACTGATCCGGGTACTTATCGTCGTAGCCGTTCGCATGAAAGCGCCGGTGACATGGCGTGCGAGCGGTTGATGAGCAGCAGCGCCATGACCACCAATCTCTTCTTTATCGACCGCTGCCAGATCATGCCAGGTGGCGGCGTGGGACACCATTTTCACAACCAA
>DASZAA010000109.1:0-9570 GCA_035945615.1 Terriglobia bacterium
TGACACCAATCTGTCGGTGCGAAATCGGCCGACGGTGCCTCGCTTCAACCAGGTTGGCTTGTACGCGCTGGATGATATCCAAGTCAATCCACGGCTGACGGTGAATCTGGGTTTGCGTTGGGATTACCAGTCTCCCATAACCGAGAAATACGGGCAGGCCTATGCCATGGACCTCTCCAACGGAGACCTGATTCTGGCCAATAGCTCCTCCAAAAACCTGCTCAGCCCGATATTTACCGCATCGCTTCCGAACATCAACTACGAAATTGCTCCGATCCGCGGCTTCCCGGCGAATTCACTGCTGGACAGCCACCCTAATGACTGGGGGCCGCGCGTCAGCTTTGCCTACAGACCGGCCAACAGCGATCGTACGGTCATCCGAGGTGGTTATGGTATCTACTACACCCAGCTTACTTACACTGTGGACGGCACGATGGGCACCGGGCCATTTCTCTCTCAACAGTCTTTCGTGAACACTATAACCAATGGCGTTCCTGCGCTTTCGCTCCCTGACCCGTTCCTTGGCGTTGGAGGGATTGGGACGCAGAGCGTAGGCACGGTTGTCCCGACTTTGCCCTTTCCCATGAGTCAGCAATGGAGCCTTGCAGTCCAGCATGAATTCGCCGGGTCTTTGGTCGTTCAAGTTGACTACCGCGGCATGCGCACCCAGAACCTTCCGTACGCAGCCGATTGGAACAAGCCATACCCCAGTACCAACCCGGCGGGCGAGAGCTTTTTCCGATATCCCAATTACTACACGGTAACTTTAACGCAGCCTGGAGCGAACCAGAATCTGAACGCCATGGACGTCACGGTTTCCCGGCAGTTTGCCCAAGGATTAACCTTCCAATCCAGCTATACCTATGCAAAAAATCTAACCGATACCTTTCCAACAGGCGAAGGAGCCGGCAGCTCCATTCAGAACCCATACGATCGCGCCGCGGAATGGGGCAACGTCAGTTACATGCCAACCCAGCGATGGGTAAGCTACTGGGTCTACGAGCTTCCATACGGCCACGGCCGGCGGTTCGGCTCAAGCATCTCCCCGGCTCTCAATGCTCTATTGGGAGGCTGGGAGGTCAGCGGCGTAGTCAATTTCCAGACCGGCCTATGGCTGACCCCCTCCTTCGACAAGTTTGATCCCTCTAATACACGCAGCTATGGGGGCCGGCCTGACCAGATAGGACCGTGGGGTATATCGAACCCGACCATCCAAGGCTGGTTCAATCCCGCAGCTTTCGAGATTCCCGGCTGCCCGAACACCACACCAGTTTGCACGAGTCCGGCCGATGTCGGACGGTTCGGTAATGCCGCCAACGGCATTATTGAATCGCCAGGCCTTTCGAATCTCGACTTCGGGCTCTTCAAGAACTTCAAGATCAAGGAGAGGTACACACTTCGGTTCGGCGCCGAAGCTGCCAATTTCCTTAATCATCCTAACTTCGGGAATCCTAACACGGACATCAGTTCTCTAAGCGTGGGCACGATCAATTCGATGAATTCCAGCGCACAGACCGCCTTAGGGGGCGACGGCGCCCGAACAATTCAATTTCAGTTGCGGCTGGAGTTTTAAAAGGCGCGCGACGGTCAGATATCTGCCGCCTCGTTCATTGCAAAGCAAGGCAGGGATTGTTGCAATTCGGTAGGGCAGCAAACGATGGAAAAAGCAAAACGCGAGCAGACGGAGTTTCCTTCACGCTAGTGACCCGACTGGTGCGGAATTCCGCCGGCGCTGCCCCGGGGCAATCTCTAACTAGGCTTCGAGTTATGATGTTGTCAGGAAAGGATGCCATATTTGGCCGATCCAAGGAAGGAGTTCATCCCATGTTTAGCCAAGTTAACAGAAGAGATTTCCTCAAAACTTCGGCCGCCGGAGCGTCGGCGATTGCCGCTGGGCTAGGCAGCGCTGCAAGTTTGCCCGCAGGCCCGCTTCAAGCCGAAAGCGGCGACACGGGCTCCTCGTCCAATCAAATTGGGCGTCCGGTCCGAATAGCCACCATTGCTTTTCAGAATGGAGGCAAGCCGCTCGATCGGATTGTTCCTCTGGTGGATCAGGAAGGCGCATTGGGGACGGATATTATTTCGCTACAGGAAGCGTGCCGAGGCCAAAGCAGTGACGGAAGCACCCAAGAGACGTTGGACGGGCCGACCATTACCGCAATGGCACGCCTGGCTCGCAAACACCATACTTACATCGTCTGTCCGATCGACCGCAGAGATGGAAACCGGCGCTTTAATTCTGCTGTCTTGCTCGACCGGACGGGCAAGGTGGTATGCGTTTACGACAAAATTTTCCCTGTATGGGCTCAGGAGTGCATGCAAAACCACGTGATCCCCGGCAAACAAGTCAAGGTGTACGATGCGGATTTTGGGCGCATTGGGTTCGCCATCTGTTTCGATGTGAATTGGGAGCCTTTATGGAAGCAACTGTCGAATCATGGCGCCGAGCTTGTGATATGGCCTAGCGCGTACTCAGCGGGAAGGACGCTTCAGGCGTGGGCAATTGCCTACAACTATTACATTGTTAGTTGCACCGGGTGGCCAGATTGCCATGCCTACGATATCGATGGGGCGGAGCTGCTTCACGACGAACGTAACAGGGGACAAGACTTGAATGTTTCGCGCGTCACGTTGGACCTGGACCGTTGTGTCTTTCATCAGGACCTAAACTTTTGGCCAAAAGATAGACTCCCCAAGCTTCTTAAAGAGCGGGGCGAGGATGTTGAACGCGAGAAGTGGGAACCCCTGGAGGGTTGGTTTGTCCTCAGAGCAAAACGCCCGGGAATCAGTTGCCGCGATTTGGCCCGCCAATACGGCTTGGAAGAACTCCGCCATTACATTAATCGAAGCAAATGCGAGATCGACAAGTGCCGAGGCTGGGAGTTCGCTTGAAGGACATGCCCTCTGGACCTGGGCGGGATCGGCTTTGGGAATTACGGTAGAGGGGCAGGTCGCAAAGAATATTGCACAGGCGTAGTTTTCTTCGCAGCTCGACGATATTGGGCCTTACTGATCTTACTGCTCTGAGAAGTACCGGCCGTGTCGCGGATACATCCCAACGCTCCGCTGCAGCCCCCGGGATAACGATCACGACTGATTTTGAGGGGGGAAACCTGGGAAAGACCGTGTGGGTCACGGATACGTACCTGCGCTGCATCATGGCGGGCGAAGTTGACCAGGATGGTCGCAATCGCCAAGTAAGCTGGTTTTATTTCCGGATCGACGGCGCTCCGGATTCGGAATTGACAATCGACTTTACCGATCTTAAGGGAGAATACAACTTCCGTCCCGGCAATTATGCAATCACGCCCGATACCCCTCCTGTTTACAGTTATGACGGACGGCACTGGACACACGCTGCGAAAGCCGATTGGAGTGCCGTAGGGTCCAGCATGCGGCTTCAGATGAAGCCTGCGCGCAGCAGGTTGTGGCTTGCGCACATCGCACCCTACACCAACCACAATCTGGCTCGGTTACTGGATTCGATTAAAGGCACGGATGGCCTGAAGTACGAAGTGATCGGGAAATCAGTCCAGGGCCGTGACCTGCCAATGCTGACCATCACTGATCCTGGGATCAGTCAAGAGCAGAAAAAAGTCGTGTGGTTGATGTTTAGACAGCACTCCTGGGAAACGGGATCATCCTGGGTCGGCGAGGGCACCGTCCGATTTCTTCTGTCGTCAGATCCGATTGCGAACCGAATCCGCCAGGAGACGATCTTCAAAGTCCTTCCAACGCAGGATCCTGACGGGATTTTCCGCGGAGGCGTGCGGTTTAACGCGTATGGCTACGACCTGAACCGTAACTGGGATTCATACGACCCCGTTAAAATGCCGGAGATTACCGCGGCGCGCAACGCGATATTTGATTGGGTTGATCACGGCGGCCGGATCGATTTTTTCTTGTCACTCCACAACGATCAAACGAACGAATATCTTGGCGGCCCGCCCTCCTCGAAATTTGATGTGCTGGGGCAAAAAGTGCTCTCAGAACTTATCCGAACTACAACTTTTGACCCAAGCCGCGGCTACGTAAAGGATCCCGACCGTGTCACGCCTCCCCAGCCGGGTAGGATGGATATAGTCGAGGGCCTATATTACAAGCGTTCTATCCCTGCTTTCCTGATGGAGCAGAAGATTGCCTATGTCAACAAACTGGGGCGCTGGCCCTCAGTTAAGGATCGCTTGGAATTCGGGAAAGGTCTGGTTAAGGCCATCTGGGCTTCTCTAATCTGATTTTGCGCGTTTATTCCGGATCTGGTTTGTCGCTGAATTTTGTTGAGGCAGAACCCATCCGGCTCTCGGCCGCATAAGTCCTGATACTGCTCCAGCAACTTTCAGATTTGAGCTCCACTTCGCTCCTCTATGAATATATTCAGGGTGCTGCCGGTTTTTATATCGGCAAATCTATGCGATACGCACGTGGCGCGCGAATGAAAACTCGATGGCTTTGGCTGTCTGTTGGGCTAATCATCTCCGTGACGTCTTCTGCGCCGGCACAAAGCAAGGCTCCTTATGGTCCCAGCCCTGTTATTCAAGGCGTCAGATGGGAATTTAAGCATCTCATTCGGCTTGCCAACACCTCCGGCAAGGGTGGAAGTGATCTTTGGCCTGTTACTTGGGGATCGGACGGCAATATCTATACCGCCTGGGGCGACGGAGGCGGCTTCAGCGGAGCGAGCGACGGCACAGGGCGTGTGAGCATTGGTTTTGCGCGCATTATGGGTTTTCCTCCTCATATAAAAGGAATCGATGTGTGGGGGGCCTACCCGAAATACGCCGAACATCCCGCCACGTTTTGTGGCAAATCCGGCAGCATATTGTCGATAGACGGCATCCTGTATGCCTGGATTGAGAGCTGCTACAACCCCAGCCCATCAAATTTTGTTCCTTGCTCCCCGAACCCGAAGTTTCCGGAAGACCGCTTGGCTTGGTCGCGCGATCTAGGGGCAACCTGGACGCTCTCATCTTGGAAGCTCGATCACGCGCCCGGCCAGATGATTTTTTCAGGTCAGTTCCTTAATTTTGGCAAGAACAATGCCGGCGCCAAGGATCAATATGTTTACGAATACACAAGGGTGGTGAACGACACCACGGCTACGTACTTGTTTCGTGTTTTGCCCACAAACCTGCAAAAGGACCCTCAGACCACCAAAGTTTATGAATATTATGCCGGCCAGGGCCCGTTGTGGTCCGCTGATATCTCAAAGGCTCACCCGGTTTTCGTGGACCCGAACGGGTGCCAGATTACGCATGTTGTCTACGATCCCAGCCTTAGACGCTATATTGCGTCGGCCCAGGGTCATGGTGTTGGACAGACAGGGTTGTTTGACGCGCCGGAACCATGGGGACCGTGGACAACCATCGCGTATTACCACAACTGGGGCAGCTTTGGGAAACGTGAATCTCTAGGCGTAGATTTCCCCACAAAATGGATCAGCCGGGACGGACAGACTATGTGGGCGGTATTCTCCGGCGGAAGACTCGTGCCGAGAGACGATACATTGGATTCTTTTAACCTTGTGAAGCTGACGCTAATACTCAGAAAAACGGCAGCTAAAGATCCAAAGCACAGGACAGCGCGCTGACCGATCGAGAGTCAAATTGCGGTTCGCGAAGCGCCGCATTGCCCGGTTTACTGAAACTTACAATTCAGGGAGCGGAGATGGCTCAGAGCAAAACAATTTTTCATAGGGCAAAGCTCGAAGGGATCCTCTGCCTCATGGCTTTGCCAACCGCGGCTCTGTTTATGCTTGCGTGCAGCGGTCGGACGGCGCTGAAGAGTAAAGCCAAAGTCGACGAGTTGCTGAAGCGCATGAGCCTCTCTGAAAAAATCCGCATGATTCACGGGGAAAAGGAAAGCCCTGCAACATCACAGGGCCAGGGGGGCTACATGGCGGGAGACTCCAAACTGGGGATTCCATGGCTCCGGCTGGCCGATGGTCCCCCTGGCGTGCTAACCCGGCATCGCTCCACGGCGCCAACCTGCACAATGGGAGTGGGGGCGACATTTAGCATCGAAGATGCGCGCTTGAATGGAGTCGTGATTGGCCGCGACGCCCGCGCTTTGGGGATCGATATAACCTTGCAGCCGTTCATCAACATTCTTCGCGATCCCACTTGGTCGCGCGGCTACAACCTTTTCGGTGAAGATCCGCTGCTTGTCGGAAAGATCGGAGCCGCCGAGGTGCAAGGCATTCAGAGCCAGAGAGTCATTGCCATGGCCAAGCATTATCTTGCATACAATGGCGGAGATAATGTGGTGGTACAACAGCAAGCTCTGCACGAGATTTACGCTCAGCCGTTCGCGGATGCGGTAAAGGCAGGCGTAGCATCGATCATGTGCTCGTACAATCGGGTCAATGGGACTAATTCGTGCGGCAATCCGCAAACATTGCAGAAACTCTTGAAGCAGGAAATCGGCTTTCAAGGTTTTGTTGCCTCGGACTGGGGTGCGAACCATGCCACAACTTTTGTTAACAATGGGCTCGATCTGGAAATGCCCGGCTACATAAGCTCCATCGGCAGCGAGCCGTGTTACTTTTGCGAGCTACCCACATCTTCCCCGCTGCCTCCTCCGCCGGCGCCTCAAAGCAAACCCGCCCCGCCGTATGCCTGGCCGGCGCCGACCCCCGAAGAACCTCCGCGGTATTATCCTGGGTCTCGTCATTACGCGCAGTCTGATGGCATGCTCGCCGCAATCAGGTCGGGCCAGGTAAAGCCGGCGACAATCACCGCGGCAGCCCGCAGGATTTTGCTGGAGGAGGACCGCTTCGGCTGGCTCAGTGGAAAACTCAATCATGACGTGATCACTGTCCCCTTTGACAAGGATGTGAGAGTTGTAGAAAAAACCTCTGAAGATGCAGCGGTTCTGCTAAAAAACCAGGATGATGCTTTGCCGCTAACTTCGCGCGATCTAAAATCGCTCGCGCTGATCGGCCCTGGCGCGGGGCAAACCATCACCATCGGCTTATCCATGGAAAAGGCTCTCGGCTTCCCTAGCCGCGATCTCGGACCGCTAGCGGCGCTGAAGCAAGCCACAGCGGGTGTTCCGGGCCGGCACATCATCTACGCAGTTGCCGATGATATGACCGGCAGTCCGATTCCAGCATCCGACTTTTCGTACGATGGCAAACCCGGTTTGCTTCGGGAGAATGCACACGGCCAAAGCGTCGGAATTGACTCTCAATTGGACTTCACAAAAGAGAACAGTCACGCGCTACCTACCCGTAGCAGTTTCAGTTGGCGAGGTACACTCGACGTTCCCAAGACGGGGGTGTACTGGATTTACTTGCAATTGATGGGCTGCGCGGCACAATTCGAGATTGACGGCACAGTCATTGGGCACAGCTCGGACCTTTTTATGCACGGAGATTATATCCAGGCCGCAGAGGATAACGTGCTGCCCACCACGGACAATTTGGATAATGTGCGGCGAGCGGTGCCTCTTAGTGCAGGGGCACATTCATTGGTCGTAAGAGAAGAGGGTGATGGGTCGGGCCGGCCCGTCCAAATCCGGCTGAACTGGATGACGCCGCGCGCTCGGCAGAACGATTACCAGACTGCGCTTGCGGCTGCGCGTCAGGCAAAGAAGGTCATTATCTTTGCCTGGGCGCGGTGCCGTCCGGATTTTGACCTACCCGGCGATCAAGACAAATTGATTTCAGCAATCGCAAAAATCAATCCCAATACTATCGTGGTGCTCAATAGCGGCCAGCCGTTCGCGCTGCCTTGGCTGAACCAGGTGAAAGCGGTGTTGGAAATGTGGTATCCGGGCGACGGTGGCGGCGTTGCAACAGCAAACGTGCTTCTGGGACGCACCGACCCCGCAGGGCGGCTCCCCTTCACCTGGGCACAACGCCTGGATCAATATGTCTCTCATGATCCGGCGCATCCGGAGCGCAGTTCAGACGGCGTCCATGGTGTCACCACGTTTTCAGAGGGGATCTTTGTGGGTTATCGCTGGTTTGATGAGCAGCACATTCAAGCGTTATTTCCGTTTGGCTATGGGTTGTCTTACACCCGGTTCCGATACTCCGATCTCCAAACGCAGCAAGCGCCAGACGGAGGATTGACCATTCGTTTTCTTATCCAGAATGTTGGCAAGCTTTATGGGGATGAGGTGCCACAGGTCTATCTGGGGCCACCTCAGCCCGCTCCCCCTGGGGCACAGTTTGCGGTCCGGGCGCTGGCAGGGTTTGACCGGGTTGGGCTCAAGCCTGGCGAAAGCCGCCGGGTGGAGATTCACGTTCCCTTGCGTCAGTTGCAATACTGGCCCGACGCAGCGACCCATTGGGAAACCGCGACAGGCAGCCGCATTGTATATGTGGGCACATCTTCCCGGGATTTAAGGTTGCACGAGCGGATCACGATCGCGCCCAAGCCCTCATAACACTCTCCCGAGCGGCCAATAGATGGAATAGCACGAGTCGCTCCGCAGGAAATCAAATCAGCCCGTTGTCTGTGTCTTTGCAGAATTTCGTCAATTTCTGATGCCTGATGTCGCGCGGCACTTTACCGGGCTCTGGCGCACCTTTGGCGCCACGAGGACCTGGAAGACCCTCGTGGCGCTCACTGAGTGGCGCCTTGTCCGGAATGCACCTATGAACGCACTGGGCGGTTCTTGTGCGAAGGCTTACCTTCGCCGCCAGAGGCGCTGCGTATTCACCGGTAACGCTTGCAATGCGAAAAGCCAGATGATTCAGGCTTTCTTCCCCGTCCGAGAAAAATAGGCTTCGATCTCCTCCAGAGTCTTGCCCTTGGTTTCCGGCAACAAAAAAACGGCGGCGAGCAGGTAGACAACGGTGCAGCCGGCGAACAGTAGAAACATAGTGGCATAGCCATAGCGGCCCACCGTGGGCAGGAAAATGGCGGCCAGAAAAGTGGCAACGGCTTCGTTGATCAGCAGGGCGATGCTCATGCCATTGGAGCGGATTCGAGTCGGCATCAGCTCCGATAACGCCAGCCAGACACAGATCCCAGGTCCCATCGCATAAAATGCCACGAAGACAAACAAGCAGATGGCCACCAGCCACCCGTTTTCGCGGCCGGGCAACGGAGTAATCAGCGCATGCAGGATGCGCAGCGGCGCGGTTCGGGCCCGGTCAAGGTTGCCGAAAGGATTGGAGAAAAAAGCCAGTACTCGATTGGCTGGCACGCAGTTGGACCGGCTGAGTTGAACCGGCGCCCCCAGCGAATGATTGGAGAGCATCGCGGGCGTCACAGCGCTGAATTCCCCGTAGGAATAAATGATGGTGAGTGTCGCCGGCTTTCCGGCTAGATCGGCATGCCCGGCTTCGGTCAGCCATTGCCGTTCCAGCGCGGGCGTGAAATGCAGCTTCAGTCCCGCCTGTCCCTGCGCTACCAACTGGACGGCCTGGCGCACGTCCACGCGATGGCGCTCACTGCGATAGAACAAGAAAGCTGTTGTAAACAGCGACACGACGATTCCAGCCGTACCCACCGAGAGCAGGAACTTGCGTCCTTTGCGGTCCACCAAAAGCATGCCGATGACGGTGGCGAGCGCCTGGACTACGGTAAAAATGATGTAGCCCCAGTGCGCCTGCACATC
>DASZAA010000110.1:0-12732 GCA_035945615.1 Terriglobia bacterium
GCCAGATGACCGCCGTTCAAATTGAATCCGTCGAGCGCCAGTTTTTAAAAAAGCGCCTTTTTGAACACTATCAGTTGCCGCGCTTGAGTTTGTTTTACCTGTAGCGGTGGCCGCTTTCCCCGTTGGCGCTAAATTAAAAAATGCGCGGCCAGCCAAGCCCCCGGCGTCGCTGAGAGCATCGCGGGCATACCCGATCATCGGCGTAGCGTGTCTCTCGATCATCATCCGCTATTTGCGAACCTAACTCTTAAACAGGAGCATCTATTGAGCCAGGAGGAAATTCATGAGCCTGAATAACTACATCACTTTAGGACGGTCTGGGCTTCGCGTGAGCCCATTTTCACTCGGCACGATGACCTTTGGGACGGAATGGGGATGGGGCACGGAAGAAAAGCCCTCCCAAGCGGTCTTTGATCATTACATTGAGGCTGGGGGCAATTTCATCGACACCGCCGATGTTTACACGAATGGGAAAAGCGAGGAAATGACAGGAAAATTCATCGCGGAGCGCAAACTACGCGATCGCATAGTCCTCGCTACGAAGTTTACTTTCAACCCCAGCCCGGGCAATCCGAATGCCGGTGGCAACGGCCGCAAGAATATCTATTGTGCGCTCGAAGGCTCACTGACTCGTCTGAAGACGGATTATGTTGATCTCTATTGGTTGCACGCCTGGGATACGATTACGCCGGTCGAGGAAGTCGTTTCCACGTTCAACGATCTTGTGCGAGAGGGGAAAATCCGGCATTACGGCTTTTCGGATACGCCGGCCTGGTATGTAGCCCGCGCCCAGACGCTCGCCGAAAAAGAGGGCAAGGAGCGCCTGATCGCGCTTCAACTCGAATACTCACTGGTGGAACGAAATATCGAACGCGAGCATATCCCGGCCGCGCAAGAGCTGGGCCTCGGAATCTTGCCGTGGAGTCCGCTCGCCAGCGGCTTCCTGACCGGCAAATACAAGCGGGAAGGGAATACCGGGAAGGGCGAGGGGCGGCTGGAAAAAACGAAGAACGCCACTAACCCTGTGTTTCTGAAATTCAACGAGCGCAACTGGCGCGTCCTCGACGCGCTGCTCGATGTCGCTTTGCAACTGAAGAAGCCGCCGGCGCAAATCGCGTTGAACTGGGTTGCAACTCAACCTGGGATCACTTCGACCATCATCGGCGCCACCAGCGTCAAGCAGCTTGAAGACAATATTGCTTCGCTTGAATTCGCCATTCCCGCTGAACTCCGGGACCGGCTAGATCAGGCGAGCGCAATCGAGCCACTTCACCCCTACCTGTTTTTCGGCGGCGAGATTGGCGTGATGATTTCAGGCGGAGCCGCCGTGCGCGCCTGGACGCCGGTGCGAGTCACAGGGGAACCCAAGCCTGTGCCGTCTGCCAAAGCACAGAGCGCGGGAGAGTGAATAGCTTCCAGCCGAGCAGATCTGTTTGTCGCGAAGGTCTTTTAGGGTCGTGGCGAGCCGGCTGGCGCTGTTCCTCAGGACTGTGTTTCTTGGGTGATGCCGAAAAGCCGTCCCATTTATCGCATTTGTCCCAAAAATCTCAGAGCGGCGTGATAGGCTTTTTTGTAGCGCAGACCTCCGTATTTGAGGTCTGCGGGTTTTCTGTATATTCAAAGGTCGCAGACAGCAAAAGCGGCGGTCTGCGCTACAGGAGGTCCCAAAGATTAGAAAATGGCTGAAGGGAAGAAGCGAAACGCACAAAAAATCGCGGAACGAACCCAAGAAGTTGTTTGAAATCAGCGTTTCTAATAAAAGCCGTCTCATTCGTCTCAAAACCTCAAGGTGACGAGATCGGTTTTGTAGCGCAGGGTTTGCTTTTTAAACCTGCGGGTTGTGCTGTAGCGGCGGCGTCTTCGCCGCCGGCTTTTACTAATTATTAAAGACCGGCGGCCAGAGGCCGCCGCTACAGAGCGTCGTCACCGCTACAAAGCGGCTCCCTCCAAATTGGAAGATTAAAAAATGGCCGGGAGGGGTCGCCGTCACAAAAAAGTACTGTGTGAAGTGTTGAAAAACGGAGCAGGATCTCCAAGCAAATGGTGAAAGATGTGGTTTGCGGCATGACGGTTGACCCCGCGCGCGCCGCCGGAAACGCCACGCATAACGGCAAGACGTATTACTTTTGTGGCCTTGGATGCCTGAATAAATTCAAAGCGCAGCCAGAAAAGTATTTAGCCGCGACAGGCAATCCAACCGTCCCGCTTCTCCAAATCGCTCCAAGCGCAACCAGAACTGCCTCACACGAAGATCCCAAGTCGGCTGTCGAGCCCGTGGCAAGGGGCGGGGAAGCTGCGTCGCAAGGCACCACCGGCTATACCTGTCCAATGCACCCGGAAGTCTCGCAACCGGGGCCGGGATCGTGCCCGATTTGCGGCATGGCGCTTGAGCCGCGCGAAGTGAATCTGGAGCAGCCGGATGACGCTGAGCTTCGCGGCATGACGCGCCGGTTTTGGCTGAGCTTGATCTTGACCGCGCCTGTCATGATTTTGGGAATGACTGGAATGGCCCACGCCGGCGCCTCTGGAGGTGCGAATTTGATCGAACTGGCGCTCACCTCCGTCGTGGTTTTTTGGGGCGGGCTGCCGTTTTTCGAGCGCGGCTGGGCGTCGGTGGTCAATCGCAAGCTGAATATGTTCACGCTGATCGCGCTTGGCACGGGCGTGGCCTATCTTTACAGCCTCATCGCCACGGCCGCGCCCGGAATGCTGAGCCGCGCGTTCCGAGACTCGCAGGGGAACGTAAACGTATATTTTGAGGCCGCGGCGGGAATTACAACGCTAGTCCTGCTCGGACAAGTGCTCGAACTGCGGGCGCGCAGCCGGACCTCCGAAGCCTTGCGCCAACTTCTCGGCCTCGCCCCAAAAACCGCCCGCCGCATCCAGGAAAATGGTGAAGAACTAGACGTGCCACTCGAAGACGTTCATCCGGGCGACCAGCTGCGTGTGCGGCCCGGCGAAAAAGTGCCGGTGGACGGGAGTGTGATCGAAGGAACAAGTGAGATCGATGAGTCCATGATGACAGGTGAGCCGATGCCCGTGGTGAAATCCCCAGGCGAGCGTGTGACGGGCGGCACGGTGAACGGCGCGGGCAGTTTCATCATGCTCGCCGAGCGGGTGGGCAGCGATACGCTGCTGGCGCAAATTGTGCGATTGGTCGGGGAAGCGCAGCGCAGCCGCGCGCCGGTGCAGCGGTTGGCGGACCGTGTGGCCGGCTATTTTGTTCCGGCGGTGGTGGTGGCGGCGCTTGTCACCTTTGCGGTGTGGGCTTTGGCAGGCCCGGAGCCGCGATTGGCGCACGCTATCGTCAACGCGGTGGCAGTGCTCATCATCGCGTGCCCGTGCGCCCTTGGGCTGGCAACGCCCATGTCCATCATGGTGGGGACGGGCCGCGGCGCAACCGCGGGCGTGCTGGTGAGGAACGCGGCAGCCCTTGAAACGCTGGAAAAGGTCGACACGCTGGTGGTCGATAAAACCGGCACGCTGACCGAGGGCAAGCCGCAATTGACGGCGGTATCGATTGCGCCCGGCGAAAATGAGGCGGAGGTCTTGCGGCTGACTGCCAGCCTGGAGCAGGGCAGCGAGCACCCTTTGGCGGCAGCGTTCGCGCGTTGGGCTAAACAGAAAGGGATTCCATTAGCAAGTCCGCAGTCTTTCCGCGCGGTTGCCGGAATGGGCGTGACGGGGAGCGTCGAGGGCCATTCTGTGGTGGTTGGAACAGAGGGCCTGCTTCGTGAGTCTGGAATCGATCCGCAGCCGCTTGCGGGCATGGCGCAGGACCTTCGCGCGAGCGGCACAACGGCGTTCTTTGCGGCCATCGATGGACGGCCGGCGGCGGCGCTAGGCGTGTCTGATCCGGTTAAAGCTTCAACGCCGGAAGCCATCTCCGCGCTGCATCAGGAGGGAATCGACATTATTGTGCTCACCGGGGACACAAAAGCTACCGCCGAAGCCGTGGCCCGCAAACTGAGCATCGACCGGGTTGAGGCTGAGGTCCTTCCAGGTCAAAAGAGCGAGCGGATCAAAGACCTGCAAAAGGCAGGGCGCGTCGTGGCGATGGCAGGTGACGGCGTCAATGACGCTCCGGCGCTTGCCCAAGCCGATGTGGGCATTGCAATGGGCACCGGAGCCGACATTGCTTTGGAAAGCGCCGGTGTCACGCTAGTGAAAGGCGACTTGCGAGCACTGGTGCGCGCCCGCCGGCTGAGCGAAGGGACGATGCGCAACATCCGCCAGAATCTGTTCTTTGCATTTGTTTACAACGTTGTAGGCATTCCCATCGCCGCTGGCGTGCTTTACCCATTCTTCGGCATTTTGCTTAGCCCGGTCATTGCCAGCGCAGCCATGACCTTCAGCTCGGTCTCAGTTATCACGAACGCGCTGCGGCTGCGCCGCCTGAAACTATAAGTGTCAGCTTGTAGCGGGTGCCCGTTGCAGGCTTCGGTTGCCAGTCTTTTTATAAGACTGCCGGGCAGCGGCCATCGCTACAGCCTATGAAGGTCCAGTTCGATTCCGCCGGGCGGTTTCAAGGTCGCGTCTGGTTTTTGTTTGCTGCTGGGCGCGCCGCTGAAGACTTCGACGATTGTCCCGAGGTCGCGGTCGGTGGAAAGGTATGCGACCTTGACGCCGTTGAACTCGAAGAGCTACCACGGACCAATCCCGTAATCGTCGAACGTACCTCCGCAGCGTTGCGTCAAGGTCGCGCACGACGATCCCGATCTGCATCGTCAGCCGTCGCGTCGGCGGTCGGCAGAGATTTTATAGTTAACGTAATATGCCTTATCGGACGTTGCGCATGGGCAGATTTTACTGTCCATGCGGCCAGGACCGCTTGAGCCACTAGGGCTTGCTTGCGGGCGCTTTTTGCCCTTCCCAGGTGCCTTTATGGCCTGAAACTGTTGTAGCCCATGTGCCGGTGAGCTTGCCGTCTTTATAGTCGGCGTGGAGGTCGTAACTATCGCTATCACCCTGGATCATGAAATGAAGATGATTGTTCTTGAACGTGCCGGAGGAAAAGTCGGCATCTCCAAGCTGCGAGGAAACGTGGCCGGATATGTCTTGGCCGTTTTGTTGAAAAGTCAGCGTAAAATTCATGGTACCCTGATCGCCGCCATGCGAAACGCAATTCCACGTTCCGTTCAGGGTTGCCACATCGGTTTGACTTGACTGAGCAGCTTGTCCGTTCTTCGCAGCTAGGGCCACGACGGCCAGGCAGCCGAGCGCAGCGCAAGTAGCGAGAGCGAGGATGCGTTTTCTCATGTAAAGCCTCCTTTTATGGTGATGATGCTATTGATAATAAGCCGGTTAGCGTTCACCGACTGCATCGTGTGCGGGTTGCTCCAAGGTGGATGCGGCGAAATCGACATCCGTCAGCGGAATGATACGCGTTGGCCCGAAGCTTTTCAAGCCATGTTTGAATTCCGCCGCATTGCCGACCAGAATGATAGCCGCCTGACTGGAATTGAGATATCGCCGCGCCGCCGTGGACACATCGTCAATCGATAGATTCCGAATCTGCTCCGCCCTATGATTAAGTGCGTTCATGGGAAGATCGTTAATCATCAAGCTCAGGACGTGATCGGCGATTTGTTGCGAGGTTTCAAAGTCAAGCGCCATGTGCCCGATCAGATAATTCTGCGCGTTTTGCAGCTCGCGGCCGTTGATCGAGCCGTCCTCAAGATCATTCATCTGGCTCAGGATTAAGCTAATCGTCTTTACGGTTTCATCGGTCCGGGTGGAAGTTTTGATTTCCCACGCGCCCGCGTTGCGATAGCAAACAAGGTCGCTTGAGGCGCCGTAGACCAGGCCGCGGCGGATTCGCAGCTCGCTGAACAAGCGGTTTTCCGCCGGACCGCCGAGCACTTGGTTAGCAATTGTCAGCGCATCGTATTCAGGACTATTGCGGCGGAAGGCAAGATTCGCAATGCGGATTTCTGTTTGCACGGCGTTCGGGTCGTCAATCACCACCACGCGCGGAGCCGCTGGCGGTTCGGCCGGGCTGGATGGTCGCGCTGGAAGCAGTTCGCCAGCCTTCCACCCGCCAAAGGCGTTGTTGGCGAGGTCCAGGGCCTGCGCTATGCTGACGTCTCCCACCACCACCAGGACAGCATTTGACGGCTGATAATACCGATCATGAAATCGCGCGAGATCGTCGCGCGACAGCCGCTGCACGGATTCCCGAACGCCATCCTTGGGATGGCTATACGGCGTTCCGCTAAAAATTACACGCTCGATGAGCGTGTCGGCTAGATAATCGGGATCGCGCCGCAAAACGTCCAGCGCGGAAAGCGTCTGGCGGCGGATGCGGTCCACCTCGGCAGGACGGAAGGCCGGGTTGATCGCCATGTCGGAGAGTAGGTCAAAGGCTAGTTGAGCATGGTTGCTCAGGACGCTCAAGGAAGCCCAGGAGTCGTCCCAGTCCGCGCCTGAGTCGAAGACGCCGCCCATTCCGTCGATTGCCTCCGCAATCTCTTGGGCGCTGCGCGATCGTGTTCCTTCGTTGAGCATGGATGCCACAAACTGAGCGGTTCCGGGGAGACTCGCGGGATCGGCCGCTGCGCCGGTCAAGACAGCAATCTTCAGCGTAATCACCGGAAGCGCGTGATCCTGAACAATGAGCACCTTCATGCCATTCCCGAGGGTTTGCTCCACGGGCGCCGGCACGGCTACCGGCGCCGGCTGCGGCACGAGCGGAGGCAAGTCGCGGGCTTGGAGCGAGCAAGCGGCAAGCAAGCAGGCAGAGATAGCCAAGACGTCAAATATTCTTAAGCGGCGTTTCATATTTTCTTGAAGGTTCAGCCAAATCACCGGAGATCACTTCCCTTTCTCCGGATACACTTCAACCAGCGTCATATTGCTTTTCACCAGATATTTTCTGGCCGCGCGCGCCACGTCCGCCGCACTCAGCCGCAGGAGGCGCTCGACTTCCGTATTAAACAGGTCCGGGTCTTTGAGCACCGCCGCGTCGTAGCCCAGAGCGTCGGCGCGGCTTTGCGCCGTCTGACGGTTCAGGACGTAATCGCGCAAGACCTCATTTTTGGCGCGTTCGAGGTCCTGAAAAGGAATTTGGCCGTCTTTCAGACGATCAATTACGTGGTCCGCCTCGGCCTCGCCCTCGTCAGGCGTGTGACCCGGATTCATTACCGCAAAAACGAAAAACAAACTGGGCATCCCAGCAAAGTCGCCTTCGCAATCCACTTGCATGGCGATTTGCTTCTGGTAAACCAGCCGCCGGAAGAGCCATGAGCTTTCGCCGTCGGCGAGGATCTTCGCCGCAAGCTCAAGCGGGTAGGCGTCAGGCGTCCCGTCCGCAGGCATGTGGTAGCCTTCCACAAAGGCCGGAAGCGCCACAGGCTGAGTGAGCTTCACCACGCGCTCGGCGGTTTGCGGCGGCTCTTGCGGATAGTTTCGCGGGATAGGCAGGCCGGTGTTTTTGAGCGGACCAAAGTATTGCTCAACCCCTGTCACTGCCTGGTTTTCATCGAAATTGCCCACAATCACCACGGTGGCGTTTTCGGGCACGTAATAGGTATCGTAAAACGACCGCACGTCGCTCAGCGTAGCTCGGTCGAGATCGCGCATGTCTCCAATAGGCCGGTGGCGGTAAGGAGACACCGTGAAGGCGTTTCGATAGAGCGCCGCCATAACGTTCCCATAAGGCTGATTGCTGAACCGTTGTTTCTCTTCCTCTGCGACCACTTCCCTTTCATTTGTGAACGTGGTTTGAGTAATGTTGAGGTTTCTCATGCGGTCCGCTTCGAGCCATAGGGCCACGGGCAGATCGACGCTCGGCACGGTTTCCCAGAAGATGGTCGCGTCGACTGTGGTATAAGCGTTGTCGATGCCGCCGGAGCGCACAATGTAGTTGGAGTATTCGTCCGGAGCAAGGTTGCGCGTGCCGTCGAACATCAGATGCTCAAAGAGGTGAGCAAAGCCCGCCATGCCAGGTTTTTCATCGCGCGACCCGGCGTGATACCACACCTCCACGCTGGTTACCGGCGCGCCGTCATCCGGGGCCATGACCACCTGAAGGCCGTTGGGGAGAAGATAGGTGTGCAGAGAAATGCTAGGAAATTTGACCTGCGCGGCTGTCGGGCGCGACAAAAAAAGGAAAGCAATGAGCAGCACGCCTCTCGCAATGCCCGATGCGGATGGCCGGGCATGGATCAAGGGCGCGGCGAAACACGAGGTTGGATTTATTTGCGCGGGATGGATGCGCCCCAATATAAAGTCCTGAGTGAAGTGGCCAACCGGACTATTCTATCAGGAGCCGCCGCCCGCCGCGCGAAGCAAAACTCATTTGTAGACCGTAATACCCTTCCGCTTAGCGTAGCTGACAGCTAGCGTCATAATTTCTTTCATTTTACCGCCCTGAAATCCAGAGCACTTCGGACACTGCGGCCGAAGCTCGAAAGTATCGGGGTATGGTATGCCAAGCGCTTTAAAAACCTGCGGCATGTAAGACGTGCAGAATTCCTGCGGCACGATATGGTCTGAGATGTAGACCTTGGCGGGGTATTTGCTGCCGCAACTGTGGCATCCCTTCTTTTCGCCCACGCCTTGGATGAAAATGCCCTGCGCGGCGCTCACTTTCTTGGCGTTCGTCTCGACGCAATTCTTCTCCGGAGAGGCTTTCCACCCGCCCACAATCAGCGGCTTGTCGCTCTTCACCATAGCGCCCCAGGTTTCAATCCCTGCGTTGAGCATTTTTACGTAAAACGACTGGCTGTGCGCGCACTCGTCACATTGGGGAAAAAGGTAGGTCTTGTCGCCGTAGACGCCCGCATCCTTGCGAACCTTGTCGCTCAATTCCCAGGGCGGGATATGATCGCCTATCCAAGGTTGATTCTTGTCTTTATCGACCCTGGTTCCACAGGTGTGGCAGCCGTGTTCCTTGCCGACGTTTTGCACGTGGTTGCGCTGGCTTTGGGTGAGGCTATAGTCGTTACTGTTGATTTCGAGGCCAGATCCCGTCCAATCGTCCAGCGTCTGATCAAGCTGAGCAAGAATAAGCATCTTCAGCTTCTTTTCTTCCTCCGTCTCCTTTAGGACTTCCGCAATGGCGCTGCCGATTCCGTCTGATGCCATGGCTTGCCTTCCGTGTATAGGATTTAAGCACGGTCCGACGCGCCGGCGCCGAGTCTGCGCTTACGCCCAGGGATGATTAACGCCGACCCTATGACTGACGGTGTTCATTCGCACCACGCATCGCGCCGGGTCTGCGCCCAGCAGCGTCGCTGCGTGCGTCCCGATAAGATAGAGGTGCCGAGCCTTGGCCTGTCCTGTGGTTTCGTTGTCCATAATCGAGGTTCGATCGCGAGTGTTATTCTGGCCGTTGAACGTGCACGCGCCGTATTCGTCGGGATTGCCGATCAAATGGCCGAATTCGTGCGCGATGGCAGCGCCAGTCGTCCCCCCATCGTCGACGCCCCAGAAGTGGGTATCGATAGTTCCGTCGGGAGGCTGCGTAGGATCGGTCACGCGCACGGCAAATACTTTGTGGAGGTTGCGAGTGTCCTCATCCGAACCGGCCCATTCAAAGCCAAAATCGATATCGTAAACGTCGAGGTCATCGCCGGAGATATCCTGAACGACAAAAGTACCGCCGTTCCACCTCTCGTTGATCCGCGAGCTCCAGTTACGTTTCACCTCATCCGTTACAGTGGCCCCTACGTGTGTCGCGGGGATGCTGCCCACTTCCCTGCGCCGCGCCGCATCCCGGAATTCCACGCCATTGCCGCTGAAGGCTGCGAGCTTGATGATGACAGAGAGCGAGCGGGATTGCCTTCCAGCCTGGACACGCCGAATGCGGAACCGCACCGTCCAATCATATTGCGTGCCATTCAGTGTTTGACTGAGAGCTTCATTCACAACCTGATCCGCCGACTCTACCCGGTTCTCACGTCGAACGGCCCGGAGCTGCGCCTGCTGGGCTACGACCTGTCCCCCCATGATGGCCACGCCGCCGCGCGGGGCGACCACTCTTGGAGCTACAACTCGTGGCACCACTACAGGGGGAGGCGCCGGAAAAAGCTCCTGCTGAACGTAGGCGTAGGCTGCCGCGTAAAGATTTTTGGCGTCCTGCGGCACGGCCGTCCACGCGGTTTGAATGGCTTGCAGGTGCCCGGCGTTGTTCTGGAACCGCTTCATTTTCAGCAGGCCCGTGAATGTATGAATCCGGCTCTTTTTGAACCGCTCGTAATGCGAATTCGCTACGCGCACGAGCCGCATGTATTCATTGAATCTGGCTTGGTCCCAAGGCATCGCGTCCCTCCGACGGCTGATTTATATTGTCAGGAGTATTCTTGGCGGTAAAACACTCCTCGTATGTTGACACGTTAAGATAGCGATAATATACACGCGGTATACCTGCAAGGCAAGGGTATAAAATGAGCGGCGACGGTTCAGGCTATTACGTAGCGGCGTTATGCTTAGGAGTGTTTACATGAAGTGTATGATGACCGGAAATCTTAATCTTTTCGAGTCCCATCAATCTAAAGTGTTACTTTAAGTCAAAATTGCAGCCATTAAAGTCCTGCTTGAGTTGTCGGCGCGCCGACCAAAATTGGGCCGCGAGCCGGGCGGGGATTCAGGACGACATTTTCTGTTATCCTTGCGGGATGAAACACGCAGCGCAGCAATTTGCCGGTATCCTGGCGGCCATGTTGGGTTCTTTGCTCCTGCTTGGGGCCTTGCCGATGACATCTGCCGCCGCCAACGGTCCCCAGAAACCATTTCGAGTGATTGGGAACGTCTACTACGTGGGAGATTCCGATGTAACCTCGTTTCTCATTATCACACCGCAAGGAGACTTCCTGATCGATGGCGGATACATTGCAACCGCGCCGCGCATCGAGCAGAACATCCGCAAACTCGGTTTCCGGTTGAAGGAGGTTAAGATTCTGCTGAACACGCACGCCCATCTTGATCACGCGGGCGGCCTCGCTCAGCTCAAGCGCGATACAGGAGCCAAATTTGAGGCTATGGCTGGCGACGCCCCTATTCTTGCGCACGGCGGACGAGGCTACTTCTATTTCAACAATGCTTTCCCCGCAATTAAGCCCGACCGGATTCTTCACGATGGGGATGTGGTGGCTCTAGGAGGAGAAAAACTGCGCGCCGTATTAACCGCGGGCCACACCCGAGGCTGCACGACCTGGACTTGGACCGTGCGCGACAGGGGCAAGGACTATCACGTGGTGGACGTGTGCAGCACGACGGTTCTGCCCGGCTACCGCCTGGTGAAAAATCCTACATATCCGGGCATTGCGCAGGATTACATCCATACTTTTCAGCGGCTCAAGTCGCTTCCGTGCGATGTGTTTCTCGGCGCGCACGGCAGCTTTTTCTTGATGCAGGAGAAGCTGGCGCGATTACGCCAGCAGGCTAGGCAAGGCCAAAACCCTTTTATTGATCCCGAGGGTTACCGGCGTTACGTCGATGCCAGCGAAGCTCAGTTCGAAGAAAAGCTCAAAAGCGAGCAAGGATCACGCCGTTGATCTGGTTCCCTGACCGCTCGTCACCGGTTGATTCTCTTCGTCGAGCGCGGCCGCAATCTGCTCCCATTCTTTCATCATGCCAGCCAGTTGAGCGCGGCGCTCCTCAGCCAGCTTTGAGAGACGAATAGAGTCCTCGGCGCTCTTGAAATTTGCCATTTCGAGTTCGTATGAGGCAACTTCGCTCTCGCAGCGTGCGATTTCGGCCTCGAGATCTCCACGGCGTTGCTGCATTTGGTGCGTGCGGATCGGATTGAGCTTCTTGCCATGCGCCGCTTCCTGGTGCTTTTCTTGCCGCCTAGAGTTAGTACGCTGTTCCGGCTCCGTGTCTGGAGTGGCGGGAGTGTGCCCTTCCTTCTGCCACAAATAGTCTTCATAATTGCCGGGGAAATCGTGCAATTCCCCGCCCCCAATTTCAAAAACCCTCGTCGCCAGCTTGTCGATAAAGTAGCGGTCGTGGGAGACGAAGACCACCGTGCCTGTGAAATGCTGCAGGGCATCGAGCAGCACGTCTTTGGCGCGCAAATCGAGGTGATTGGTGGGTTCGTCAAGCAACAGAAAATTGGAGGGACGCAACAACATGCGCGCCAGCGCGTAGCGGTTGCGTTCGCCGCCCGAAAGCACGCCAATCTTCTTGAAAACTTCGTCGCTCGAAAACAAGAAGCTGCCGAGCAACGTGCGCAGTTGCGTCTGGCCGCTGAGCGCGCCGGGAGCGACGCTGGCCAGGTCGTCAATCAGCCGGGCATCAGGATCGAGAGCCTTGTATTGGTCCTGCGCGAAATAATCCACATCCACCTTATGGCCCAGCCGCAACTCGCCAACTGAGACCGGCTCCGCACCCGCGAGCAACTTGATCAGCGTCGACTTCCCCGCCCCATTCACACCCACCAGCGCCACGCGGTCACCCTTGTTGATAAAGAATTGGACGCCTTGAAAAACCAGTTTTTCTCCGTACCGCTTGGCTACTTCGCGAGCCTCGGCCACTTGCCTACCGCTGGCGGGAGGCTGCGGGAACTTGAAATGGATCGTCTTTTCTTCGGGCGGCAGCTCGATCCTTTCAATCTTCTCCAGCTCCTTGATGCGGCTCTGCACCTGCTTCGCTTTGGTGGCCTGATAGCGGAAACGGTTGATAAAAACTTCCAGTTGCTCGACGCGCTCCTGTTGGTTGCGGTAGGCCGAGCGCAACTGCTCCTGGCGCTCGGTCTTGAGCGTGAGATAGCGTTCGTAATTGCCGGTG
>DASZAA010000111.1:0-15939 GCA_035945615.1 Terriglobia bacterium
ATGATGCGGCTGGGGGGCGCCGAGGCGCTGGGACCCATCCTGATGGGCCTCTCGAAGCCCGTTCACGTCTTGCAGCGCGGGGCTACGGTTGAAGAGATCGTGAACATGGCGGCGATTGCGGTTGCCCACGCGCGGGAATGAGGGTGTGTGGCGGCCTCTGGCCGCCGGTTTGGCAAATGGTAAATACCGGCGGCCAGAGGCCGCTGCTACAGTGCTATCCGCCTTGAAGATGCCCTTGATTATGCTAACCTTATAGATAGACAAAGCCGGGCGGCTTGCGCCTATGGGGGAGTACGGCTTGGCCGTGAAGCGATCATGTTTAACGACAGCCAATTGATTGAGGGACGCTATCGCATCCTTCAGCAAATTGCCGAAGGCGACTTGGGCGCAATCTACATGGCTACGGACATGGAGACGGGCGGCCTTTGCGCGTTGCAGCCCATTGCCCTGCCGAGCGAAGCCAATCTCGATGAGGTCCAGGAAGAGGTCCGGCAGGAAGCCGAGCGAATTCAAGCCCTCGACCACCCAAACATCGCGCCTCCGGGCGTCCTGCGCGGGCGGCAAGAGCCTTTCCTGGTGCGCGACTTTATTGAAGGCAAACCTCTTGATGAGCTTCTGCGATGGGAAGCTCCGCTCACTTTGGGGCGCGCCTGCTCTCTGGCGAAGCAGATCGCCATGGCGCTCGAAGCGGCGCATCATGCAGGCATCATCCACGGCGACCTGAAGCCTGCAAACATCCTTCTAACTGATAATGACGGCGAGGAGACGGCGCGCGTGCTGGGCTTTAGCACGCTACCTTTGAAGAAGGGCCGTTTTATCAACCTGGCTCACCTCGCAGTTGAGGATGGCAGCGGCCGCCTGTTTGGAACGCCGGAATATATCTCGCCCGAGCAAGCGATGGGGCAGAACCCGGAGGCGCTTGACGGGCGGTCGGATTTGTATTCGCTGGGCGTAATCCTCTATCAGATGCTTGCGGGCGAGCTGCCTTTCGAGGGCAAATCTCCGATGGAAGTTTTGCTGGCGCAGATCTTTACCGAGCCGCGCCCGCTCGCATCCCAACCCGGCATTGAAGCGCCGCTGGCGCTCGATACGCTCCTGATGAGAATGCTGGGGAAGAAACGGGCCGACCGGCCCGCCAGCGCCACGGCGATTATCGACCAGCTTACGCCGTGGGAAGAACGCCGCGCTCCTGTAAAGCAAGCCTCGAAGCAGCCCGTCGGGGAGCCAGAACCTGCGCAGCCTCTGCGCGCGGAAGCCGCCCGGGAACTGGCGCCTGAGCCGCCGCAGGAGATTCCACAGCCGGTCAAGGAAGCCCAGGAAGCGCCATTTGCAACCCGCGAGGCAACTGGGGAATTGCCTTCGGCTGCCGCGAGCTTTGCCAGCCCGGCGCCAAGCGCGGAAGGCGCGGCCTCGCACTGGGAAATCCCGGTAGCGGCGACATCGGTTTTTGCTTCTCCCTTTTCGGCTGCTCCGCCCCCGCTGGCCGAGGAGACAGATGAGCGCGTCCATGTGCCTGCTGCATCTCCGCCGCCACCTGAGCAGCTTGAGCCACTAGGGCTTGAGTCGTTCGATTTGTCGGAACCTGAACCTTCGGAGCCTCTTCCAGAGCAGGTTGAACGGGCTCAAAAAGGTGGATTGGCTGAACAGGCCGAGTTGACCAAGCCGCCAACTTGGGCGACGCCAGCCACCCAAATACCTGAAGCGCCTGCAATGGACGACGCGTTTCTATCGGGCCTGATCCCGGCCGCGGACCATAAAATCGTAGAGCCGCCTCCCACAAGGCCGTTAGACATCCATCTGAACGCGGGTGAGCACGCACCCGAAGCTGCCGCCAGGCGAAGCCATCACGGTCCAGTGCTGCTTGGTAATTATCCGGCCAAGCCGCCCGACCCGTCCGTGCTGTACACTGCTCCGCCGGAGTCTAAGCGGACGTGGTTGAAGGCGTTGGCCACAGTAGCCCTCCTGATTGTGATCTTAGGCGGCGCGGGCTGCGGCTGGCTTTACCTCACGGGGCGGACATATTGGTTTAACCCACAGTTTCTCAAAACAAAGGTTTCATATTACTTGTCCTCAGGTTCGACTGATGCCAGCCCGCAAACTGAAACCGTGAACCAGCCATCGGATCAGTCGCCGCCCACGCCGGTGAACACGGCTAAGGCAGCGCCGCCTGCCCAGTCCCAACCTGGTCCGGCAGCAGTAACAACACCACCGTCGTCAAATTCGGCTCAGCCGCCCGCCACGGCGAGCGGCGCGTCCGCCTCCGCGCCAACTCAACAAGGGCAAACGGCGCAACACGTACAATCCACGCCAGCGCAACAACAAACAGCGCAACAGGCGCAATCCACGCCGCAGGCCACGCCCCTTGTGGGGGGGGCAAGCGATGCAGCCGCATCCAAGAGGCCTCAAGGGCCACAGGCGTCCGGAAAGACCCAAGCGCTTAAGGCGCACAACGGAACCAATGCTGCCAGCGCGCTGGATGCGCAGGCGCGCGCGCATTCCAGAGCCGAGTCTGCCGCGGTGGCGGACGCGATTACGCGCGGCGAATATTATTTTGACCGGGGCGACTACGATGCCGCCATCCAAGTGTATGAGGAGAGCCTTGCGCAGTATCCCTCAAACGCCCAATTGGCCGATGAAATTGCCCGCGCGCGGCGCGCCAAGGCTGCGGAATCGAAGTATCTCCGATGACTTGGGTGGCCCATTATTGTCGCGGCGACCTCTGGCCGATAGTCTTTATTAAAGGCCGGCCAAAGCCCGCATGGGGTCGGTGCTATAGCCGCTCTGTTGACGGCCTGTTTTGAGTAAGGATTATTGCCGTGGGGGAGGCACGGATGGAAATCTTGCACATTCGCAAGACAGCGGGGGCAGGCGTTCTTCTATTACTTGCCCTTTTCGTATCCAGTTCTTTTGCCGCCCAAAAGCCTCTTAAGGAAGCGCAGGTGGAGGGTTTGTTGCGCGGCGGGGTCGCCAGCCAGCGGATTGCGGCGCTGGTCAAAAAGCGCGGAATTGATTTCAAGCCCACCCCCGAAATCCTTCAAACCTTGCAAAAAGAGGGCGCCGGAACACCCCTGCTTAATGAACTTAAGAAGGTGAAGACGAAAGACTTTGCGCAAGCCATGCCTTCGAGCGACAAGTGGTACGAAGCGCAGAGTGACCGCAACCAAGGCAAGCAGCTTTTAGACCAACGGCAGTGGTCTCAGGCGGAGACGGAGTTGCGGAAGGCCATTGAGTTGAATCCCACGGACGCGGCCACGCACTTCTATCTGGGCTTCGCCCTCAGCAAACAGGGACAACTTGTAGAGGGCATCGCGCAGTACCGCGAGGCGGTGCTGCTTGCCCCGGATTCGGCGCCAGCCCGCTTCGACTTGGGAAACGATCTGATGAAGGAGCATGATCTGGACGGGGCCATCCAGCAATACCGCGAGGCGCTCCGCCTGAATCCCCAGGATGGCGGTGTCAGCTATGCGCTTGGGGCGGCGCTTTACCAACGAGGCGATGATTCAGGAGCATCTTCGGAACTACGCGAGGCGCTTCGTCTTGATCCTGCGAACGAAAAGGCGCATCTGGCTTTGGGGCTTGTTCTGGTCAGGGAAAAGAACCTTAAAGGCGCAATTCACGAATATCACCTAGCTCTCGAGTCGAAGCCGGGTGATGCCGTCGTTCACGCTGACCTCGCTTCGGCGCTGCTCGCGCAGGGTGAAAACCAGCAAGCTCTGGAGGAACTGCGCATTGCTGCCTCCCTGGAGCCGGGCAATGCCAGCTACCATGCAAGCTATGAGAAGCTGGCAGGCCAGCTTGATCCGCCCGCCGCGCGGTAGCGGCGTTCGATCCCCAAGGCGCTATGTGGTTGTAGCCCTGTCCAACGCAATTTACTGACAACGAAAGTGGAGTTTTCTGCATGTGGCTTGATGCGGCGGAGAAGATCCATGCGCCTGAAGTTGGGCGTCAATGGATCAATTCGCCTGGGCTTACGCTTGCCGGGCTGCGAGGCCGCGTGGCGCTCGTAGATTTCTGGGACTACACCTGCGTGAATTGCCTGCGCACGCTGCCTTACCTCAAGGAATGGGACCGCCGCTATCGCGCCAAGGGTCTTACCGTGATAGGCGTTCATGCGCCGGAGTTCCATTTCGCGCGCACGGCGGAGCACGTCGAGCGGGCGGTCAAGGAGATGGAGATCGAATATCCCGTTGTTCTGGATAACGAGTATCAAATCTGGCAGGCCTACTCCAACCGCTGCTGGCCAGCCAAATACCTGATCGACGCAAAAAGTTATCTGCGCTATTACCACTTCGGCGAAGGCGGCTACGGCGAAACTGAAGAGGCCATCCAGAAGCTGCTGCGCGAGATCGACTCCAGCTTGAGCCTGCCGCCTCTCATGGAGCCGCTACGATTGACGGACCGCCCCGGCGCGCGCTGTGTTCCCGTCACGCCTGAACTCTATCTCGGTTTCAAGCGCGGCCGTCTCGGAAATGAAGCAGGCTACGCCTCGAATGAAGTCAAGGAGTATCGCGCCGGGAAGACGCTCGCCCCCGACGTCGCATGGCTCGACGGCCCCTGGTTTGCTGGAAGCGAATCGGTCGAGGCTTGCCCGCTGAATGGGAAGCCTTCGCGCTTGCTGGTCGAATGCCGCGCGGCGGAGGTGAACCTGGTGATGAGTCCTCCTGAAGATGGCGCGGGATTGGTAGCGGTGAGCGCCGGGGGAAAGCCGCTCCCGCCTGAAGATGCGGGCGAGGACGTAGCTCACTACGGCGGTAAATCGTTGGTCGCCGTCAAGGAACCCCGCATGTACCGGCTGCTCAAGACGCCCCAAGCGGGTTCGCGCCTTTTCGAACTCGACTTCCTAACGCCAGGTGTCGCTGCTTATGCTTTCACCTTCGTTTCCTGCGTGGAAGAAGGGTGAACAACCCTCCATTTTAGCCTCAGAAGGCGCCCATTTTTGCCCTCAATCATGGCGCGCGGGCGCGTTTGCTACAATGATCTTTCCCGATGGACGACCCAAAACCCATCCTGGTGTCTGCCGGAATTCTTATTGACCGAGGCGCGGTGCTCATCTGCCAGCGTCATCATACGGACCCTTACGGAATGCAGTGGGAGTTTCCGGGCGGCAAGGCGAAACCTGGCGAGACGCTCGATCAGTCACTGGTGCGCGAGCTTTATGAGGAGTTAGCCATCCAAGCCGAGCCGGGCGCGGAAGTCTTCCGCCTGCGGCATCGTTACCCAGATCGCTACGTAGAGGTAGTGTTCTTTCACGTGCCCTCGTATCAGGGCCAGCTCGAAAACCGCGTGTTTGAGGCCATTGAATGGGCGCCGCGAGCGCAGCTTCCGCAGTATCCGTTCCTTGAAGCTGACCGCGCGCTGGTCGAGCGCATTGCGAGAGGAGAGTTGGTTTGACCGCGGTCATCGCACCCACAAGCTGCAGATCTCAAATGCGGAGGTCTGCGCTACTTTTCATTGCCGTTTTCTTGACCTGCCGCTTGATTGCAGGACAATCCATACAATCAGAACAACAGGGACAATCAGGACAAGCGGCAACCGCGCCGCAGCCAGCTTATGACTGGCAGCACGAGTTGCGCATCGACGGCCACCTCGCCCTGCACTATTCCCCTGACGGCTCGTTTTCGCCTGACGGATCCATCTTGGCGGTGGTCGGGCAGCGGCGCGTGATCCTGCTCGATCTGGCCCACGGCCGCGGGCTGAAGGCGCTGCACCCGTCGATCCCGGGCATCGAGGCGCTCGACATTCATTCGGCCAACTACGTTTCGCCGGAGCGCCTGCTCATCCTCGCCAACGGGCTGATGAAATTGAAAGGGCAGGCGGCCCCTTTCGAGACGCCGGAGCTTGTCTTTCAGTGGGACATCACCCAAGACGCACTGACCGGCAAGGTGGAGGAGCTTGGCGCCAAGGGTGGCTTCCTGCCCCCGGTCTACTTCCCGCGCATTCATCGCGTGGCGCTCTACAAAGACAGCGCGTTCACGCTGTGGGACCCGCTCACCGGGCTGGCCGGAAAGTATGCGCTGCCGCAGCTTACGCATCCGCCGCATCTTTTCGCTTTTTCGCTGGATGGCCGCTGGCTGCTGCTCGCCCAGATTGAGACCAGCGCCAACCCCAATCCCATCGTCGTTTCGGCAAAGGACCATGCGTTCACCGACGTTCTCTCCGGCCATGAGGCCACCGTGCTCAGCATGACGTTCTCACGCGACGGCAAGTTGCTCGAAACCTCCTGCGAAGACGGCAAGGTCCGCGTCTGGTCGGTCCCTGATTGGAAACTGCTGCAGACGCTCACCGGCAATGCGGGTCCCGTGCATTGGGCGGAGTTTTCGCCGGACGGCAGCCTGGTAGCCGCCGCCGGGGAAGACAATACCGCCCGGATTTGGGACGTTGCCACGGGGAAGCTCATCCGCACGTTTGAGGAAAGCAAACAGCCCCTGCTGACGGTCGCCTTTTCGCCCGATGGCAAGTATCTGGCGGCGACGTCGCAGAATGAAGTTCACGTGTGGGTTCGCAAAGCGGTTAACTGACTCCGTGCGTTGAATGGGGATAGCACCGGTCAGCAGCCCGTCGACAACCCATAGTAGCTATGTAGGAGACGTTTGTAATATAGCGGCATTTTGATATGGTTCGCTGCAAAAGCTCGGTGAACATTAGCCGCTTAGATGATCTGAGCCGGCCTGGCAAGTACAAAATCTGGATCGCCGAGCCTTACTATCGCGGGCCGGATATTCCGAATGGATTCGTCAAGTCCAACACAATTACGGTGACGGTCGCCAAGTAGGCGAGTCGGCCCGGTCATTCGGATGGCCCTTGGCCGCCATGAGCGTGGGGACTATCCCGCCTGGTTATGGCAAGTATAAAAAGTATTAATTTTCCGGCGGAGCCGTGGGGTGGCATAATCTATAATGATTCTCTGAAGGTAGTTGTGTCTCTTATGGCCAAAGAAGATGTTCATTGTCGCGCGGAAGGGCATCCAACTGTGCGGCGCGGGTTGCCGCCGGCGCAGGGCCTCTATGACCCTTTGAATGAGCGGGATGCGTGCGGCATCGGGTTTGTGGCCAACATCGAGGGCCGCAAGTCCCATGAAATCATTGCCAAGGGCCTGCAAATCCTGATCAACCTCACCCACCGCGGGGCATGCGGCTGCGACCCGGAGACGGGCGACGGGGCGGGCATCCTCATTCAGATTCCACACGCCTTTTTTGACCGCGAGGGTTCGCGCTGGGGCTTTACTTTGCCGCCGCCCGGCGAATACGGCGTGGGCATGGTGTTCCTTCCTGTGGGGCGGCAGGACCGCGCGCTTTGCGAAGGTATTCTGGAAAAGATTGCGAGCGAAGAGGGCCTTTCCGTGCTCGGCTGGCGGGACACGCCGCTCGACTCGAATTCCATTGGCCGCCTGGCACGCAGCACGCAGCCTTACATTGAGCAAATTTTTATCCGCCGTGGACCCGGCATGGACCAGGACGCGCTCGAGCGCAAGCTCTATGTAGTGCGCAAGCGCGCTGAGTCCGAAATTGCCGCGAGCGATATCAAGGAGAAGGCGTTTTTCTACGTGCCTTCGCTTTCCTCGCGGACGATTGTCTACAAAGGCCTGCTGCTGGCGCCGCAGATCGCGCACTTCTACAAAGAGCTTTCCGACCCCGAAGTGATGAGCGCGCTCTGCCTGGTCCACCAGCGGTTTTCCACCAACACGTTTCCCACCTGGCACCTGGCGCACCCTTACCGCTACGTCTGCCACAATGGGGAGATCAACACGCTGCGCGGCAACACCAACTGGATGCACGCGCGCCAATCCGTGCTGGCCTCGCCGCTCTTCGGCAAGGACATTCAGAAGCTGATGCCGATTATCACCCCCGGAGGCAGCGATTCGGCGATGCTCGATAATGCGGTGGAGCTGCTCACACTCTCGGGCCGCACGCTGCCCCATGTGCTCTCCATGCTGATTCCCGAGGCCTGGGATAACGACCCCACCATGCCCGCCGACGTGCGCGCGTTTTATGAATTCCATGCCTCCATCATGGAGCCGTGGGACGGCCCTGCGGCGGTGGCCTTTACCGACGGGCGCGTCATCGGCGCCAAGCTCGACCGCAACGGGCTGCGTCCCGGCCGCTATCTAGTGACGAGCGACGGCCTGGTGATTATGGCCTCCGAAGCCGGTGTGCTGCCGGTGAAGCCCGAGTCCGTGCGCATGAAAGGCCGGCTCGAGCCGGGCCGCATGTTACTGGTGGATACGGAGCAGCGCCGCTTGGTGTCGGATCAGGAAATCAAGCAGGATCTCGCCTCGCGCCATCCTTACGGATTGTGGGTGAAGGAAAATCAGATCACGCTCGATCATCTGCCGAGCCCTGCCAAGGTGAAAGAGACGAACCACGAGACGATTCTCATGCGCCAGCGCGCCTTCGGCTATACCGACGAGGACCTGAAGTTCATCATCGGGCCGATGGGGGCGAAGGGCGAAGAGCCGGTCGGCTCGATGGGCATTGACACGCCGCTCGCGTGCCTGTCGGACCAGCCCCAGCTTCTGTTCAACTATTTCAAGCAGATGTTCGCGCAGGTGACGAATCCGCCCATCGATCCGATCCGCGAAGACCTGGTGATGTCGCTTAACAGCTACATCGGGAGCGAAGGCAACATTCTCGAAGAGTCGCCGCGCAACTGCCACACGCTGAAGCTGCGCCACCCGATCATCACCAACTGGCGGCTGGAAAAGTTGCGGCGCGTAAGCTGGGGCGACTTCCTGGCTACCACAATCCCGATGATTTTCCCCGTCGAGGGCGGCGAGGCGGAGCTTGAAAAGGCCGTGAATCGCCTGTGCGAGCGCGCGTCGCTCGCCATCAAGGCGGGCTATACGCTGCTAATTCTTTCCGACCGCGGCGTAGATGATAAGAATGCGCCCATTCCGAGCCTGCTCGCGCTCTCCGCTGTGCACAATCATCTGGTGCGCGAGGAGACGCGCAACCAGGTGGCGTTGATTATCGAGTCCGGCGAGCCGCGCGAGGTGATGCACTACGCGCTGCTGCTCGGCTATGGGGCGAGCGCGGTGAACCCCTACCTCGCTATCGAAACACTCGAAGACCTCTTCAAGCACGGCTATTTTCCGCCGGAATACACCTTTGACAAGGTGCTGAAAAGCTATATGAAGGCGGTGGATAAGGGCCTGCTCAAGACCTTCTCCAAGATGGGCATCTCCACGCTGCAAAGCTACCAAGGCGCGCAGATCTTCGAAGCGATTGGATTAAATCGCTCGCTCGTCAGCCGCTATTTTACCGGTACGGCTTCGCGGATTGAAGGAGTTGGGATTGATGTGCTCGCGCGCGAGTCGCTGGCGCGGCATCAGTTTGCCTTGCAGCCGCTCGCAGAGTCGGAAACCGAATTGCGTGTGGGCGGCGAATACCAGTTTCGCGTGCGCGGCGAGCGCCACCTGCTGAACCCGGAGACGGTGAGCCGCTTGCAACACGCGGTGCGCGAAAACAAATTTGAGACGTTCCGCCAGTTCGCCGACATTGTGAACCAGCAGAATCGTGACCTGCTCATGCTGCGCGGCATGGTGGACTTCAAGCCCGCGGGGCCCTCCGTTCCGCTTGAAGACGTGGAGCCTACGGCGGAGATCGTGAAGCGGTTTGCCACCGGCGCGATGTCGTTCGGCTCGATCAGCAAAGAGGCGCACGAGACGCTGGCCATCGCTATGAACCGCATGGGCGGGCGCTCGAACACGGGCGAAGGCGGCGAAGACGAAGCGCGTTACCAGCCGGATGCGAACGGCGACCTCCGCCGCAGCCGCATCAAGCAGGTGGCGTCGGCGCGGTTTGGGGTCACTATCGAGTACTTGGTGAATGCGGACGACTTGCAGATCAAGATCGCCCAGGGCGCAAAACCCGGCGAAGGCGGCCAACTGCCGGGGCATAAGGTGGATGAGACCATCGCGCGCGTGCGGCACTCGATTCCCGGCGTCACGCTGGTTTCGCCGCCGCCGCACCACGATATTTATTCGATTGAAGACCTGGCGCAGTTGATCTACGACCTCAAGATGTCTAACCCGCAAGCGCGCGTTTCGGTGAAGTTGGTGGCCGAGGCGGGCGTGGGCACAGTGGCAGCGGGCGTGGCCAAGGCGCACGCCGATGTCATCCTGATCAGCGGCTACGACGGCGGCACGGGCGCGTCGCCGGTCAGCTCTATCCGGCATGCGGGCATTCCGTGGGAGCTTGGCCTTTCGGAAACGCAGCAGGTGCTGGTGATGAATGACCTGCGCAGCCGCGTGCGCCTGCAAGTGGACGGCAAGCTGCAAACCGGGCGTGACGTGGCCATTGCGGCGTTACTGGGGGCGGAAGAGTTTGGCTTTTCCACCGCGCCGCTCATTTCGATGGGCTGCATCATGATGCGCAAGTGCCATCTCAACACCTGCCCGGTGGGTGTGGCCACGCAGGACCCTGAGTTGCGTAAGAAGTTCACCGGCCAGCCCGAGCACGTTATCAACTATTTCTTTTTCGTCGCCGAAGACCTGCGCCGCGTGATGGCCGAGCTCGGCTTCCGCAAGCTGGATGAAATGATCGGCCGGGTCGATTGCCTGACGCAGCGCGAAGACGTTGACCACTGGAAGGCGAAGGGCATTGACCTTTCGTCGATCCTCTACAAGCCGCCCGTGCCCAGCCACGTCGGGCGGCGGTGCCAGATCAGCCAGGACCATGGGGTTGAAAAATCGCTCGACGTCAGCCTGATTGACCACGCGCGCGAGGCCATCGAAAACGCCACCCCGGTTTCGCTGCGACTGCCCGTGCGCAATGTACACCGCTCGGTGGGCGCGATGCTGATCGGCGAACTCGCGCGCCGCTACGGGGCCGCAGGGCTGCCCGAAGACACAATCAAGATCAACTTCACCGGCTCGGCGGGCCAGAGCTTTGGCGCGTTTCTGGCGCACGGCATTACGTTGGAGCTTGAGGGCGAAGCCAACGATTACGTGGGCAAGGGGCTTTCGGGCGGGCGGCTTATTGTGTATCCGCCTCGCGAATCGGAATTTGTGGCCGAGGAAAATATCCTGATCGGCAACGTCTGCCTTTACGGGGCGACCAGCGGCGAAGCCTTTTTCAATGGCATGGCGGGCGAGCGGTTTGCGGTGCGTAACTCCGGCGCCACAGCGGTCGTCGAGGGCGTGGGCGACCACGGCTGCGAGTACATGACCAAGGGTCTGGTGGTGGTGCTCGGCAAGACGGGGCGCAATTTCGCCGCAGGCATGACCGGGGGCGTTGCCTTTGTGCTGGACGCGACGGGCGAATTCGTGCGCGTCTGCTGCAACCGCCGGGAAGTGGACCTGGAGCCGGTCAGCGATCCGAAAGACGTTGAGATGCTGCTCCAGCTCATCACGCGCCACAGCGAGCTTACCGGCAGCCCGCAGGCGCGCTGGGCGCTGGACAACTGGGAAGCGACGCTGGAGAAATTCGTCAAGGTGTTCCCGCACGAATACAAGCGCGTGCTCGGCATTCCGCGCCTGCCCGAGAGCGCGCTCGCCGCGCACTAACCGGGCGTTCAATTTCAAATCTCAAATTTGAGATTTCAAATCTATCTGGGCAAGATCACAGGCTTCAAAGAATACGCGCGCGAGACGCCGGAGCGCCGCCCCGTCGCGGAGCGGGTGAAGGACTTCCTCGAAGTCTATCAGCCATTTCCCGAAGACAAGGTGCAAACCCAGGCGGCGCGCTGCATGGATTGCGGCATACCCTTCTGCCACACCGGCTGCCCGGTGACCAACATCATTCCTGACTGGAATGACTTGGTCTATAAGGATCGCTGGCGGGATGCGCTGCGCGTCCTGCACTCCACCAACAATTTCCCCGAATTCACCGGGCGCATCTGCCCCGCGCCTTGCGAGGCCGCGTGTGTGCTTGGCATCAACGAGCCGCCAGTGGCGATTAAACTGATCGAAAAGACCATTGTCGAGCGCGGTTTTGGCGAGGGATGGATTGCGCCGGAGCCGCCTGCCGGGCGCACCAGCAAGCGCGTGGCCATTGTTGGGTCGGGACCCGCGGGTCTCGCCGCGGCCCAGCAACTGAATCGCGCCGGCCATTGGGTGACGATGTTTGAAAAAGCGGATCGCATCGGCGGACTGCTGCGCTACGGCATCCCGGACTTTAAGCTTGAGAAGCACGTGGTCGACCGGCGGCTGGAGCAAATGATCGCCGAGGGCGTGCGCTTTGAGACGCGCGCGCAGGTGGGCGCGAGCGTGCCGGTGGAAGACCTGCGCCGCGATTATGACGCGCTGCTGCTTACGGGCGGCGCCGAACACCCGCGTGATTTAAAAGTGCCCGGCCGGGAGCTCAAAGGCATTCACTTTGCGATGGAGTTTTTGCCGCAGCAGAACAAGCGAAATGCCGGCGATGCAGTGCCGAATCAGATTCTGGCTACGGGCAAAAACGTCATCATCATCGGCGGCGGCGATACAGGCGCGGATTGCCTCGGCACCACGCACCGCCAGCGGGCTAAATCTGTCCGCCAGTTTGAAATTTCTCCCATGCCGCCCGGCGAGCGGTCTCCCCTCACCCCGTGGCCCCTGTGGCCGCTGCAGTTGCGCGTGGAAAGCTCGCACGAAGAGGGCGGCCTGCGCGATTGGGCAATCAACACCACGAAGTTCACCGGCGATGCAGATGGCAACGTCAGGCAGCTTCACGCTGTGCTCGTTGGACCGCCCCCAAAGTTCGAAGCCATGCCCGGCACAGAAGTCGTTCTGGATGCTGAACTGGTGTTGCTCGCAATGGGCTTCACCGGCCCGGTGAAGAACGGCATGATCGATCAGCTCGTCGAAGCAGGCCTCAAGCTCGATGCGCGCAGCAACATCGCCACCGGACCGGATTATATGACCTCATTGCCCGGCATTTTCGCCGCGGGCGATATGCGCCGCGGCCAGTCGCTGGTGGTCTGGGCCATCTCCGAAGGCCGCAAGGCCGCCCGCGCCATTGACTTCCACCTGATGGGGAGTACGCGGCTGAAGTAACCACGTGCGGAGAGTTGGGTTGTTTTGTCTATGTTTACAGCGATCTCCGCCCACGTCATAGCCTTCGCCACCCTCCTTCTTACTGCTATTGCGGCCCTCGTTAGTTCGATCGTTGCCGTTAAGAGCCTTGGGGCTTCGAAGCGATCCTTGAGCGCTGACCTGTGTATGAGGTTGGAAGACAGGTTCGACAGCGTACACATAAAAAGCTGTAGAAGTAGAGCCGCAAAATCCCTGCTTACACACTCCAATGTGGAGGAAGCAGAAGATGTGTTGGACTTCTTCGAAACAACAGGCTTATTAGTCAGGCTTAAAGCGCTGAACTTGGAAATGGTTTACAGTTCCTTTTTCCACTGGGCCAATACTTATTGGAACGCAGCTAAACCTCATATAGATTTGCGGCGAAAGACGCGCAAAACGCTATGGCAAGAATTCGAATACCTCTATAGAAAAATGATCGAAATCGAAAAAAGAAAGGACGCTTCGTCAGTTGACTTATCGCCGACGCCGCAACTTATAGAGGGCAATCTAGTTGATGAAAAAGACATCTACAAAGAAACATAATGGCTGTGCGGATCAATTCATGGCTCTGCCGTGCGTTGGACCAAAAGTCTGTGGCCTGCCAGGGGTGAAATTAAACCGCGAGCAAATGAAAAAGACTAATCGCACAAATCGGCGGCGGGGCTTCCTGTGGCTTGCGGGAAAAATTAATGGGCCGCCGGGTCTTTCGGCGCGTAAGGGTTTTTCCAAGCGGTGAAGGTCCCACCCGCGCTTTGCCTCCCACCTCTGTGCATACCAGGGTTGTCAGGTCTATCCAGGATAATAGCTGTCATCTTCATCTCTAATCTTCCGATCCCTATCACCTTTGGCTAAGCGCGGCGGTTCTCCGTCCGGTGGTTGAAATGAGCCAGCCATGGCCCATATGAGCCATGCATCGGTGCTCCCGGCTGCTGGCAAGCACATGCCGATCCGTCGCGATGCGCTGCAAAACCAAAAGGTTATCTGACAGCCGAAAGGCATCGCTGCTTTGGCGCGAGGTTTGCTCAATGAGGGCCGGAACGGTAGTCAGCCTGGGAGGCAAGGGGCCTGGGCCGGGCATTTTAGGCATCACGCAGGGCGGATTCATCCCGCAGGCAAATCAGTGGATTTTGAATAGCAAACTTCGCAAGGCGGTGCGACATGCGAAAGGATTGGTTCCGGCTTTCCGGCTTGGCTGCACTCGGAATCCTGTTGAGCTTTGGGGCTTCAACCGCCGCGCGTGCGGCGCGAGTTACGCTTTCGCCCGGTGTGCGGTTGGCCGTGCGGCTCGACAACGATATCTCCACCAAAAGCACCTATCATTATTTCGGCAATGTGATTAACGCCACACTGGATGAGGATGTCCTCGATTCACGCGGCCATGTGGCCCTTCCCGCCGGGTCCGCCGTCCGGCTGTCGATGCCGGAATGCAAGCGCGCGGGACACGTTTTCGGACGCGCCCGCATCCGTCTGCGGCTGTTTTCGGTCGTATTGCCGGATGGCAATGAAGTGCCGCTCGATGGCTACGCAACCCGGCTCGATAATAACAAGAAGCCCGGCCGTGAAGGCACCTTCCACGGAAGGCATAGTTTGGTGACGGATGCCGCGGTCGATACCACGGCCATGGCCGTGGGTGCAGGCGCTGGCTTGGCGGTAGGTGGACCTTTAGGACTTCCCATAGGCGCGGGTGCAGGCGTCTTGGCTGCGGGCCTCTGGACAGTAGGCCGGCGCGGGCCGGATTTGGTGATGCCCGCAGGCACGGTGATTGAATTTACGCTCGGACGACCGGCAGGCATCGAAGAGCCTGAGCGAGAAGCCGAAAACACAGGCATAGAAGCGGGCACGTCAGACCCGGAAAACCCGGCGGACCCGCCAAATTCACCAGCGGCTGAAAGCGTCTCCTCCGCAGATGCTGCCTGGGGTATGGGCCTTGCCATCCCGCCATCGGCAGACCTTGTAGCTCTGCTCAACGAACAAGGCCAGCCGACCGCCATGCTGGCGGCGCTCGATAAGATCAACTTCCGCAATAGGTCAGATAGTGACCGGGTTTTTGGGACATATTTGCGCGGCGTTGGCGAGCTGGAATTGAACCATCCTAAGCGCGCGCTCGATAATTTGCAGCGAGCTTACGCCGGGGCCAAGCGGTTGAACCTGCCGCAATCCGCGCAATCCGAAATCGCCCGCAACCTGGTGCTGGCATTGCAAGCCTCCTCTAAGAATTGGCAGGCAAGCCCGCTGATGAACGATCCCGAATTGCAAGCGGTACTGGTGGCGCAGGAAGGCGGCGATTAAGCGATGAAAGCCGTGAAAGCCAACTTTGCTCCGGCGCGATCCGGCGTGGTATTGGCCTTGGGATTAGCTCTGAGTGTATTCACCTGCGGCGTTTCGGCTTGGTCGCAGAACGCGAACCCATCTGAGGCAGCAGGCCAAGCGAGATCATCTGGATCATCCAGCACAGACGGCACGGCAACGCTGCGCGTGATTGTTCCCTGGACGCACTTTAAGAATTCGCCCGCGCCCGCTCCGGCTGCCACCAATGCCCAACCTGCCGCGGACCCGCCACCACAACCTCAGACATCTGACCCAGAAATTGTATCGCCTGAATTGAGCACCACAGATATCCCTTCGACCGGCGACGCCGTTTCTCAGAGCGCGGAACCGGCGACGCCGAATAAGAGTATTTCCACGAATAGCGGCGCAACCAGCCCGCCGGACCAGACTGCGCAGACGAGCCAAAAAAATGGCCAAAATAGCCAAAACATCCAGCCCGGCCTGCAACCCGTGCCGGTTCTTTCAGATACGCAGAGCCAGCCGTTGTACGAAGAAGACATTTCGAAGAAGCATCCGCATCCCCCTGAGCCGGTGAAGCTTCCGCCTGCTGATCAGATTGCGGCGCCTCTCTCGGATTCGGAAGAGCCCGCACCTCCTGCCGAAACCCAGAACCCATCGCA
>DASZAA010000112.1:0-2354 GCA_035945615.1 Terriglobia bacterium
CCTTCCACCAGGACTGGCTCGAAAGCCTGAATGCCCAGGCGATGAAGCGTGGGAGCGCGATTGAGCATCACCGGATGATCCCGGATGACCTCTTCGAGGATGTCCCACACGATCGGCTCCTGCCGCTCCACCATTTCCTTCGCAGCCTTGATGGTGGCGCACTGGCCGGTCTGCTCCAGGCGGTGATAGATAAAAGGCTTGAAAAGCTCGAGCGCCATCTTTTTGGGCAGACCGCATTGATGAAGCTTGAGCTCCGGCCCGACGACAATCACAGACCGCCCTGAGTAATCCACGCGCTTGCCGAGCAGATTTTGACGGAAACGGCCCTGTTTGCCCTTCAGCGTGTCCGAAAGCGATTTCAAGGGGCGGTTATTGGTGCCGCGAAGGATGCGGCCGCGGCGCCCGTTATCGAAGAGCGCATCCACGGCTTCCTGTAGCATCCGCTTTTCGTTGCGAATAATCACATCCGGCGCGTGCAACTCCATCAGCTTTTTCAGCCGGTTGTTCCGGTTGATCACGCGGCGGTAAAGATCGTTGAGATCCGATGTGGCAAACCTGCCGCCATCGAGAGGCACGAGCGGGCGAAGCTCCGGCGGGATGACCGGGATCACGTCCAAAATCATCCATTCGGGCTTATTGCCGGACTTGCGGAACGCTTCAACCACTTTCAGGCGTTTGGCGTACTTCACGCGCTTCTGCTGAGAAGGGTCATTCTTCATCTTCGCACGCATCTCTTCAGCCAAGGCGTCCACGTCTACCCGCTTCAAAAGCTCCTTGATCGCCTCAGCCCCCATGCCCGCTCGGAATTTCCCCGGAAAATCCTGCTGCAACTGCCTGTAGCGTTCCTCTGTAAGAATTTCTTTTTCTTTGAGCGCGGCTTCACCGGGATCAATGACGACGTAGCTTTCAAAATACAGAATCCGCTCGAGATCGCGGAGAGAGATGTCAAGCAGATGGCCGATGCGGCTGGGAAGCCCCTTAAAGAACCACACATGAGAGCACGGAGAGGCAAGCTCAATATGTCCAAGGCGTTCCCGGCGCACCTTGGAAAGCGTCACTTCCACGCCGCACTTATCGCAAATCACTCCGCGGTGCTTCATGCGCTTATACTTGCCGCAAAGACACTCCCAGTCGGTCACCGGACCAAAAATGCGGGCGCAGAAAAGTCCGTCCCGCTCTGGCTTGAAAGTGCGGTAGTTGATGGTTTCCGGCTTCGTAACTTCCCCGTGGGACCAGGACCGGATTTTTTCCGGAGAAGCCAGGCTCACACGGATATTGTCAAATTCACCAATCAGGCTAACTCTGTCGTAAGGGCTGCTTCGAAACAATGTATGCCTCCTTAAGAAGGAGTATGAAAAAACTTATAAATATTCCACCCACCGTGGCCGTTGGGCCGTACATTAAAGCGCTTCAGGCGAGAGCGTAAGATTCTACTTTCATGCTACGCGTCGCGGATGGGAAAACCTATTCGCACGAGCGGCCCGCTGCCGGACGATAACTCTCGGTTCGTTATTTTCCGGCAGCCGCAACCAGCTCAGCTTGCTCCTTCGGCTTTTTGATCAATTCAACGTCGAGCCCCAGGCTTTGCAGCTCGCGCACAAGAACGTTGAACGATTCCGGAACGCCCGGCTCGATGGCGGCTTCGCCCTTCACAATCGCCTCGTAAATCTTGGCGCGGCCGTAAACGTCGTCCGATTTGGCGGTGAGCAATTCCTGGAGAATATGCGCGGCGCCATACGCTTCGAGCGCCCAGACTTCCATTTCGCCGAACCGTTGGCCGCCGAATTGCGCCTTGCCGCCGAGAGGCTGCTGCGTAATGAGTGAGTACGGACCGATCGAGCGCGCGTGGATCTTGTCATCCACCAGGTGGGATAATTTCAGCATGTAGATGTAACCCACCGTGACCACCTGATCGAACTTCTCTCCCGTCATGCCATCGTAGAGGGCAATTTTCCCCGAGTGCGGCAAGCCCGACTTATCCAGGTATTCCTTGATATTCTTCTCGGTTGCCCCGTCGAACACCGGCGTTGCGAACGGAACTCCGTGCTTATATGTCCGGGCAAAGTCGATGATTTCTTCATCGTCAAAATCATCCACTCGCGGCGCCGCCGCGCCCCGCAAAATGCTTTTCAGCTCTTTCCGCGCCAGCTCAGCGCGGTTTTCCTGGCTCAGCAACTGCGTCAGCTTCACGCCAAGCTCTTTAGCCGCCCATCCCAGATGCGTTTCAAGAATCTGCCCCACGTTCATACGGGAAGGAACGCCCAGCGGATTCAGCACCACCTCCACCGGCGTCCCGTCGGGCATGTAAGGCATGTCCTCTTCGGGCAGAATCCGCGCGATAACTCCCTTGTTAC
>DASZAA010000113.1:0-4084 GCA_035945615.1 Terriglobia bacterium
ATCAGCGCGGCCAGCGAACTTGCGGCTTTGTCATTGATCCGCCCCTCAACCACATGCGGCCATCTAGGCGACGTAGTCGGCGACAAGCTGATCTACGACGCCCCCACCGCCCACGGCGGCAGCGGCGGCCCCGTCTTCAACGTCAAAGGCGAAGTCATCGGCGTCAACTCCGCCTACATGGACGGCTTTACCGGAGGCACCCTGGGCGTCTCCGTCGACTCCCTCCGCCCGTTGGTGCAAGAAGCTCAAACCGCAAAATAAGCAGGCAATGTCCCTCTTGTAGCGCCACGACGCTCACCTCGAAAGTCGCTGGCACAAATCTGCAGGAAGGCTTATTGCGGAGTCTAACCTGGGCGGGAGCTTGAGCTCCTTCAGATCTCTCGCACTGAGAACGAGAATCAGAAGAACTTCTTTTGCGACCTGTGTGGAGTAACATTGCAAGCATGAGAGCCCGAAACATGGGCCGGATGGTCCGCTTGGTCATCGCGTGGGCACCAAACGGACTAGGGAGGTCGCAGTTACCGCAGTTGCAAGTAACTCGACCCGATTCGTTCTCTTAAGAAGGGAGAACCTGATGCTCAAGGATGTACCCGTGCTTCTGCTCCTTTCGATCGCCCTCGGCTCAGGGCAGGCAACGAAAGGCCCTCCGTTGACCAAAGCTATCAAAACGATCTCACCGGCGATCGTCCAGATCGCTTACAAGATGGATCATTTCCCGCCAGAAACACAACTTGCGCTTGGGGCCACACACCTCGTGGGTGCGGCGGGGACTGGGTTTGTTGTGAACGAAGATGGTTACATCGTCACGGCGTTACACGTCTTGAATGTCCTTGAGCCCTACCAGAACGGATTTCATGGGCGGGACGGTAAAGTGTACCCTCCGGGAAGACACAGGCTCTTAGCTGGCCTACAGCTACCCAACACCGATTCAGGCGCGCAGATCAGAGGCTCGTTTTCAGACGCACCGTTCACAGTCGTTGATAGAGACGAAATCCATGACTTGGCCCTATTGAAACTGGATCATCCGTTCTCGCCGCAAGTGCCGCAGTCTGTTGTGAAGCTTTCCATCGCTCGCCCAGAAGAAGGTAGCTGGGTTGCGGTGTCGGGATATCCGCTTGGCGAAGACGTGCTCGTTACGACCTCCGGGGCAGTCGCTTCCTCATGGGGCTCAAAGATGGTGCAGGAACTTGGTCCGGGCGGCCCTCTCCATAGAATCGAGGATCTGTACCTCCTCGACATTCATCTCAACCACGGAAACAGCGGAGGTCCAGTCTACTCCCCCGACTCCGCTGCAGTGATCGGGGTGGCCGACGCATACGAAATGGACGACGTTATGGTCGAGGGCGGTCTTCCCGGCGCTCAGCCAGAGCAAGCGCTCGACAAGGACACGGGTCGGGCTCTCAAAGCCAATGCCGGGCTGGGCGTCGTTGTCCCAACTCGGTATGTTCTTGACTTGCTCAAGAAGAACAACGTGAAGTGGCATTAGAGTGAAAACGCCAAGCACGAAATGCTTCCACCCGCTGCACGACTCAATATTCCCTCAAAGCACCACTCAAGAGTTAAAGTGTTAACGATGCGCCGCGCGATCTTCTGTACAACCTTGCTCGCCCTCGCCCTCGTCACTCTCGCCCAAGCTCCCAATCAGACCACCCCATATTGGGCCTACGCCTTGAACCCCGACTCCGCCGCTCCAGCTCCAAAGCCCGACAACACACCGCGCCACGTCCCTAACAGCGAGGCCACTTTCACTGTGGCCCAGACCCAGGATTTGTTCAACCCACCGGACTGGCATCCCTCCGCCCATCCCGCCATGCCCGAAATCGTGGCTCACGGCAGAAAGCCCGACGTCTACGCCTGCGCCTACTGCCACCTGCCCAACGGACAAGGACGTCCCGAAAATGCCAGCCTCGCAGGATTGTCCGCCAGCTACATCGTCCAACAAATGGCCGACTTCAAAAGCGGCGCCCGCAAGAGTTCCGAGCCCCGCCACCTTCCGGCCACCAACATGACCACCATTGAAACCAAAGCGACCGACCCGGAGATCCAATCCGCCGCGCAATATTTTTCCAAGTTGCCGCGCAAGCCGTGGATCCGCGTAGTCGAAACCAGCACCGTTCCCGCGACTCACGTCTCCGGATGGATGCTGGTCGCATCCACCCCAGCGGCGACTGAGCCGATCGGCCAACGCATCATTGAAACGCCAGAGAATCTGGAACGCACCGAACTCCGCGACGACGCCTCCGGATTCATCGCCTATGTTCCCCCGGGCAGCATTCAGAAGGGGAAGCATCTAGCCACCAGCGGAGCCGACGGCAAAACCGTGCCCTGCGCCAAGTGTCACGGTCCCGGTCTGCGCGGCAGTCCCGACGGTCCTCCCATCGCCGGCCGCTCCCCCAGCTATCTCGTCCGCCAGTTGTACGACATCCGTTCCGGTGCCCGCAGTGGCGTGCTACCGCAGCAAATGCAGAAGCCCGTCAAGAACCTGGACCTCGACGACATGATCGCCCTGGCCGCCTACGTAGCCTCGCTGAAGCCTTAACAGGGCTGAAGAAGCAACCAGCACAGTAAGAATCGGGAAGTGATTCCTGCTACTTGATGTCTTTCATGGCGAGCAGGGTGCCGTAATCACGTCCGGTTTGATCGACGGCGCGGGCGACCACCGCGGCGAAAGCGTCTCTTACTTCAGGGTACTTGCTCACCAGGGCTTTCATCACATTGACGTTGTCTTGATAGGCGAGGCTGGTATTGGCGACATTGGCCGATGCATAGCGGACTATCAAGTCCAAATCGTTGCCTACGACTTCCGGAAAAACGGCAGTGAGCTTGTAAGTCGCACCGCTCGAGAGAAGATCGGAGGTCTTGCCATTGGCGGGCAGGTCGCTGGGCTGCGCGGCCGACGATTCGTCATAGAGTTTGTCGGTGGCGAGCGTGCTCATGAAGGGCAAGGGGGAAATGAGGCTGCGGGCTTCGAGGTAATAGAACCAGGCGTTGTGCAGTTGCCCCTTGGCCTTGAATTCGCGGGCGCGCCCAAGGAACCAGTCACTGTCGTGTCCGGCAATCTGTGCCGGCTTGATGTAGAGACCTCCTAATTTCCAGTCGGTTCCCGACTGCTGCAAGATCTCGGAGAACATCGTCCTACCTTTTGCAGAGGTTGCATCGAGCAGCGCAACCGCATATTTACCGGCGGGAAGATTGTCGAGATAGAAGGCGGCGCTATTGGAGGTCTGTCCATTTTTGCCGAACACGCCGCAATAAAATTCGGCGTGGGGGATGGGAGCAACGCCAGAGGCGTCGAGAAGGAAGGATGACTTGACGGTGGACTGGGCTCCGGTAAGGTCGGGCTGATGCTCTTTGACAGTTCCCTCAATGCCGGAGAAATCGGAAGCAAGGCTGGGAATGGCGTGCTGACGCAATGAGGCGGCGTCGCCGGCCTGAGCCATGGCGAAGTATTTTTGAGCAGCCGTGGTAATGGCGGTGTGGGTCGCGGCGTCCAACTCGCCGGATGTCTGGCAGGTTTGCGCATCGGCAGTCCAGGACAGGAAAGGGATTAAGACCAGGGCAAGCCACGCCAGACCGCGATCGGACGGCAGATTCATGGGTGTTCCGCCTTTGCTTTCAAAGAGTTGGAATACCTTGCCCCAGTTTACGCCTGACGCGGGCACCGAGGATAAGATTTTGTGGCGGGGGAAATGGTTGACTGCAATCTCTACTGCGGCTTGGCGAGCCGAAAATGCAAGAGAGATGGATTGAATCGTTCCAACAATTAGGAGCAGAACCGGCGAAGCATCGTCGCTTGCAGTGATAAAATCGGGCACATAGGCGGCTTTCGATGTCCCCCAAAGCTGGCTTCTAAACGGGAGCAATCAATGAGCATCACCGGACTGAAATCCATAAAATTTGCCTGTGCGTTGATGGTGGGCATGTGTGTGATGGTGGGGGCGTCGAGTCCTGCGGGAGCGGAAACACAGGCGCAGCAGGCCCCGCCGATTCATAAGAAGAAAAAGAAAGCACAGCAGCAGCCGCCACCGCCTCCTCTTCCGTCCGGACCGACGGGCCCCGTACAGCAGATGCCATTGGATTCGAT
>DASZAA010000114.1:0-2332 GCA_035945615.1 Terriglobia bacterium
ATACAGCTATAGGATAGCCTAGCGCGGGTGAAACCAACAATGGCCAGAGCAACGAGCCAAACCGCGATGGTGACAGCGATGAATGGTTCCATGCCGTTAGCCAATGCAGGCCCTAGAAAGGCAATGACGGTCGAATTGAAGCTAGCGTGAAGGAGAATCACTGGAGTTGTCCCCGTTTTTGAGACAAACAGTTAAGACTCAAAATTCAGCGAATGGGGTGAAAATCCCATCGAATGGAGGTTTGAGTTATGGGTTTGTCTCGACGGCAGTTCACACGGGAGTTCAAGCTGGCAGCCCTGCAGCGGTTGGAAATGGGGGCCTCCGTCGCGGAGGTGGCGCGAGCCTTTGAAGTCAACCCCAACGTCTTGCATCGCTGGCGGCGGGAATTCAGGGAGGGGCCCGGGAATGCTTTTCCGGGGCTGGGTAAGCGGCGCTGGGAAGAAGGCCGCGTGGCCCAACTGGAACGTAAGATCGGCCAGCAGGCACTGGAGATCGATTTTTTGAAGGGCTGCTTGCAGCGCATCGAGGAACAGCGGCAGCTGCAGGCCGTGAGAGAACAGCCGCTGTCTACGGCGAGATCGAAAAGCAAAAAAATGGAGCTGAAGCCTTGACCGTAAGACGCATGTGCGAGCTAGGACAAATTAGCCGCGCGGGCTTCTATCGTTCGCTCTGCGCCAAGCCGGAAGGAGATCCCGATTTGGAGTTGCGCGACGCCCTCCAGAGGATTGCGCTGGAATTTCCCAGCTACGGCTGGCCGCGCATGACGCGGGAACTAGTGCGACGCGGCTGGACGGTGAATCACAAGCGGGTATACCGACTGATGCGCGAGGACAACCTACTTTGCCTGCGCAAGCGCAAATTTGTGATCACCACCGACTCCGAGCACGACTTGCCGGTATATCCGAACCTGGCGCGGGAGATGACCTTGAGCGGTCTGGACCAGCTCTGGGTGGCCGATATTACCTACATCCGGCTGCTCCTGGAGTTCGTATACCTGGCCGTGATCTTGGACGCTTTTTCGCGGCGCGTGATCGGCTGGGCACTGGACCGCACTCTCGAGGCTGAGCTGGCGCTTCAGGCACTCCGCATGGCGTTGAAGCGCCGCAAACCAGCAGCAGGTCTGGTGCACCATTCCGATCGCGGCGTGCAGTACGCCTCGCGCGATTACATCGCGCTACTTGCCGAGCACGGCATGCGCAGCAGCATGAGTCGCCCAGGAAATCCTTATGACAATGCCAAGGCCGAGTCGTTCATGAAAACCCTGAAATACGAAGAAGTATATCGCCAGGAATATCGCGATCTGGCGGAAGCGCTCGCTTCCATCCCGCATTTCCTGGAAAAGGTGTACAACGAGAAGCGCCTGCATTCTGCCTTGGGCTATCTTCCGCCAGCGGAATTCGAGCAATCGTGCTCGGATCGGTTCATCCGAGCTGGAGACAGAGCGTGAGTTTTCTGAGGCATGAGGAAATCTATCGCCCGATGAGTTCTGGAAGAACTATGCCGGGGCGGCCCTCGCCGGACCGCCCTCGGCCTCATCGGTACGATGAGTTTCCAGCTGGCTATTCCTTGGTGGGTTGCGCTCCCGCAGAGCCCGCCTCCGCTTCGCCAGCCGGAGCGCATGGTGTCGCAGGTAGTGGTACAAGTGCAATTGAAAAGCAGCGAACGGATGGTAGTGTCTTAACTGCTTGTCTCACTCGAGGGGACAACCCCAGTTTGCTACGAGGGCAGGAAAATCAACAAGTTAACGGAGAGTCATACCCCCTCCCGGTGCCGCAGGCACCGTCCTTCCGGCGCTCTCGGTTAGAGCATCGGATTCCGGTGCTCTACCCGAAACAACTCCGCTCCGGCAGCTTCCATATGTGAATTCACGACCCTGGCTACTCTAAATGCGCCCAGTCAGGAAGCAGTTCTTGCATCCTATGCTCGTTTAGGCATAATATGGAAATGACGGCATTGTCCAGAATCAAGCCGGTCGTCTGGATTGGGACTACCAAGGCAGACCTTACTTCCTTTCCAGAGGACGTAAAGGACGCGATTGGCTACGCGCTGTACATCGCGCAAGGTGGCGGAAAGCACGCCGATGCCAAGCCGCTAAGGGGCTTTAGCGGCGCGGGCATCCTGGAGATCGTGGAAGACCACGCTGGCGACACATATCGCGCCGTGTACACGGTTCGCTTGACGGGACGCATATACGTTTTGCATGTGTTCCAGAAGAAATCAAAGACCGGAATCAAGACGCCGAAACCTGAGATTGACCTGATCAAATCGCGTCTCAAGCGAGCCGAAGAAGAACATGCCAGATGGCTAGAGGCTCAGAAGGGGTAAAAGAAAA
>DASZAA010000115.1:0-14341 GCA_035945615.1 Terriglobia bacterium
TTGCTATTTGGAGTTCGGCCAGGGGCGGGTCGGACGCGTGGACGTGGAGTTTCTGAGTGGCCCAAAACCCACGGGTACTTTCCAGGAGCCATCCGAGGCTCTCGCCGCAGAGAAGGCCCATTTCGGATCCGCCCGGCTCCAGCGCTGGTTCGGGTCCGCGCCCACGAAGCGCGACCGAGCGACGCCGTGAACGTGATCCCACGGACCATTGTTGGCGATGGGTTCGCAGCCGACTCTTGTTGCCCACACGTTAGCGGACTAACTCCTGCCTTGCCCGCTACTGTTTATCTATGAATCCGGGGCGGCGACCCTCGCTCCTGCGCCGCCAACATTCCCACCCGGCCGTATAACGGGCGACCCGCTGATGTGAGACGCGCTCGGGCTCCGGGTGTATCGTCGGCGACTCGTAAACTATAATCCTCGGTTGGCGATAAATCCCCATAGAGCTCATTACGGTCAAGGATTGCTCTCGCTTCAGGGCATAGTAACGCGGCGTCGCTCAAGTGATTCGTAAAACAAGTAAGGTTGCGTCATCACGAAAGTTCCCCCCGCAAAAGGCCGTGACCTGCTGCATGATGACGCGTTGAATCTCGAGCGCACTGCCGTCGCGGGCGCGAGCGGCTTGCAGGAGGCGTTCGTCGCCGAACTCTTCGACCTGGGCGTTTTCGGCTTCCGTGATGCCGTCCGTCGAGAGCAGCAGGATATCGCCCGGTTGAAGTTGCGCGGTGTAGCTCTGGTAGGTCCAATCAGGCAGCGCGCCAAGCACTGCTCCTCCTCCCTGCAAAGTTTCTGCCGTGCCGTCCCTGCGCAGCAGATGCCCGGGTGAGTGTCCGGCATTCTCGTAGGTAAGCGTGCGCGAATTGGCGTCGAGCACCGCGTAGAAAAAAGTTACAAACTTTCCCGAAGCGATGTTTGCGCAAAAAAACTTGTTCAGCTTGGCACAAACCGTTTGAGGCGATGCCTCGGTGGTGGCGAAGGCGCGAAACGAGGCCTGGAGATTCGCCATGAGCAACGCAGCCGTGATCCCTTTCCCAACGACATCGCCTATGCAAATGCCGACGCGATCTTTGTCAAGTTGAATTACGTCGAAATAGTCGCCGCCGACTTCACGCGCAGGCTGCCACGCGCCGGCGATCTGAACTCCGGCGGGCTGCGGCAATGTGCTGGGCAGCAGCATTTGCTGAATCTCGCGCGCCCGCTTGAGTTCCTCTCCCTGCTGCTGCAGCGCGATCGTCCCTTTCTCGACGGTCTGCTCCAGCAGTTGGTTGCTTTCTTTCAGCTTTCGTTGGAGCACTTCAACCCCGAACCCAATAATGTTCGCGATCACGACGATGACGATGCAGAAATAACCGATTTTGGCGAAGAGAACCGAGAATGGCTCAGGAACAATTTTGGTCGACTGCAGGAAGAGTATCGAGCCCACAGCGCAGATCACACCGACTGCGATTTGGACCGGGAAAAATACAACCCAGTTCCATGGGAACGGGCGCGTCACATACAGGCGCCGGCCGGCGAAGACGAAGGGACCGACAAGGTTGCCCACCGTGAGAGTAGCAACCATGATGATGAACAGTGATGCCTGCCGGTTGATCGAGACCAGGATGGCATAGACCACGAAACCGATGACCACGAGCACCTGCTCGATATGTAATATGCGGCGCCATAGAACCGAACGCTTCTTGAGGGTGACAGAAGGGGTGTTCACGCGTGACTCGCTGTGGGGAATTGAACAACAAGATGGGGGGGCCTTGCACGCCTGAGTTCGACCCATCGCTACCACAGCGCGCGTCAGTTTGGATAGCTAATTTTGCATGGCAAGGCCGCTAGCTCAGCCAATAACCGATAACGAGCCCTATCCAACCAGCGGCAAACTTCTGTGTGGCATCGCTGACCGCGTGCCGAAATATTAGGTTGGGTGAAGCCAACGCTGCGAAGCCGAACACCAACACGAGGATCGTAACCATGATCTGCATCCATGCCCGTGCCTTTTGTTGTGTTGTAACAACCGGAGCGTCGCTACCTGCTTGACTCGTTTATTTGTGCACGGACGGTATCACCCTTTAGGGTTTTAAAGGTTTCTTCAAGTTTGTGACCCACGTATGGCGCGACTGGGTGTCCAATGGTCGCATGAATTTGATTCTCGATTGCCTGTCTAACCCACTGAACTAACACCACACACAACCCTCCTGCAATACCGCCTAGGGTCTCAACAGATAGTATCTGGGGCTGGTGCGGGAATAGAAGTCGTGCTAGCCACGAACCCAGTGCCCCTACCGCACTTCCAATGATAACCAATTGAATCAAAGCCCCTAACTGCGCTGATACCTTGCTTAAGCGCGATGGAGGCTCTTCAGAAGGCAGATCGGGATGCAGCGGTTGGTGCTTATACGCCAGAATGTATGCGGTTCGCTGTATCTTTCGGAACACACTAATACTCCTATGCCACTGCTGCATTCTTCCACGCCTCTATGTTACCTGTCAACTGGTTGTATTCACACTGGTAGAGTCTATTCGTATCTCTCCCATGGGGTTAAGACGTGAGTAGGCTCTTCCAGGGCGCCTCAACCTTGACACCCCGAATCGGCGCAATATACACTACCCTACTAACGAGCGTCAAGGGAGGTCCCTCCGTCTGCTATGCGGTTGCCCCGAGAATATGTGGCCTATATGGCCAAGGAAGTGCTTAAGCGCCTCGCGGCGGAGCGGCTCATCCAGTTCGACCAGCCTGACTACGTGAATGAAGTCATGACGCAGGTCATGCTCGAAGAGATCAGCATCGAAGACCATGTGAACGACGAGGTGCGCAAAATCCTCGAGACTTATGACAACCAGATGCAGGAAATGGGCGTCTCTTACGAGGAAATGTTCAAAAAGGTAAAGCGGCAGCTCGTCCGGGAACGGAACATTGTGCTTTAGGCGCCTTAAGCTTCGAAAGTTGGTCCTACGATCTTCAACCCCTCCGGGGTTGCCGGAAAATGATGTCAGATTACGTTTCGTGGGTTCCACCCACGGCTAGTCACGTTCCACCGCTTTTCAGTGGCATCGCACCAGAACGAGTTAAACTAAAGAACAGGCACACGGACTTTGCCAAAACTTTCCAACGAAAAAATCAACCAACTCTCCCGTCTCCTCACCACTGCCATCACCAATCTGGATGAGGTTGAAATCTTTGAAGAACCCAACGCCATCCGCCTGGAAATCATCAAGATTTTCAATAGCCTGATGCGCGAAGAAGAGGCAATTGACGCGCGCGTGCGCCAGCAGATCACATCACAGAAACGAACAATACCGGAAGGCAGCGCGGAGTGGGACATCGTCTACAGGAAATACTATAACGACGCGCTACGCAAGCTCGGCGTTGTTGTCTCGCCTCCACAGCGCCGGGGAGCGCCCTAAGCTAGAGGCGGCCCCTTACAAGCTTCAACCTGCTCTACAGCATCAATTTCAATTCTTAATCCTTGCGCTTGAGCACGGGCGGCTGATCACCGGTGTCCGGGCCTTGCGTTCCGCCTGTGGGCGGCGGAGTCGAGCCTGCCGTTTGCTGCGGCTGACGGCGCTCCAGCGTAGGCTGTCCGGGCGCATTGGGGTTGCGGTGAACGGTGAGAAGGGTTTCAAGACGAGTCTTCACATCATCAAACTCAGACGTGTTTACGAGGTATTCCTGTTTCTTGGGAAGAACGCCTTTAATTTCTTCCTCGCACTTGATGATGCGGTCTGGCGTAGGCGGATGGTCGGCGAAAACCGATGCAACGCTGCCGGGGCTTTCGCGCTCCTCATTTAAAACCTTGCCGAAGAAAGCAACGTAGGAGTTCGGGTCGTACCCCGACTTGTACATATATTGCAAGCCGTAAAAATCGGCCTCAGCCTCGTCATCACGGCTGAACTTTAGAAACGCCATCGGGATGCCCGTCCCCATCGCCGCGTTCAGAATGTAGTAAGTCCCAAGCGACATCGGCGTAAACATCAGCGGCAGCATCGCGTACTGAAGGAGGGTTTGCTTCGTCATCGATGACGCCCAGTGGCGGCACGCCACATGCGCGATTTCGTGCGCGATGACGCCCGCAAGCTGCGACTCTTCCGTCGCGGCCAGGATCGTTCCGCTATTGACATAGAGGAATCCGCCAGGAAGCGCGAATGCGTTGATCGTAGGGTCGTCAATGATCTTGACGCTGATCGGTACCTTCACATCCGAGTTGCGCGCAAGGTTCTGCGCCAGCCGGTTGACATATTCGTTGACGACCGGGTCTTTAATCAGCTTTGTCGAATGATCAATCTGGTCCGCGTACTGCTTGCCGATGGCCACTTCTTTTTGTTCGGAGATAATACTGCGGTGGGCTACTCTGCGATTGCCTATATCATTGACATCATCTTTTTGGCTTGCTGCGGCTGCCAGCGGGAAAACTGAAATGAAGATTGCCGCCAGAAAAACTGTAATGGCTTTTTTCATGCTCTTTCCTCCCTGGCAACCCTCTTTTGACTATTATATGATAACAGTTAAAAACATTCTCTAGCTTTCGCGCCGTTCCCTGAATAAGATTTATTTAACAGCCTGTTGTTTTTGCCCAACGCGCTGCGGAGGGTGTCTCGCGCCCCGTTTAGGTTAGAGGGGCAAAGAGGTTATGAGGTTGTCCAGATTGAAGCGGGCCGGAGTAAAGTGATCCCATGAAAGACCGTGCCGTGAAACCCGGCCAGATCTGGCGCTCAAACGAGGATGGAATCGAATGGCTTGTGACCCGCACTTATAGCGAGTTCCTTGACTCCTACGCCGTCCTTCGTCGAGCGGGCGGCACAGGCGAAAATTCCCGCCGCGTGCTGGTCGCGGACGAACCGCAAGGCCAAGTATTACCGGGATTTACGCTGATAGAAGGTTGAATTCCGCCGCTCCATGACCCCCAACGCACTCGATCTAGCCGGCCGTTTTATCACTTCCGCCATCTCTCATTCCGGTTACGCGGGCATCTTCCTGCTGATGTCGATTGAATCAGCCTGCATTCCCATTCCTTCGGAAGTAATCATGACGTTTTCCGGTTATCTGGTTTATCTTGGCCGGTTCAACCTGGAGTGGGTGGCGTTGGCCGGCGCACTGGGCTGCAACGCCGGTTCGATTGTCGCATACGCCGTAGGCGCCTACGGTGGCCGCCCCTTGGCTGAGAAGTATGGCCGCTACCTTCTGGTCTCTAAACATGATCTTGAGCTTGCGGACCGTTGGTTCGCGCGCTACGGCGACGCGACGGTCTTCTTTGCGCGGCTGCTGCCCGTTGTCCGCACCTTCATCGCGCTGCCCGCCGGAGTCGCGCGCATGAACTTCCTCCGCTTCAACATCTACACCTTTCTTGGATCGCTGCCCTGGTGCTGGGCGCTGGCCTATGCGGGTACAAGGCTCGGAGCGCACTGGGACGCCATCCAACCTTACTTTCACCGCTTCGATACGGTCATCGTTGCAGTCTGCGTGATCGGCTTCATCTGGTTCGTCTATCATCGCTGGACCCACCGGCTTAGGATCGCTGGATAACTAGAAGATATTCGCCCACGGCTCGTCCGGCTTATGCGAAAAGGCGCAAACTGTCTACCGCAACTTCCCCCCAATACTACGAATTCTGCCGGATATACGCTGCTACCCCGCCCGGGTCATTCTATGTTCAGCGCACAAGGAAAAATGAGTTGCATAAGCGAACTGAAAAAGCTCGGGAATCCGGGTGCGCTGAGTTGAATGAATCCCACAGAAAGAGGTGCTGTAATGAGCGACGGACAAGAAAAAGGTGGACAGTTTAAATGCCATGCGTGCGGACAAACGTTTAAGTCCGACCACGAACTGCGCGAGCACAACGAAAAAATGCATAAGGGCCAACACGCAGGCCAGGGCCAAGGCCAGCATCAGCAGGGCGGCCAATCAAACCGCTAATGGCCGCTTGGCCATTGGCTTGTTGACCTTTGACGCGGTCCGCTAAAAATCGGATGCGGCATTCCCATACAGCGGATCGCTCCAGTTTGCGCGGACGGGTGGGCTTTTTATAGCACGCGCGATCCAAGCGCCCCTATAGCAAAGCCCCTCCGCCCGCGCTTTCAGCGCCCGGAAGCCATCATTGCGTTTAGCTGCGATTACCCCTATAAGGACAGCCACTATGCTTGGAATGGTCATTATTACTATTCTCTTGCTCCTGGTCATCGGCGCGTTTCCAAGCTGGCCGCACAGCCGCGAGTGGGGTTATTATCCGACCGGCGGCCTCGGGCTGATTCTCATCATCGTCCTGATCCTGGTTCTATTGGGCTACATTTAGCGGCCTATTCAGGATGCGCGCGGGAGCCTCGCTACAGCTACTGAGCCGGGCCTTTCAAGATCACATTGCCCAGATATCCGCGGTTGCGGCCATCGGCGTCGCGTACAAAGACGCTCACGCGGTAGGTGTTGGGCGGCAAGTCCACGGTCTTATCGAGCCGCGCCACCTGGCGCGGGTCCACCGCCTCCAGCACTTGTTCGCTCAAGATTTCCCCCATCGGGCTATAGAAATTGGCCACCAAGTCACCGGGAACAAACACTCCGAAGACGCCCTTTAGGGTAATCTGCGCGCCCGCGACGCTGGCCGAGAGCGGCTGGCTGATGGCCCCGCCCCAAACCGCATCCACAATAGGATTGGTGACGCTGGTAGGCGACCAATGCACGGTGAATTCGTACTGCTCGCCGGGATCAAGCGTGGCGTAGGGGCTGAGGACTTCAGCCTCGAGAAAATAGGGGGTCTTCACAGGATCGTCTGGAAGCACCTGGAAAAACGGTCCGCGCGAGATGGTCCCAACGCCGTCATTCCACGATTCCACTGAAGCGTTATCCGGATATTCGACACCGCTGAAGTGCTTGAACGTTTCCACGTACCCGATATCTTTCTGCCCGTTCACCACGGCGTACCAGCCCGCGCTCGAATCCATTGCCACTTTGCCCACACGATAGAGGTAGTGAATCTGCATCGTGCGGCCATCGTCCACCAATTGATAGCTGGGATGCCGCGCATCGCCGTAAACAATGTAGTAGCCTCGGGGGAACTTGCTATGCGGATTCACCGGGACGTACATATAAAGATCGGGGTTGGGTTTTGAGGGATCGTTCGCGTCCGCGGCGTCGTTTTGAATCAGATGCCAGATGCCCCAGCGAATCTGGCGTAGGCTGATGTTTTTCATTACCTGATCCACCGTCATCCGCGTCGTCCCGGCGTAGACATGGAACGTGCGCTCGAATTGCACGCCCGTCCGCTCATCCTTGGGACTGGTCACGCGCACGGCCACTTCGGCAGGCGTATTCTTCACCACATCGAAAGAAAACTGGCTGCCATCCAGAATGTAATAGGGGATACTGACCCATTCGTTTTCGTTATCCCAACCTTCGGGTGCGGGCCACACTTTGTCGCCGCCGTAGTTGGCCCAGCCGGATGCAACATTGTCTTCGCTTGGAGGAAGCACCTTGCCCGCGAGCGTCTGATTGACAAAGAAAAGCCCCTTGCCGCCTAACTCAAGTTGAATGGCGCGCCCGCCAATTTCCGGCGCGATGTAGAGGCTAATGATGCCGTTCGTCACGCGGTAAACGTTCCACCCCTTATACTGCGCCTTTTCAAGGTGAACAGAATTCGGACTCGCCGGACTTGCCATGATCAACCTCGCAGAAAATAAATTGAGCGGGCCACCCTCGCGACTACCCGTCGTCAGCAGCCCCGGCGCAATCGAGAGCGCAAGCACCGCGCCGGCAAGCAGAAGTTTTGCTATCCACCATTTGGATTTGGACATCGCCTTGATTGCCTCCGGGGACTAACCTGAAAACCAATCCCGCCGCTTGTAGACCGCCGAATTCGTTGAACCATGCTGTGGTGGTAGCCTCTGGCTGCCGGAGTTTGAACAGTAAAGACCGGCGGCGAGGATGCTGCCGCTATGGTCGCGCGGTCTCACTGGCCAAGCCGGATAGGCGATGAGAGATATCGCGCACGGCCGGGTAAAGATCGCGATAAATCTGGTAGCACTCGTTGTAGATTCTCACCGCCTGGGGGTCTGGAGCGGCGGTGTCGCTCAGCTTGATCGTCTCGCGCGCAGCTTCGGCAACCGAGTGGTAGATCCCGCTGCCAACGGCGGCGAGCATGGCCGCGCCCAAAGCCGAGCCTTCAGATTCGCGCAAGGTTACAACGCCTTCGCCAAAAATGTTGGCCTGGATTTGCCGCCAAAGGGGGCTGCGCGAGCCGCCCCCCGAAGCGCGGATTTGTTTTACCGGAATGCCCATCTCTTTGAAGATTTCAAGCGAGTCTCGCAGGCTGAAAGCCACGCCTTCGAGAATGGCCCGGATCAGATGCCCGCGCCGGTGCGCAGCCGTCAAGCCAAACCAGGCGCCGCGGGCCTGAGGATCGAGATGCGGCGTGCGCTCACCCATCAGATAGGGGAGAAACACCAGCCCATCGCTGCCCGCGGGGATGTTTTCTGCCTGGCGGATAATAGCCTCGTAAGGGTCTTCGCCAATCTGGCGCGCATACCACGACTCCGACTCGCCAAGCTGTTCACGGAACCATCGCAGCGAAAGCCCTGCCCCTTGCGTGACGCCCATCACGTGCCATTTGCCGGGGACGGCATGGCAGAAGGTGTGAATGCGTCCGCGAGGGTCAAGCTTAGGCTCGGCGGTGTAGGAAAAAATGACGCCGGAGGTGCCCAGCGTCGCCGAAGTTAGCCCTGGCGAAACAATCCCATTGCCCACGGCGCTGGCCGCCTGATCGCCAGCACCCGCTACGACTGGGGTCCCTGATCTTAGCCCGGTTAAAAGCGCCGTCGCGCTCGAAATCTGCCCGGTGGTTTCAGGAGATTCATACGCGCGTGGCAGCATCGAGCGGTCAATCTGCAGCGCCTCGAGCATTTCCTCCGACCAGCGCCGGTGCGTCACATCAAAAAGCAACGTGCCGGAAGCGTCGGAAACGTCAGTCGCAAATTCTCCGGTGAGCTTCAGGCGGACATAGTCTTTGGGAAGCAGGAAGTGAGCGGCCCGCTCGAATATCTCCGGCTCATAGTCCCGCACCCAGAGCAGCTTGGGCGCGCTGAAACCCGTGAGCGCAGGGTTGGACACTAGCTCGATAAGCCGTTCCGCCCCGACGTGAGCCGTAATCCAATCGCACTGCGGCTGACTGCGCTGATCACACCAGATGAGCGCGGGCCGCAGCGACACGCCGGCGCGGTCAAGCAGCGCAACTCCGTGCATCTGGCCGGAGAGTCCCACGGCGGCAATGTCCGAACCCTGAAGCGAAGCCTGTTGCATCGCGCCGCGCACGGCGGAAATGGCCGCGCGCCACCAGTCTTCTGGGTCTTGCTCGGCCCAGCCTGGTCGAGGCATCCACATCGGCAGGTGATCGGCCGTTGCCGCCGCCACTACCTCGCCATCCGGACGCACGACGACGGCGCGCGTCCCGGTGGTGCCAACGTCAATGCCCATGGTGTATGACATGAGGAAGACAGTGATGAGTGACAAATGACGAGAAAAAACTATTCAGCTTTCAGCGAACGGCTATAGCGGCGACCTCTGGCCGGCGCTTCAGCGCAATCCCGTCGCTACGCTTTAACCTTTTCCCAACGGTCGGTTTTTGCCGAACGCTCTGCGGCTTCGAGCACGGCGGTGATCTTGACGCCGTCGTAGAGATTGGGTTCCGGCAGGCGGTCCTTTTCGACGGCAACAAGAAAATCATGCAGCGCGTGCACAAACGTATGTTCGTAACCGATAATGTGCCCGGAAGGCCACCAAGCGCCCACATAAGGATGGACGGATTCGGTGACGTTAATCGTCTTATAGCCCTGTTCGCCCGCTGCATCCGCCGCATCGTAAAACTCAAGTTCGTTCATACGCTCCAGGTTGAAGGCGAGACTGCCTTTGCTCCCATAAACCTGAAACGTATTGTAATTGCGCCTGCCGCCGCAAAAGCGGGAGGACTCGATTACGCCCACGCTGCCGTTGCGGAAGCGCGCCAGGAAATTGGCGTCGTCATCCACCGTCACTCGGCCCATGCGCTTGCCGCCTTTGGCGCTCAGGTCGGCGCCGCTTTTTTCGAGCACGGGACGCTCCTTGATGAAAGTTGTTATGTGCGCCGTCACCGATTCAATATCGCTGTTGAGATATTGCGCCAGATCCGTTGCGTGCGAGCCGATGTCTCCGAGCGCGCCGCTGCCCGCGTATTTTTTCTGCAGTCGCCAGACGAGGGGGAACTTGGGGTCCATGATCCAGTCCTGCAAATAAGCTCCGTGATAATGGTAGATTTTCCCCAGACGCCCCTGCGCAATCAGGTTTTTGGCGAATGCAACGGCGGGAACCTTGCGATAATTGTGCATCAGCATGTGCTTGACGCCCGCCTTCTCCACCGCTCGCAGCATCTCTTTGGCTTCCGCCAGGTTATTGCCAGGAGGTTTTTCGCAGATGATGTGCTTGCCCGCTTTAGCCGCCGCGATCACGTTGGGACAATGCAGATTATTGGGCGTGCAGACATCAATCACGTCGATATCTTTCCGCTCAATCACCTTGCGCCAGTCGGTCGAGGATTCTTCCCATCCAAGCTGCCGCGCGGCGGCTTCGACGGGCGCGTTTTCCGGGCCGCAAAGCACCTTCATCCTGAACTGGAGCTTGCCCGGGAAGAATCGCCCCACTTGCCGGTAGGCGTTTGAATGCGCCTTGCCCATGAATTTATAGCCGAGAATTGCAACGTTCAGTTCCGTCATTCGGTTAACCTCCGAATTGATTCATTGATCTGTAGGGACATTACCGCCGGAGAACCCTTCGATGATTCCACGGTTCAATCGCTTAATGAGTAAATTCCTTACGCCCACCACATCTCGGTAAGCTTTTCCTTGATAACTACCTGATTGAGGAACGCGGCAGCCTTGGTCACACCCTCATCGACTGACATCAGGCTGTCTTCGTGCTCGATAGAAAGCACGTCGTCATACCCTACCATCTGCAAGGTGGAAACGAGGTCGGTCCAGAATTCCGTGCCGTGCCCGTAGCCCACCGTGCGGAAAATGAAGGAGCGGTTTTTCTCGTCCTTGTAAGGCTTGTTGTCCAGAACGCCGTTGACCTTGGAGTTGACTTCGTAAATGCGCGTGTCCTTGGCGTGAACATGAAAGACAGCCTCGCCGAGTGCACGAACCGCCACGCAGGGGTCAATACCCTGCCAGAACATGTGGCTGGGATCGAAGTTGCAACCGATAGCGGGACCCGCCTCGGTGCGCAGGCGCAGCATGGTTTCCGGATTATAGACGACAAAGCCGGGGTGCATTTCAATGGCGACTTTTACTCCGTGATTCTCGGCAAATTTTGCGTGTTTCTTCCAATAAGGAATCACCTTCTTTTCCCACTGCCATTTGAGTAGATCGGGATAATCAGGGGGCCAGGGCGTCGTCACCCAATTTGGAAATTTAGCGTTGTCCGAATCGCCCGGGCACCCGGAAAAATCAATAACCCGGGTCACGCCAAGCTTCTCAGCCATCAGGATGGTCTTGCGGCTGGCCTCCGCGCACGCGTCCGCAAATCGCTTATTCGGATGGAGCGAATTGCCGTGGCAACTCAGGGCGCTGATGGTGATGCCCTGATCGTCCAATAGCTGCTTAAATTCCTTCACCTTGGCGGACGAGCTCAGCCAATCGAGCTTCAGATGCGCGTCCCCCGGATAGTTTCCGGCGCCAATCTCGATGGTGTGAATGCCAAGAGGCTTGATCTTTTTGATCACATCCTCAAGGCTAAGCTTGGAAAATAGAACAACAAACAACCCAACTTTCATGGTCTAACCTCCGTCCAAAAGTTTAATTGAGGCCGGCTGGCCTAGTGTCATGCTGAGTCTCGCCTGTTTGGAGTCTCGCTTTGGTGTAACGCGGAACAATGGCTAAATTTATAGGCACCGGCGTTGCGCGTCAACTGAAAAATAGCCCCGCCTACCACACTTGCCTCTGCCGAGCCCGCCAGCGGTGCGATAACCGTGATTCAGCGCCCCCAAACTTAATCACAATCAGCCGCGGTCATCCTTTGTATTTCAATGTGATATATAGTATCTTTGAGTTGCAGCAAGTGGCTGTCATTGGCCTTGCACTCTGCGTAGCGAGCCGGGATAAAAAGCATAGGGAACGCGGTGAGAAGCATCAAATCAAGACGATTCCTATTTGCGGGCGCAATTGGGATTCTTGTCGTCGTTGCCTTGATGTCTTTCGGCGAACGGGCGCGGCACGGACACTATCATTTTGACGGCGGCCGAGGATGGGACTTGCCACCCAATGCGTCTTTAGACGCCGGCCACGCGCAACTTTACTTTGTAGTCCGGCCTCACGCGACAATCGTGCTCGATCGCGGCGAGACAACCGAATATCTCATCCTTCCCATTGAAGTTCCTACTCCGCAAACTGCAACCCTCCGCGGATGGTTCAGGCTGCGCCCTCCTCCCCAAGCTTAACTTCCCGCTAATTTTCCGATACCAATCCGTAGCTAAGATTCTTGCGATTATATAATTCATCCTCGCGGAGAACGCTGAATGCGTTCCTACGCGAGCCATTATGGAGCAATCCGTATGGAAGCAACTCTGACGCCGGAGCAATTTGAGGGGTTGCGGCGCCTCGATACGTGCGCGGTCGCCAATGCGATTGAAACCTTCAACGTCCGTCTTCGGAATGAAGGATTTGCCCACAACAGCGGCGTTCATAGTATTTTTCCGCAACAGCCGCCGATGCTCGGATACGCCGTTCCGGGCAGGATTCGCTCGGCCACGCCGCCGATTTCTCCATCGCTGCCTCCTCCCCGAACCCTGAGCTTTTCCCATCGCACCGATTGGTGGGATTACATTCTCACCATTCCCACGCCGCGCGTGGTGGTTCTGCAGGATGTAGATTCGAGCCCCGGAGTGGGAGCTTTTATGGGCGAAGTGCACTCAACCATCTGCCGCGCGCTTGGGTGCGTAGGGTACGTCACCAACGGAGCGGTGCGCGATCTCAATGCCATCGAGCCAACTGGCTTCCACCTTTTCGCGGGCCATATCGCCATCTCGCATTCTTACGTACACATCGTTGAGTTTGGAGAACCAGTAGAAATAGCGGGATTGCGCGTCCGGCCAGGCAGTTTGATCCACGGCGACCGGCACGGTGTTCAGATCGTCCCCAAGAATATCGCCAGCCAGATTCCCGCGGTGGTGGAGCGGCACCGGCAAGAGGAACGGCGAATCATTGCGATTTGCCAATCACCCGATTTTTCCCTGGAGAAGTTGCGCGACATTGTGAAAACGACCCCTTAACGGGTTGCGGAGGAGGAATACAGCATGACCGGAAAACAAGATTGCGAGTGGATCAGGACCCAGGGCCGGAGCGCCGCCCGAATAGCCCTCCCGGCACTTCTCGCCGGCATGTTGCTTGTGATTTCATCTTGCTCGCACAGCAATGCGGCTCATCGGGACGTTCCGGCGGTCACGGTGGGCGTGGTCGCGGTAAAGCGCGAGGACCTCTCAAATAATCTCAAAATTGCCTCCGAATTCATCCCCTATCAGGAAATCGACATTCATGCCAAGGTTTCCGGCTATATCAAGAAGCTCTACATCAACTGGGGAACTCACGTGAAGACTGGTCAGCTTCTAGCCGTGCTCGATGTTCCTGAGTTGAACGCCCAGGTTTTGCGGGACCAGGCGTCTGTTGCGCGCGACCAGCAGGAACTGGCGCGCGCCCGGGCAGAGCTTGTGAGTGGCGAATCCGCCGCCAACGTGGCGCACCTGACATACTCGCGGCTTGAGGGCGTCATGAGCACCAGGCCCGGGCTTGTAGCGCAAGAAGAGATCGATGTGGCGCAGGGAAAAGACGCGGAATCCGCCGCCGCAGTTTCGGCGGCGCGGGACGCGCTCGCCGCCGCGCAGCAGGAGTTGGCCGTAGACCGGTCTACACTCGCGCGCGACAAAGACCTGGAAAATTATTCGAGCATCACGGCTCCATTCGATGGAGTTATTACCAAGCTGAACGCCTATACCGGCTCGCTTCTCCCTGCTGGCACTTCCAGCAGCCAAAATGACCTACCTCTTTGCCATCTTTCTCAGAATGATTTGCTGCGGCTGGTAATCCCCGTACCCGCGGAAGTCGTCCCCGACGTGCGCATTGGGGAAACGGTGGACGTGGACGTACCCTCCCTTAACCGCGCGTTTCAGGGAAAGGTGGCGCGGGTTTCCGGCCAGATCGACCTCGACACGCGTACCATGCACACCGAAGTCGAAGTTCCCAATCCAACTTATGCTCTTGTGCCTGGCATGTACGCCTCAGTTGAGCTCCCTGTGAAGAGAGCCGTTAGCGCGCTCGCCATTCCACTTCAATCGGTCGAATCCGCCCA
>DASZAA010000116.1:0-5273 GCA_035945615.1 Terriglobia bacterium
GGCCGCCGGTCTTTAATATTAAGATCCGGCGGCCAGAGGCCGCCGCTGCAGCATCCCTTTGAGGCCGCTAAAACTGCATGTTGTAAACATCCTGATACGCCTGCACAATCTTGTTGCGGACTTCCATAACCATCTCAAACGAGAGGTTAGCTTTTTCCGCCGCCACCATGGCGGATTGGATATCGCCCCCCTGCCCGCTCACCACGGAAGACACTTTTTGGTCGGCGTCGCTCTGGATTTGCTGCGCCTGTTGAAGCGTTTGCTTCAGCGTATCGATGAACTGTGGCTGGTTGCCCGAAATTTGATTGACTTGCTGCTGGTTGAAGCTGGCCGGATCAATCGGCGGAAGGCTTGAAGGAATAAACGTCATGCAATTTCTCTCCGAAAGGTAGCTGTAGCGGCGGCGAGACGCCGCCGGTCTTGACTGTTTGAAACCCAGCGGCCAAAGGTTTCTAAGGGGCCGCTTGCACAGTATGTCAACTCAATATCGTTAGCGCCTGCGTGATCATCCCCTTGGTGGCTTGCACGGCGTCTACGTTAAGATCGTAGGAACGTGCCGCCTCCATCATATCCACTACCTCTTCAGCCGGGTTAATGGCCGGGTACTCCACGTATCCTTGCGTGTTGGCGTCTGGGTTTGAAGGATCATAGCGCCGCACGGGAGGCGTGGGGTCGGTCACCACCTTCTCCACCTGAACGCCCTTCACCGCATTATCCGCTGCTGAGCTGTAGGCCTCGCCAAACGAGGGCGCAGTCACGCTCTCCGTCCCAAACACCACCTCCTGCCTCTTGTAAGGCCCGCCGCCCGGCGTGCGCGTGGTCTCGGCGTTCGCCAGGTTGGTGGCGACAATTTCGGCGCGTTCGCGTTCGGCTACCAGGGCTGAACCGCTGACGTCAAGCAGATTGAACAGGTTCATATTTACGCTCCGTTGTTTTCGTTGATTGCCATCTGAATGCGGCTGAATTCCTGCCGCAGCAGTGCAATTGCCGTGCGATATTGCAGTTGCACGCTTGAAAGGATCAGCGCCTCGCGGTCCAAGCTGACGTTGTTGCCGTCGGGCCGCTCGATCAACCCTTGCGGCTCGTAAACCTGCGGCGGCGGAGGCGCGGCGCCATCCTCAAAACTTTGATCGGCGCGCTCAAGCGAATCCTGGAAATTAATATCCTGGGTCTGGTAGCCCGGCGTATCGATGTTGGCGATGTTGCCTACCACCAGCTTCTCGCGGAAGCTGGTCACGTTCATGTAGCGCAGAATTTTATCAATCGATTCCGTGTCCAGCCAGCTTTTAGGGTTCATAGAGCCTCCCTCGGCGGCAAGCCGTATTCACGAATTTTGTTGCGAATGGTACGCAGGCTGATTCCGAGCATGGCGGCCGCACGCGTGCGGTTTCCACCCGTCGCTTCGAGGGTTCGCGCCAGCAACTCTTTTTCTGCCTCGCGCATGGTCACCCCTGGCTCAAGCGCGCTAGTCGCCGCCGTAGGCCTCATGCTTAAGCCTTCAAAAGCCTCCACCCCGATCTCTCCGCTTTTTGAGAGCGCGATGGCGCGGCGCACAAAATTCTCCAGCTCGCGCACGTTGCCCGGCCAGTCGTAATCCTTCAGTCGCTCCAGGAACTCGCTCGAGAGATCCGTCGCGGCGCTCGCCGCCGGCTCCCCGTGCTTACGCGCAAAGTACCCGGCGAGAACGGGAATATCCTCCGGGTGCTCGCGCAGAGGCGGGATTGAAAGCGGAATCACGTTAAGCCGGTAATAGAGATCAAGGCGGAATTTGCCCTCCTGAGCAAGCTCCCGTAGTGACCGGTTCGTGGTGGCAATTACGCGCACATCCACCGGAACGGATCGAGTATCACCCAGCCGGTCGACTTCGCGTTCCTGAAGTACACGCAGCAGCTTGGGCTGCAGTACCAGTGGCATTTCGCCGATTTCATCCAGCAGCAACGTACCGCCGCTTGCCAGCTCGAACTTGCCCGGCTTGGTGGCGCTTGCTCCTGTAAACGCTCCGCGCACATGGCCGAACAACTCGCTTTCGAGCAAAGCTTCGGGAAAGGCCGCGCAGTTGACCGCTACGAAGGGACCTTTGGTGCGCGCGCTCGCCTCATGGATAAAGCGGGCCACCATCTCCTTGCCGGTGCCGCTTTCCGCCTCAATCAGAACGTCGGCGTTCGACTTCGCCGCCTGACGCGCCCGCTCAATCACGGTGCGAAAGCGGGGCGATTCCCCAATGAGCCTGCTTTCCGCGGGCGCGGACGCCGCTGCCGCGTCAGGTTTCAGCGTGCCCTGGATTACCCGCCGCAGCTCCTCAAAAGTCACCGGCTTGATCAAATAATCGCTGGCGCCCTCTTTCATTGCGGCCACTGCGTCCTGAATATTAGCAAAGGCGGTAAGCAAAATAACTTTGGTCAATGGACCAAGAGCGCGGACACCGTGCATCACGCCAAGCCCGTCGCCGTCCGGCATGCGCATATCCGTAATCACAAGCGGGCACGGCTCTGTCTTAAAAAGATCGAGAGCTTCGGTTTTTCCCGAGGCCGTCCGCACCTTCCATCCCTGGCGGCGGAAGTTCGCCTCCAGCGCCGTCCGCATGGCCATCTCGTCATCGACGACGATCACGCTTTGTCTCATGAATGCGCCCCCAGAACGGGCAAATAGAGAGAAAAAATAGTTCCCTTGCCCAATTCGCTTTTGACTTTGAGCGTCCCCCGGTGATCTGCAATTACGCGCTTGCAAACCGCAAGACCGAGGCCCGGGCTGCTCTTCATCGTGGAGAATCCCGCGTCAAATATTTTCTCAAGATGCTCAGGTGCGATCCCCACGCCCTCGTCTTCAAAATCGATCCGGGCCTTGCGTGAGCTGCCCCGCCGGTCACTCGGGCTGTTCTGGCCAATTGACTCGATGCCCACGCGGATTTTCAATCTTTTCCCCGCGGGCATGGCGCGGAAGGCATTGATCGCCAGGTTGAAAAACACCTGTTGCAGACGGTGAGCATTTGCGGGAAGCAGGACCTCGAGACACTCTGGGGTAAATTCAATCCCCATCCCGCGCTGGAGCGCCAGGGGCTGCAAAAACTCAACCGTGTTTGCCAGCAGCTCGACGGCATCGAGCGGTGTGAGCTGCGAGGGCGACATGGAATGAAAATGCAAGACGTTATTGACGGTCGCCGACAGCGCCCGCAACCCCGCCTGCATGTGGACAACCCACTGCGAAACTTCGGTTTGGTCTTTTGTGGCATCCTTGATCAGCCCGGCAAAAAGCTCAAGGCTGCCGAGGGGGTTGCGAATCTCATGAGCCAGCAAAGCGGTCATTTCGGCGAGCGCCCTCATGCGGCGTGCAAACTCGCGCTCCTCTTCCAGGCGCTTCTGTTCGGTGGCATCGCGCAGGATAAACACCTGTTCGCCGTCCGCGGAGCCGGCCTGCGGCCGCATGGCGCACGTCACCGCAAAAAACTTTTTACCTTCCTGTGTATCAAGCGCCCAAATCCGTTCTGCACCAGGCGCCTCCGACGCAATTTCCATCAGAATTGAGCCGAGGGACTCGGGAATCAAGGGGAGGGAATGCGAGCCATCATCCGGAGCGGCAATCAAAAGCTTGCGGGCAAGCGGGTTTCCAAACCGCAGGCGGAAAGCGCCGTCTACGGCCAGAACCCCGCACGGCAGGTCCTCTAGCAAGCCGGCAAGATAAGTCTTGATCCGTTTATTTTCGGAAAGACTGCGCGCCAAATCCTGGTTCTTAATCTCAAGCTCGTGCCGCAACATGGCAAGCTCCCCTTGGAGCTTGAGGTAAGAGGTCTCAAGCGAACCCGCGACGTGAGTAAAGGACTCAAACGCCTGCAGGAGCGATTCGCGGTCCAGCAGGATAGGTTCATTAGAGCCTATTGGCCCAATTGAACATTTTTGCCGGGTGGCAGGCAAAGTTGGCATAGCAGGCTACAGAAAAGCACGACCCATGCCATTTCCCGGCTCGGGAGCTAAATTTTCTCTTATCCGCATTGGAATGGGAGGTATTGGGGTAAGCACGGGGCTATTTTTTAACACCAGGTATGAAACGGATTCATCACTCCAGAACACCTTTAGGGACGGATAAATCCGCGCCCTTTCGCAAGCTTCCGATGGTTCATGAATAATCCGGGCTAGACTTGCCGCCAAGGCGTTTGCAGGCTGATGTATTTAGGAAGGATTTCCACGTAGTGTTCGGAAAGAATAAAGGCCCTCTCGATCACATGCCGGAGCTCGCGCACATTTCCGGGCCACGGATGCTTTCCCATCAGCTTAAGGGCAGTGGCGGAGATTGTTTTCGACGGAAGGTTTCCCTCCTGGCAGAATATATTCAGAAAACTTGCGCTCAAGGGAAGAATATCCTCAGGGTGCTCGCGCAGCGGAGCTAGATCAATAGGGAAGACTGAGAGACGATAGAACAAATCTTCGCGGAAGGCTTTTTCCGCCACGCGCTTGGCCAGATCGGCATTTGTGGCTGCGATGACGCGCACATCGACCCGGACCACATCTGGGCCGCCGAGCCGTTGCACCTCGCCCTCCTGAAGAAAGCGCAAGAGCTTGGCTTGCATGCTGAGCGGAAGGTCTCCCACCTCATCCAGAAAAAGCGTTCCACCGTGGGCCGCATGAATGCGTCCCATGCGGGATTGAAATGCCCCCGTGAAGGCGCCTCGCGCATAGCCAAACATTTCTGCTTCAAGAAGAGCCTCAGGGATGGCGGCGCAGTTTACCGTCACAAAAGGTTGCTTATGCCGTGGGCTAAGCAGGTGAATACCCTTCGCCACCAACTCTTTGCCCGTGCCGGTCTCACCGGTTAGCAAAACCGTTGTCGAATGCTGAGCCACCAGGCGCGAAATCCGGTACAGATGCTGCATGGCCTGGCTGACGCCGATCATCCCAGGCAGCGGCTCAACTGTCAGATTGCAATGTTCTTCTTCAGTCGCAATTGCGCTAGGTTGGAGGGCAGGTCCATTCGCCGAACCTGCGGATGCTTCGAGAACATCACCTGGGGCCGGAGCGGCACACGGTTCCTCATTACCATTGCTGCTGTGCTCTCCTTCGTCCGGGTCCATCACGAGCACTTTCACGTGCGGATGTCGTTTCTTAACAATGCTCTGAATTTCATTCACATCCAAGTCAGGCAGCCAATGGTCGAGCAGCAAAGCTTGATAATAGCCTTCTTCAAGCTGAGCGAGAGCTTCGGCGCCGCCGTGCGCTTCTTGCACGCTGCAGTGGGTGGATCGAAGAGAATCGATGAGCCTTTTGCGAAAATTATCGTCCGAA
>DASZAA010000117.1:0-11379 GCA_035945615.1 Terriglobia bacterium
GCTCGTCTATGATTTCGCAAACTGCCCTGGCCTTCCAAGCTACGTTTCTCAACCGTGGATGTACCCAGGCGAACCAAACGTCAGCACAGACGACACCAAATTCAGTGACTATTTCGGGGGCGTGGACCAAGGCGATACGACGCTCGTCACGTTTTACGACCGCACCGCAAACAACGGCGCCGGAGCCTGCTACTGGTATGACACTCAAACCGGCATGGTCGGAGGTACAAATATGTCGCCCACACCTGTTGCCAACCAAGTGGGCCAGTTGCCACCTCCCCCGGCACCTGTGGTTACGCCGAATCCCGGCTCGGGCAGCTTGCCGGCGGGCACCTACTACGTAAAGATTACCGCGGTGACCCGGTCTAATCCGGCTGACGGTGAGACCACGCCTTCTCCAGAGGAGGGCCCCATCTACCTTTCCGCACCGGGAAGCCTGACCGTCACGTTACCGTCTCAGCTTTCTAATTCGAGCGAATTGGCCATGGAAGGATCGGGCTGCGATCCATACAACAATAGCTTGTCAGGATGCACGCCGTTCAACGTTTACATTGGCACTGCGCCGGGCGGGGAAACTCTCCAAAACACGCAAGGACCGGTTGGCGGCGCTTACTTACAAACGAATCCCCTCGTTGCAAATTCAGCATCGCCGCCTTCACAGAGCACCGCAGGGTACAACGTTCACGGGGCCCGGCTCAGTCGAGATGGTTCCTACCTTCGCGTTGACAATCAAGAGTCTCAAACCGTGTTCTTCTGGCAGCCAGGAACCAACCAAGTCACCACTTGCCTTTTTATTGCAAATTCCTGTGGCGGCCACATGGCCCTCGGGTATTCTCACTTGATCAACGATCCGAATGACAACGATATGGCCGAGGTGGTCATCCGGCCGCTGTCCAACCTCGGCAGCTTCACCGAACTCGTCAATCCACTCCCCACGCCACCGCAATTTACTGGAAGCCACTGGACTTGGAACGACGATAATCCTTCCGATACAATGCCGGTCTGCGGATCATTTTATGCCGGGGCAAGCGCCGGACAGGGAGACGGCACGCTGAGCCTCCTCACTAATCCCTTGTTGCAAATCACCGCGGTCTACGACCGGGAGATCGTCTGCGTGGCGACAACAGGGCCTAGCAAGGTCTGGCGCTTTGCGCATACACGCGCTTCGACTGCCTGGAACGCAGACGCGGTCGAAACCTCAAACTTTTGGGCCACCCCAAGAGGCAATGTTTCCCAGGACGGGAAATTTTATATGTTCACTTCTGACTGGGAATGGTCTCTCGGCGATGAACAGGGAACCTCCGGCTGTCCTTTCTCAGGCGAATGCCGGACCGACGTGTTCATTGTCGAACTTCACTAATCAGCACTGACATTTCGCTGCCGGCAGGCAGGTAGAACGCATCGACTGCCGGCGGTCCGAATAATTCGTGAGCGCGACGCGCTCCTCAATCATTGCCGGGGACGCGCCGCGCTCAAATTTTCTGGGAGAAACTTGCGACGCGGCGATAGCGCGCGGGAGCGCCCGGCATAAGTTGGCTTTCAAACAACCAGAACTCGGAAACCTCGAACCGCCCCGCAATCCGGCCATTTGACTCGCGCACTGCGGATTTAACCCAGGGCTGCGGACGGCCGTCTCCAAAGCGAGCCAGCGTCAGATGGGGTGAAAAAGAGCGTTTTTCGGAGGGAAACCCAAGTCCGGACAGGGCAGCTTCAATCTTTGCGGCAAAGTCAGGCAAAGCGCGTGGCGCGATCACTCCGGCCCACAAAATGCGCGGACGTTCACAATTTGGAAAGCAGCCCAATCCTTTCACTTCGAGGGTCAGGGCTGGAAAATCGCTAAGCGGAGTCAACGCCGTAATGACCTGTTCTACCTTCGCTGCGTTGATCTCACCAAGAAATTTGAGCGTGAGATGAATCCCCTCGGGCCGCACCCACTTCACAATGCTCTCGCCCTTCGGAGAGGAGTTCGAAACCGAGCGAAGCGATTCCTGCCACTGCGCCAACGCGCTTAGAACGGCCTCGGGCAGAGGGATGGCGATGAAGGCTCTCATTTGCAAAAGTCTGCGCGCAGCCCGAACCTAGGTTAGTCTCGTATCCTGCGGCGAATCATTTCGAGCGCCATCTGTGAAGCCCAGTATCGAATCCGCTCACGGTTCCCCGGAAAACGGAATTCCCTAACGACGGCGCCGCGCGCGTCCACAAGGCTAATAAACACCAGTCCGACCGGCTTTTCTGGACTTCCGCCCCCCGGCCCCGCGATGCCCGTGATGCCGATTCCGATCGCGGAATCAGCGCGGCGGCGAATGCCTTCCCCAAGCGCATTGGCAACTTGCTTGGAGACGGCGCCGTGTTCTTCGAGAATCGCCGCGGGGACGCCAGCCAAACTGATTTTGAGCGGGTTGCTATAGCAAACCGCGCCGCCAAGAAAGTAATTTGAACTTCCTGCTGTGGAGGTAAGCCGCTGGCTCAGCAGCCCTCCGGTACAACTTTCCGCTACCGCAACCGTCGCGCGTTTCATCACCAGGTACATGCCCACCACTTCTTCGAGCGTCTCGCCGCGCGTCGAAAAAACCTGATCGCCCAGTGCCAGCTCGATCTTATCGCCAAGCTCACTCAGCAGCGCGTCGGCCTCCTGACCGCCCGGCGCCCGGGCGCGCAAATGCACTTCGATGGCTCCCGGCTTGGCTAAAATCGTGGTGACCGGGTTTGTGTAAGGCTTGTAGAGAGGCGCAATGCGGCGGTCTACCTCGGACTCAGGCAAGCCGATGATTTTATAAACGCGCGTGCGGATACGCTCGCTACCCGCGAAGCGCTCAAGGCGCGCCATGCAGGCCGTTTCGAACATGGCCTCAAGCTCCCAGGGGGGGCCTGGCAGCAGGATCATCACCACTCCATCGTGCTCAAGCCAGATCCCGGGCGCGCTGCCATTTGCATTTTCGATCCACTCAGCCCCTTCCGGGATCATGGCCTGCCGCAAGTTGTTCGGCGGCATGTCACGGCCTAGACGCTGGAACCGTTTTTCGATCCGGGCGCGAACTTCGCCGTTCTCCTGAAGCGCGCGTCCGGTTACGTCTGACAACACATTGCGCGTAATGTCATCCTCTGTCGGACCAAGACCACCCGTTACGATCACAAGTCCAGATCGCTTAAGCGCGCCCTCTAAAACGCGCGCCAGCGCGTCGTGGTGGTCTCCAACCACGGTTTTGAGACGTACTTCAATGCCTAAAGAATTAAGCTTGCCGGTAAGATAGAGCGAGTTTGTTTCGTGGCCGTGAGCGGTAAGCATCTCGGAACCCACAGCGATGATTTCAGCGTCCATGAGGGTTCGTGAACCCACGCGGCAGAATTGCGCAGCAATGGGCGGTAAGGGCGGTTCGAAAAGCTGGCTTAAAGAAACTTATCAAGCTCCCTCGACCGGCAAGCGCAACCCTTCAATTCCGGCGTCAAGCCTGTAAAGCGCGTTGCTCGAGGCCAAGATCATAGAGCCACGACCAGAAAAGGCGAGTCCGACAAGCCCCTGCCCGGAAACCGCAAGGCTGCCCTCGCCCTCGGGTGTGATGCGAATTACACCGCGTCTCCCGGCGAGTGATGCTGCGACATACAGATTGCGCTGGGCGTCGAACGCCAAGCCTTGAGGCCGGCCAAGCCCTCGGTAGAACGGTGACACCTCTCCATGCGGAGAGATGCGATATATCTGATCGAAGCTTGACGTTGTGGGTCCGGTCACGTAAAGACATCCATCCGGACCAAAAGCAAGATGATAGGCCGCGACGCTCGGCTCGATCGTGGCAAACACAAAAATCTGGCGAGCATGATTGATCTTGAAAATCGTGCCGCTCCGGTCGCCGACATACAAGTCTCCGGCGCGGTCGAAGGCGATCCCAGTGGCAATGCCCATGCCTTCCGCGTAAGTCGAGCGGCGTCCCGCGGGCGTCACTTGGTAAATGGTCCCGTCCGCGCGGCTCGATACGTACAGCAAGCCGTCGCGATCAAACGCCAGGCCGGTCGGGTTCACGATGTCCATCAGAAATGGGCTGACGTCGCCCGCCGGGCTGATTTTGTAAATCGAAACCGGGGTCTTCTGTCCCCGGCTGCCGCTCAGAGTGGTGAATACATTGCCCTCTGCGTCCACGGCCGGGTTTGCAACCGGATGGACATTCTCCGCAATCATCGCGCCCACTGCAATTGCGGCCGGGGCGCTGGTGGCGGCGCTCGTCTCGACCGTCAGGTCGCCGCTCACGGCCCCGTCCGGGACCCTTGCCACAATGCGGCTTGGCGAGCTCATCAGCAAGCTTGCCTCGCGCCCGCCAAAGCGCACCAGTGGCGGCGCGTTCCCGTTTTCGGTGAACCCACTCCCGCGAATGGTAATCTCACCGCCTGAGATTGCCGCCTTCGGGGCAACCTCCGTAATCGCCGGTCGTTTAGGGGCTGGGCCAGGCTTCTGCATAACCTCTTGCGCCTTGCTTGTCTTCTTCCACAAACTCATCGAATGGCAAATCCCACCAGGAACAACGCGACTGCACCGTAAGCGCCCGCTGCCATATCATCGGCCATAATGCCCCATCCTCCGGGCAGATGCTCGGCGCGCCGCGCTGGAAATGGCTTGAGGACGTCAAAAACGCGAAAAAAAATAAAACCTGCCAATAGGATCAGCCAGCCTGCTGTGGCTTGAAACAGGAAAACCACCATTTGCCCGGCAACTTCGTCAATCACCACGCAGCCAGGGTCAGTCGCGCCATAGAATCGCTCAGCGCTAGACGCCCCCCAAACACCCAAAGCAAAAATCACTGCAATCGACGCGCCCATCGTCAGAGAAAATTCCCAAGGCGCAAGGGGCAGGCGGCGAATAAGCATCGTCAGGACCACGCCCACAACCGATCCCGCCGTTCCGGGCGCAACGGGAAAATGCCCAACCGGCCCCACCGTCGCCAGCCACACCGCAACACCTGCCCGCGACTTACTCAACCTCTGCCTCTGCGCCGCCGCTGCGATCCGATGAGACGCTATCCCCACCCTCATTCAGAGCTTTCGCAATTGGAGAGGAAATGCAATACTTCCCCGCAAGCCAGTGGCTAAGGTCGATCATCTTGCAACGCTCGCTGCAAAATGGCCGGAAAGGGTTATTGCGCATTCCCACTTCGCGTTTACAAATTGGGCACATAGGGCGATGAGCGGCCATAGGCGATGGAAGCCGTGGGCTGAATCTGAACCAGCCCCGTGATTGCGTCCTCTTCCCTTCCCCCTGGTTGAGGCTCGGCAAAGTATTCCGCCTCCAGTCGCGCCACAAGATCATAATCAGACGATTCAGCGATCGTCGCCCAGCGGTACTCTCCCGCACGCGGCTCGCCCCCGGAAAAATCATTGATGTAAACCTGGCCGTCGACTTCGGGCGCCTGTGATTCAAAGCGGCCCCGGAACAGCAAATCCGTCTCAGCCGCGCGGCCCTCCACCAGGACCGGCAGCCGCTTTCCAACCAGCGCCTTCAACTTGCGGCGCGAGATGCGGCGTTGCAGCGCAAGGAGCTTCCGCCGGCGGCTCGCCGCTACCCGGGCGCTTACCGGATCAGAAAGCCGGAATGATGCGCTGGACTCTTCGTTTGAATACTGGAATACGCCCAGGCGGTCAAACTCAGCGGCGGCCGTGAAATCCATCAACGCTTTGAAGTCGTCTTCGGTCTCGCCGGGAAAACCCACGATGAATGACGTGCGCAGTGTTACGCCGGGAATCGCAGCGCGAATTTTTCCAATCAGCTTGAGAAACTGCGCGCCGTTCGAGCCTCTGCGCATCGCTTTCAGCACCGAACCGCTGGCGTGCTGGAATGGTATATCGAAATACTTCGCCACTCGCGGAGAGTCCGCCACCGCGGCGATTAAAGCTTCCGTCACGCGATTCGGATAGCAATAGAGAAACCTCAGCCACACCAACTCGGGCGTCTTCGCCAATTCCCTGAGGAGCATGGCCAAGCCGTCGCGCAAGCCGAGATCCTCTCCATAGCTAGTGTTATCCTGCCCCACCAATGTTAATTCGCGCGCGCCCTGAGCGGCGAGGTTTTCCGCCTCGCGCACCACGGACTCAAACCGCCGCGAGCGAAACTGCCCGCGCATCTGTGGAATCACGCAGAACGAGCACGTATGGTCGCACCCTTCGGCAATCTTGATGTAGGCGGTGTGGGGGACGGTCGAAAGTACGCGAGGTGTGAATTCGTGATAAAGATAGGGATCGGGGCGCGCGGTGAATTCCCGTTCGTGGCTGCCTGAGCCGGCTGAGCCGCTTCCTTGGCACGCTGCGACAATGCGCTCGACCTCGTTCGTACCAATGACGCAATCTACTTCCGGCATTTCGTCAAGAATCTGCCGCCGGTATCGCTCCACCAGGCAGCCGGCCACCACCAGCCGCTTCGCTGCGCCAGTCTTTTTGAGTTCCGCCATTTCGAGGATAGTGTCAATCGATTCCTGCTTGGCGGGCCCGATAAAACTGCATGTGTTGACGATGATCACGTCCGCACTCGCGGCGTCGGACACCAGATCGTACCCTTCGCGCGCGAGCAGGCCGAGCATGACTTCACTATCCACTTGATTTTTAGGACAGCCTAAACTGACCAGTCCTACTTTAGGCATAATATTTGCGGGCCTTTCAACGCTGCGGGTGGAACTCCAATGAAAATTTTAGCATAAGTTGCAGGAAGGCGCAGAAACCCTAAAACCGAAAGGATGTTTCGCCAAAACAATGTAGATCACCTGCTCTAGCAGGATGCTGCAAAAGGGTTGAAGCCTGTCATTCTGAGCGAAGCGAAGAATCTCAGTTCTTTGTTTTCAATATCAAAAGCAGATGCTTCGCTTTGCTCAGCATGACAGAATCGGCTTTTGCAGCATCCTGAGGGCATATCTGTTTTTATGCTTTGGTTGGCGATTACTGCAGCATAAAGACTGGCGCGGGCCGACGCGATCGCTATAATAAGCCAATCCTCTCACTCCGCCGTCGGCAAATGAACCGACATGGACTGAATTCCAATCCGCCCTGGGCCGGTGAAGCGGTTCCAGGAGATTTGCCCGGCGCTCGCAAATAAGCCCGCCGAAAGGCGTTGAAACATGGATTGCATCCCCACGGATTTATCCTTATAAATCCAGGCGCCAGGCTCCACGTCAATCTGTTCCCCTGGCTGCAGCACCAGATCAAACACGTTGCCATAGCCGTGCAACCAGACAATGCCTTCGCCCCGGTCGCTGGCAAAATTATCGATAAAAAAGCCAGTCCCGCCGTAGAGAATGTTGGCCACGCCCTTGATCCGCGAGTAGCCGTACTCCAGGCTTTCGGTGGCGGCGAGAAACTGATGCTCGCGCACGTCAATCGATTGCCCTTGCTTCAGATGAATAGCAAAAACGTGCCCCGCATCGTCCCGGCTGAATGAGACGCGCCCCGGTCCCACAGCCTCGGTAAGAAAGACCGGAATGCCCGCCATCATCCGCTTGAAAGCGCCCTTCACCGCCTTCACACCGATTTGCACCTGCGGGTCTTTCCAAAGCAGAACATGATGCTCAAAGTAAACCGGCATGGCGCTCAGCTCGATGATCAGTGCCGGAACTAATTCGCCCTGGATGTGATAGGTAACGCCCCCGAAGGTTTCGTCCCGCGCGGCAGTCGGTAAGAGTGTAGGCACAGCCATGGTGACTGTTCTCCCGGTTGAATTTTGTTGCTCTTCGCTTCGGATAGTAGCACGCGCGCCGTGCACCGTCACCCTGTAATGCTGTCACCGCCGGTCCGTCAGAAAAAGCGTCCCATTTATCCCGTTCGTCTCAAAAATCTCAGAGTGGTGTGACGGGCTAGATGTGTAGCGCGGACCTCCGTTGTTGAGGTCCGCGGCCTTTCATCGGGAACTTGGGTACGAGCCGCGGACCTGAAATACATAGGTCCGCCCTAACCGCTCAGGATGACAACTCCCGTGTCAGCGGCCGGACGCCGTCAACTGCTGGACAGGGCTATTGAGCAGTTCAGGGAGCTTGGGAAAGAGGCTCGCCGCCTTTTGCACTTGCGGGTCGTTACGCACGGCGGCTTGATTGGAAAAATCGAGACCAAAAACCAGATCAAAGAGCGCCGCTTGCAGCTTATTTTTCAAGAGTTCTTGGTCTTTAGACCAGTATTCATCCGGCGACCGAATTCTTTGCGCTGTGAGAAAATTGCGGAATTCTTGCAGTGTTTCATCGTCGGGCTGGAACGCTTGGGTGATTTTGCTATGATACGTCACGTATTCGGTGGCAAACATGCTGAAGAAGCCCCGCTGGTCGAGGAACTGCATCCACGGATCGAGTTCCGGGGTGGCTGCGAGAACGTCCGGCGTGATTCCGCCGTGCGAGCCGAGCGGGCGCCCTTTGGCAGTGTGAAACACCGAGCGCGAGTCAGCATCACCGGATTGAATACCTTGAATAGGGTTTGCCAACGCAGTCCCCGGAAGCGGCTTCTGAATAGAGCGGCCGCTGGGCGTGAAATAGGCGGAGGTCAGCAATGCAACGCCAGTGTCATCGCTCAAAGGCATCACCGATTCCACCACGCCCTTGCCGAAGGTTGGCTCTCCTACTACCAGCGCGCGGTCGTGATCCTGAAGGGCCGCCGTCAACACTTCCGCCGCGCTTGCGGTGTTGCCGTTCACCAGAACAATCAGCGGCAGTTTCACTTCAATCGGCGCCGTTACGCAGCGGTAGGTCGTTTCCTTCACGCTCCGGCCCCGCACCGTCAGCACCGTAGTTCCCGAATCCATGAACAAGCTGGAGACGCCCACGGCCGCCGCCAGCAGTCCTCCCGGATTATTGCGCAGGTCAAGCAGGATTCCCTTCAAATGGGGATAGCCCAGTTTTTTGAGCGCGTCGATGACTTCCTCGGGCGTTTTAGATTCAAAAGAAGCGATGTGAATGTAGGCGACGCCATCCGAATAGAGAAAGGCCACGTCCACCGTAGGCAGGGCCACCTCGGCAGGCTGCAAATGCACCGTTACCGGCGCGTTTTCTCCAGGTCGCAGCACGCTGAGCGTTGCGGGATGCAATTTCGCCTGCTGCAGCGTGCGGATCAGGTCCTGAAAGCTCAGGCTATCCAGCGCGATTCCGTTCACCGCCAGAATCTGATCTCCCGGCCCAAGCCCTGCCCTCCAGGAGGGCGATCCTTGCTGCGCCTGAATCACCGTGACTTTGCCGGTCTGAACGTAAAGGATCGAGCCAAAGCCCACGGCCTCGCCGCGGGTTTGCTGCTGCAATTGTTCGAATTGGTCGCGGTCAAAAAAAGAAGAAAACGGGTCGAGCGAGGAAAGCATTCCGCGCACCGCCCCTTCCAGGATCAAGTGGTCAGGGTTGACCGGCTCCATGTAATTCCGCTGCAAGGCCTGATAAATCTCGGCAAACTTAATGCTTTGCGTGGTGACGGCGTCAGATGGAAGGCCTGGCTTTGTCTGCGCGAAAAGAGCGCCTGCGGACAACACGGCGGAGGCCATCATCAAGGCTGGAAAGACGCTCAAACGTCGCATCGCGGATTGGAATGGACCCAAGAACATGCTCAATGAAACCTTAGTATAACCCGCGCGCTATTGTTTCGTGGCAGTCTGTGGCACACTAGCGGGTTGCAAAAATAGACCCTGCGCGTTCTTTGCGCCTGGACGTCATTCTGTAGCGGCGGCCTCTGATAGGCTTTGCCCACCGCTACAAACACAATGACCGCGCTCAAAGCGAGCAGAGAATCAAGGTTTTTTGAAATAGGATTCGCTACTGGAATTTGTAATCAATTTTAACCCTGAAGGAGCTAACGAACATGAGCAAACTCACCCGGCGAAACTTTATCACCACAGCGGGCGCTGGGGCAGGCGGCCTTACGGCGGCGCTGGCACTGCCCGCTAGTAGCGCCCATGCGGCTAGTGCCGCTAATTCGGACAGTCCAGCCGCGCTCGCACGCAAGTTCTACACCGTGCTCAGCCTTTCGCGCATCGGATTCAGCGCGCCGTTTGAGCAGTCCGTCGCTCTCGCCCATCAATACGGATTTCAGGCTGTTGACCCTGATGAAAAATTGTTCGCGCAGTTATCCGATGACGGGCTGAAGAAGCTGCTCGACGATCTCGCCGCCAAAAATCTGAAGTTCGGCGCAGCAGGATTACCGGTAGATTTCCGCAAAGATGAGGCCACGTTCAGCAGCGATCTTAAAAAACTGCCGGACGCTGCTGAGGTGTTGCGGCGCGCGGGCGTCTCGCGCGTCAGCACCTACGTCCTCTCTTGTAGCAATACCCTTACCTACCTGCAGAATTTCCGTCAACATGCCTGCCGCCTGCGCGAGTGCGCCAAAATCCTGGCCGATCACGGCCAGCGCATGGGGCTTGAATATGTGGCGACACGCACCGTGTGGCGAAGCGAGAGCCAGCCGTTCATTCACACCATGTCAGAAATGAAGGAGCTTGAGGTCGCCATCGGGACCAATAACCTTGGCATCCAGCTTGATAGCTGGCACTGGTACAACGCCCAGGAAACCGGCGCCGACATTGAAACGCTGTGTAACCGCCAGGTGATCACGGTGGACTTGAACGACGCGCCCCGCCTGCCTCTCGATGAGCAACATGACAATCACCGCGAATTACCGGCCGCGACCGGCGTGATCCCGGTGAAAGTATTCCTGCAATCGCTCGCCACAATTGGCTATGACGGGCCGATCCAAGCCGAGCCGTTTAATGCTCAGTTGCGCGCCATGCCCCTCGACCAGGCAGTTGCGGCCACTGCCGCCGCCATCCACAAGGCTTTCAGCGAAGCGGGGCTGGCATAAAGATATCGGGCGCGCTCACCCCAATCCGGGGATCCTGTAGCGGCGGCCCCTTATAGGCTTTGCCCGCCGCTACAGCCATGGCCGTCTGGTCAGCTTCTGCCCTCTCCCGACGAGGTGGCCACGCAAACTCAAAACTCGCTTGAATGAGCAAATAACTTCGGGTATAGTTTCCCCAGCTCAAGAAAGCAACCGGTCAAGTGAATAGGATGAGAAGGCGAATTGGCGAAAGAACCTCTATCGTCACCTGAGGCATTCTATTGCTTTGACCGCCGGGAAATATGCAAAGACGGCATTGACCAATCTTTCGAAAATGAGGGAAAACTATGGCGTTCTGCCCAAAGTGCGGTACTCAGGTAGATGCAGGAGCCGCTTTTTGCAAGTCCTGCGGCGCAGCAACAGGCGGCCTATGGAGCAGCGGCGCAGCGGCGCCTCCGCCGCTCGGCGCGGGCTCGGCGCCCATGACATCCAACGTCGCGGCCCTGCTCACTTACATTCTGGGTTTCATCACCGGAATCATCTTTCTGGTGATCGAGCCTTACAAGCGCGACCCGTTCGTCCGCTTCCACGCATTTCAATCCATTTTTCTGAGCGCCG
>DASZAA010000118.1:0-5516 GCA_035945615.1 Terriglobia bacterium
AAAATGCCCAGCCCCGCGATCAGGAAGATCACCCCAATCATCGTGACCTTGGCCACTGTGTTTGCCGCGTGATGAAAAACCTGAGCCATATGAGTGCCTTAGCGAAGATTACTAATTTGCACGTGCTCGCGCCCAGACGCCCCGCTTCTTTGGCGTGAATATTATTTGAACTGAACTCGCTCGAAGAACCTCGCTCGCAACCAGCTCGAGGGAACCCAAGTGGAAGCCTTCAACTTCCTGGTGGCCTTGTGGATCGCAGAACTGCCGCCTTGCCCACTTCCGTAAGATGATGATTTGTTGTTGACTGCCTTACTGAGTATTGGCAAAGCAAAAGGTCAAGCGTGGTATCTTAGGTTGTAACGGCGTCTGCTGTCAAGACTTTCCCAACACTTTTGAACCAACAGCGGAATTTCGATAGAGGTCGTGCTTCACTAAATTACCGGCCAGTATAACCGGCGTGAATTTGAACTGTCAATTTTTTTAATGATGCTGGGCAAAATTTCCGTAGAGTAGCCGCGCAGAATTGTCTTGCAACTCTGCTGCTTGTAACGCGAGAGAGCATAAATCCGGCAACCCGGCCAAGAATCCGCAGGGTTGAAAACGAACACTGCGCCATTTTTCATCCGCGACGCCACGCGCCCGGCGCAACCGCATAGTTAAGCTGCACGAGCACGATGAACCCGATGCTCCAATACGTGCTGATCACGCACAGCAGAGCGCCGAACGCATAGAGCAACTGCGCAATCTGAATGCGGCGGCAAACGGCCGCGGGCACTTCCGCCGGCAGATCGTCCTTCACCAGATTTCGTCTCGTCGCATAGCCCCAACTACAGTAAAGCACGAGGCCGAGAAGGAAAAGATTAAACCAATAGGCGACCAGCGCGGTGCGGAAGCGCGGATACGAGGCGAGCAGCATGGTTGAGAACGGCGTAATTGTGACGGCAAACAGGAATGCGAGGTGAATCCACGTGAGTTGGCGGTCGGTGCGGGCCAGATGGTTGAGCTGGGTCTGCTGGCCCACCCAGATAATGCCCAGCATTAAAAAACTCATCAAGTACATGACGAGCCGCGGCGCAAGCGCAACCAGCGCCCGCCAAAGATCATGCTCGCTGTGGATGGCCTGATTCACCGGCACGCGCAGGTCGAGCACGAGCAGCGTCATCGCTACCGCGAAGATGCCGTCGCTCAGCGCCGCCAGCCGTTCCACGCTTTGGCCAGCAATCAGGTTGTAGGAAGCTTTCATGGCCGGGTCAAATCCTCAATTCCGATAGAGTATCCTACCACTGCGATAGGGAGTTGTTTTTCCACTTGCGTCCTGAAGTCCTATTCGACCCCGCTGCACTCACGATAACAGCCAGGGCAATAGGGCGGAGGGGCGCGCTTCGATGAAGTGAACAAGGTTCGGCTTTTGACCGTTGCGTGACAAGGCTCGATGAACAAATCTGGATAAGGAATGCTTACGGAATCTGGATGGGTGCGATGTCGGTATATGGGCCGGCATTCACGCTGATATTAAATCTGTATGGCGCCTCGTTGGAATTGCGAGACCACCATATCTCGAGTTGATAGACGCCGGGCGGTACATTCAAAAGATAGTACATTCCCGAGGTGTCCGTGTATGCAGGGCGTGACCGGCCCATCTGCGAGTTGACCAGCGTCACCGCAACGTAAGCCGCGGGATACTGACGTCCGTAGGCGACGCGGAAAAGCCGGCCTCTGACCGTTCCAGCCTGGCTTGGCAGCGCCGCTGCCGTGCAGCACAAAAGCAGAATAAAAGCCGCTGCCGCCCATTTGGCCTTTTCGCGCGGCGCTCTGGTCATTGCGCGACCCCTTGGGCTGGCGTAGCCTTTTCGTTCGGCTTGTATGGCACGGCTGCAGCGGCTTGTGGCGCCGCCTGTTCACGATGAAGACTGATGACGGGCGTGACCTGAATGTGCTCCTGATGGATTGAAAGCGGGTATTGGTCTTTCTGGTAAGGCAAGGACTCACCGCTGAGCGGTATTTGGACAAGTTCGTAGCCTGGAACATCAATGGCGAGATTGGGCAGATCGCTCTTTTGGACCCCGCTCGGAAGCTTGAAGTTGACGACGAAGCTTCCATCACGTTTTTCGGAGTATTCTGGCGGGATCAACAAGATTCTGGTTTGACTGCTGAGCTCTTCCGCATTCCCGCCATCATATTGAATGGTTCCTGTCACGGTCCAATCCTGCTGTGGCTTCCCTTTGGACTCCCACAGCGGCATCGTGGAAAATAACAGTAGAACCAGAGCAAAATAGCCGGCGAAGGCCCCGGACAGATTGATGTCGAAACCCCTCAACGGACCATTGACGAACGCCCCGCCCGGCAGCGTCTTAAAAAGAAGGTATGCGGGCGCGAGCGGCAAGAAGATGATTAGAGCCAGGGTGAGATCTGAGTTCCACGCCCCCATATTCATATACACCACCCCTCGAGAACAAACAGAACGCTCCGCAGTGAGCGTCCGCCCGATGCCACAGCCCAGTGAAATCTACTGAAACCTCAAAACGCCGGGGCGCCGGAAAACCCGCTATTTGATGGATAGGCGATAACGATGGGGTAAGTGTCTCGTAAGCGATTTCGTTTGTCAAGAGGGTTGCAATCGCGGTAGGACCTATTTCATATTGCATCACCCTTGTGGATATTGAAGTGGGCGTGAAGACTCATCCGGGGGAGAATTGCCTGCGCGTCTGCCGCTCGAGCCGTTTACCGTAGACTGCAACAACTATTCCCACCGCAATCCACAGCGCGACGGCGTAGACCGCGTACCACATCGCTTCCTGCGCGGCGTTTGCCCGCGTGGGGCTGAAGGCGACGAGCGAGCCGGTGGAGACGGCGTGCAGGAGCTGAGCCAACAACACGCTGCCGGTGTTGACGTAGACCCAGGAGATAAGCACTCTCATCGCCGTCATGGCCGCTGCAAACGCAAAAAAGAAGTGCGGCCAGTACGCGCCGTGAGGGGTCGCGGTCCCAAGATAGTTAATCACGGGCAGGTGCCACGCACTCCAGAGCAATCCAAGCACAATGGCTGGCCCCAGCACATTCGCGGGCGACCGCATCTTCGGAAGAGCGTAACCCATCCAGCCGATCTCCTCCAGAAACCCGGCTAGTATCCCAAACGAGATTCCGATTAGAAAGGTGTTCGGCGTATAAATCGGGGAAAGGAATGTCTTCAAACCCCACAGAGCAGCCACGATGAGGCTAGGTGGAATCAGAAGCGCGGCATACCAACGCGCCGGGACGCGGGCGTGACACATCCGGGAGAAGAGGCCGCGAAGCCCGCTTCTGCCGTCCACAACCCTTGTTAGCATGATCCCGGCAATGCTTGGCCCGAGCAGCATCACCGGGAACATGATGAGGCCATCCACCTTGGTGAGAGTCTCGCCTCGGAGGAGCCTGGGCGCCGCCACGGCAAGCGCGCCCAGCCACGAAATGACGTAAGTCGACGCAAAATACGCGCCGACGGGATGGCGCGCGATGAGGCCTTCTTGATTAGCAAGTATTGGAGATGGCTCAGGCATTTTTTCATTCCAACGGTACACGAAAGCAACAGGTGGGGCAAAGCGCCTTTCCTCAAGACACGGCGCGAGATGGGAGATCCTGATGGGGTCGAGCAGATCTGCTGAGATTTACATATTATAGTGACGGTTTTGTGTAGCGCCGGCATCCTGCTGGCTTTGAAAACATGCCGCCGAGACGACGGCGCTACAGGCACGGCGGGACGCCAAGCAAAGGTCGTCTCAATCAAGCGGAACCTCGACCTCGGCGCCGCGGCGCTCGGCAGAGACGTAGGCGCTGTAGAGCACGGCCACAGCGTCGCGCGCAAGCTCGGCATTCGAAAGCGGCTGGCGGTCGTCCCGGATGCACTCGATGAAGTCCTGAAACTCCTGTGGGTAGCCGTGCTGCCAGTCCTCGTCCGGCGCCGGATGGCTCCAGCCCTGCTTGGTGCCGGTCTTTTCCACCACGTAAACGTCCTTGAGGAGGTCTTCGCTGGGGTTATAGGTCTCAAGCGCGTTCACCGGATTCAGATTGCAGCGCGTGCGGTGATTGTTGGCAAAGACTTCAAGCCAGTTGTGGACGCCGCCAAGCACAAGCTCAGTTGAATAGATGTCGGCCACGGTGCCATCCGTGAAGGTGACGTGCGCCTGGCTGTAATCCTCAATATCGTCATACGTGGTGCGGAGGAAGCCCGCATCACGGAAGTTCTTGAGCCGAGTGATCTCGTGCGTGCGCGCGCTCACCGTGGCGGGCCGGATAGGCTTGCCGTCGCATGCCTCGCCTTCGGTGCGCTTGAGGCTGAGCGCGGCGGTGAGCGGATGGCACGCCTTACCCACCATCGAACCGCCACCCGCGAACTTCCACATGCCGTAGTAGGGCGAGTGCGAGCCGCTGTGCGACTCATCGCCGATGATCCACAGAATCTGGCCGCCACTCTTCACCAGGATTTCCCGCTCTTTCTGAATCGCCGGCGCATACACCCAGTTCTCCGCATAGCAAACAATCTTGCCCGCTTTCCGCGCTGCCTCCAGGATGCGCCCGCAGCTTGCGAGCGCCTCTTTGAGCATGATTTCTTTGGGAAACTTGTTGCCGCGGAAATCGTCCGTCCCCGGGCCGTAGTAGCCGGTGAAGGGCTTTTCCACGATTACGTGCCGCCCGCGCTTGAGCGCCTCGACGGCAAGTTTCTCGTGCAGTACGCCAGGCGCGCAGATGTCGATCACGTCTACTGCGTCGCACAGCGCGGCAAACGAATCGAACGCCTTCACGCCGTGCGTTCGCGCAAAAGCCTCGCGCGAGCCGGGCGAGGCCGAGGTCGCGCCTACTACCTCCACCGGCGCGTTATAAACCTTCTGATAGCTATTCCAATGGAACTCGGCGGCAAACCGCGCGCCGGCAATGCCAATACGAATAGGGTCACTCATGCTGCGATTCCTCACTTGGATGAAATAACGCGGGGCCGCTGACTGGTGGCGTTGCATAATAATAAATGTTCAGCATAACCGCGAACGGAGCATTTTATCCTATCTCAATTAGCAGTTGGGCGCAGCATGGGAGTATGATGTAATTCGGATATTGTTTCGTGTTCCGAATTCTCAACCCTAAACATTGAAAAGAGAAATGCCTTGCCTGAAGAGAAATTGAAGCTTGCTGTTTTTATTGATTTTGACAACATCCAGATTGGCGTGAAAGACACGCTGAACCGGGAATTTGACGTTTCACTGGTGCTCGAGTCGCTCAAGGAGCGCGGCGAAGTAGTGGCCAAGGTCGCCTACGGCGACTGGTCTCGGGCGGGCGACATGAGCCGCCAGATGACGCAGCACGCTATCCAGATGGTGCAGCGTAGCGTGACGCCGCGCGGCGATAAGAACGGCGCGGATATCAATCTGGCGCTCGACGCGCTGGAAATGGCCTTCACGCGCCATCACATCAACGCCTTCGCCATTGTGGGCGGCGACAGCGATTTTATGGCGCTGGTTGAAAAATTGAAGCAATTCGATAAGCAG
>DASZAA010000119.1:0-8333 GCA_035945615.1 Terriglobia bacterium
TCCCCAAAAACAAACATCGGAAGCAGGGGAAACGGCTGCGGCTGTGTTTCTCTATTTCAGTTGTGGGAGTCAATTGGATGTGCTGTCGCGGCGGATACTAACCCTTATGAGAGGCCGCCGGTCTTTACTATTAAAAACTAGTGGCCAGAGGCTGCCGCTACATAACAAAAAGGAGAAGGGCATGAGCGCGAAGTATATTTTTGTGACGGGTGGCGTTGTGAGCTCGCTGGGCAAGGGCCTTGCCGCCGCTTCCATGGGGGCGTTGCTCGAATCGCGCGGCCTGCGGGTGACGCTGCAAAAATTCGATCCTTATCTCAACGTTGATCCCGGCACCATGAGTCCGTTTCAGCACGGCGAGGTGTTTGTCACCGACGACGGCGCGGAAACCGACCTCGATCTTGGGCATTACGAACGGTTCACGCACTCTCGCATGACCCGCGACAACAACTGCACCGCCGGGCGCATCTACGAGCAAATCATTACCAAAGAGCGACGCGGCGATTATCTGGGCAAAACGGTGCAGGTGATCCCTCACGTCACCAACGAAATCAAAGCCGCTATCCGCAAGGTCTCAACCGATGTTGATGTGGTGATTGTGGAAATCGGCGGCACGGTGGGCGATATTGAATCCCTTCCTTTTCTCGAGGCCATCCGTCAGATGCGGCAGGAACAGGGGCGCGAGAACGTGGTGTTCGTGCACGTGACGCTGGTGCCGTTTATCAGCGCCGCGGGTGAGCTGAAGACCAAACCTACGCAACATTCCGTGCGCGAGCTGCGCGAGATCGGTATTCAGCCGGACATTTTGCTGTGCCGCACGGACCGCTATCTTTCGCCGGATTTGAAGTCCAAAATCGCGCTGTTTTGCAACGTGCCCGACGAGGCGGTGATTACGGCCAAGGATGTGCGCCATATTTACGAAGTCCCGCTCGTGCTCGGTAACGAAGGGTTGGATAAACAGATTCTCCATTGCCTTCATCTTGAAACTCGCGAGCCTGATATGCGCCCGTGGGAGCGATTGACCAGCCGGCTCAGCCATCCCGAGGTCGAGGTTTCCATCGGAATGGTGGGCAAATACGTTGAATATCAGGATTCTTACAAAAGCTTAAATGAGGCGCTCACGCACGGTGGCCTCGCGCATTCGGTCAAGGTGAACCAGATTTGGGTGGAGGCAGAGGGACTCGAAGGCGACAACTGGGAAGACCAGTTAAGCGGCCTCGACGGCATTCTCGTGCCCGGCGGATTTGGCAAGCGCGGCATTCTAGGGATGCTGCGCGCCATCGAATACGCGCGCACGCGCAAGACACCCTATTTCGGCATTTGCCTGGGGATGCAGTGCGCGGTGATCGAATTCGCCCGCAACGTTTGCGGGCTGAAAGACGCGGACAGCTCCGAGTTTGATCCGGCCACATCGCACCGGGTGATTTATAAGCTACGCGAATTGCGCGGCGTGGATGAACTCGGCGGCACCATGCGTCTCGGCGCATGGACTGCACGCCTAAAGCCCGGATCGTTCGCGCATCAGGCTTACGGAACGGTAGAGATTTCCGAGCGCCACCGGCACCGCTATGAGTTCAACCGCGAATACGAGGAATCACTGGTGGCGAACGGCCTCGATATTACCGGCGCCACGCCCGACGGTACTTACGTCGAGGTCGTCGAACTGCGCAGCCATCCCTGGTTTCTCGGGTGCCAATTCCATCCCGAATTCAAGTCCAGGCCGCTAGACCCGCATCCGCTCTTTAAAGCGTTTGTGGGCGCCGCCAATGAGCACCGGAAATTGAGACAGCCCATGCTGGAGTTTGACCGCGCGCAGACAGCCACCCGGTTGTAGTGCAGAGTTTGGCTTTTAAAACTCTGCAGTGCTTGCTCCCTGAAGGAGCCGCCGCCACTTGCTACAAAAATGCCTCACCTCGTCCAACTCGGAAGGCTGTCGCTCGGCCGGGGCTGCCCGCTCTTCATCATCGCCGGGCCTTGCGTCATTGAAAGCGAGCGTCATGCTATGAAGATGGCGGAAAAGCTTTCATCCGCCGCCCGCGACCTCGGCATTCCCTATATTTTCAAGGCGTCCTACGATAAAGCTAATCGCACCTCAATCGATTCGTTTCGCGGGCCTGGGCTGAAGCGCGGTCTCGAAGTGCTGGCGCGAATCAAACGCGACTTCCAAGTGCCGGTTTTGACTGACGTGCACGAGACCAGCCATGTTGAACCCGCCGCCGAAGTCTGCGACGTGATTCAAATTCCCGCATTCCTTTCCCGCCAGACGGACCTGCTGACGAAGGCGGGGCAATCAAAAGCCGCTGTCAACATAAAAAAGGGGCAGTTTCTTTCACCGTGGGACGCGCGGCACGCGATGGAAAAGGTGGCGGGTGCGGGCAACCGCCGCATTCTGATTACCGAGCGCGGGAACTCGTTTGGGTATAACAATCTGGTGGTAGATATGCGCGGGCTCAAGGTCATGAGCGAGTGGGGCTACCCGGTGGTTCTGGATGTGACGCACTCGCTGCAACTGCCGGGCGGCGCGGGAAAGCAGAGCGGAGGCCAACCTGAATTTATTGAGACGCTCGCGCGTGCGGGCGTCGCTGCAGGCGTGGACGGTGTTTTTATGGAAGTGCACGACAACCCCGCCCGCGCCCTCTCGGACGGCGCGAACGCGCTCAACCTGCGCCGATTCAAAGGGCTTGCCCAGCGGCTACGCGACTTAGGCCAGTTTGTGCGCAAGTGGTGACGTTATTATAGCGGCGGCCTCTTGCGGCCGATCTTTACAATTAAAAACCGGCGGCCAGAGGCCGCCGCTACAAATATTTTGATATGCTGCGCGAACTCCATATCCGCAATTACGCCGTGGTGGAAAACCTGAGCCTGGAATTTTTTCCAGGGCTGAGCGTGCTTTCAGGCGAAACGGGCTCGGGCAAATCGATCCTTGTAGATGCGCTGGGCCTAGTCCTCGGCGGACGCGCTTCGCCGGACGTGATCCGCACCGGGCAGGAGCGCGCCACGGTAACGGCCGTTTTTCAATTGAGCGGAGAAGTAAACGACTGGCTGGAAGAATTTGGACTGGACAGCGAGATGGAAAAGGAAGTCATCCTGCGGCGCGAGATACAGGCCGGAGGCAAGAGCCGCCTATTGGTGGATGACCAGCCGGTGACGCTCACCGCCATCCGCAGCCTGGCGCGCCGGATCATCGACATTCACGGGCAGAACGAGCACGTCTCGCTGCTCGCTCGCGACGCGCAACTGGAGCTGCTCGACCAATTCGCCGAAACCGAAGGGCGCGTGAACGAAGTGGCCGGAATCTTCCGGCGGCGGCAGGAGCTGCAGCGCGAGATAGAGGCGCTCACCCAAAGCGAGCAAGAGCGCCTTCGCGCGCTCGACCTGCTGCAATTTCAGGTGGAAGAGCTGCAAAACGCTCGCCTCGAAACGGGCGAGGATGCGCGCCTGGAAGATGAACGGCGGATGCTGGCCAACGTGGAGAAATTGCGCGCCGCAGCTTCCGCCGCTTTCGACTGCCTCCACGAGGACGAAGGCTCCGCTCTGGCTCGGCTGGCGGTAGCGGAAAAGTCGCTCGAAGAACTCGCGCGCTATGATACTTCCGCCAGCCCCTATCTTGAACCGCTCGCCTCCGCCCGCGCTTCGATAGAGGATTTTGCTGCTTTTCTGCGCAGTTATCTCGGAAAGCTCGAAGCTGACCCGTTGCGCCTCGAAGAAGTGGAGGATCGCCTGGCGATGATCGATCGCCTGAAGCGCAAATATGGCAAAAGCATTGACGAGATTCTTGCTTATGCCGCTGAGGCCGCCGCGCAGCTTGAAAAACTAGAACACGCCGACGAACGCCGCAACGAGATTGCGCTCGAACTTGAGAAGGTGAATGAAGAATACCGGCGCGCCGCCCAAGCTCTCTCAGCCGAACGGCGCGCCGCGGCAAAAACATTGGCGAAGAAAGTGCGGCAGGAGCTTGCACAATTGGGCATGGAAAAGGCCGTCTTTGAGATTCAATTCACCAGCCTGCTCGAAGCCGTGGGCGGCATTCGCGGTACGGATGAGATTGAAATGCTGATTTCGCCCAACCCCGGCGAGCAGCCTCGTCCGCTGGAACGGACTGCTTCAGGAGGCGAGCTTTCCCGCCTGATGCTGGCGCTCAAAACGGTTGGTGGGGAAAAATCTTTTCGTGTAGGGGATGGGAAAAAGCAGAATGCGGCGCCGCGCACGTTTATCTTCGACGAGGTTGATGCCGGCATTGGCGGCCGCGTGGCGGAATGCGTGGGCCAGAGGCTCAAGCAACTCGCCCAAAACGCGCAGGTGCTGTGCGTCACTCACCTGCCACAAATCGCTTGCTTTGCGGATCATCATTATTACGTTGAAAAGGCGCAACATGGTGGCCGCACAATTACCGAGGTCCGCCTTCTCGCTAGCCAGAAGGACCGGGCTGCGGAGCTTGCTCGCATGTTGTCGGGCAGTCAGATCACTGATGCCGTTCTCGAGCACGCCGCCGCCATGCTGAGGGCCGCTGAAGATAAGAGCACAGTCCGGCGGTGATATTGTAGCGGCGGCATTTAGCTGCCGGCGCTATTAGTCACGGTCAATCGCCGTTCGAATGACCGCGGGCCTTTGCCTGTCTTAAAGAAAAAGCCCACGATCAGAAAGGCACTGACCGCGGCTACTCTTGTATACATTGAGCACATTTTGCGATTAATCGCGCCGTCGGGGGACGATTAAAACCAGACCGGCGGCGAGACGCCGCCGCTGCAATGCGCATGGTATACTGAATCAAATGCAGTGGTATGCAGAAAGGAAGTATTTGAGCTTATGAGCAATAGGTTCCGCTACGCCGTCATGGGGGTCTCATTAGTGCTTATTTTCTACGTGGTCATCGGCGCTGTGCTGGGCAAAAGCACTTCTCCGAACGAGCAGACGTATAAGGACCTCGGCGTCTATGAAGAAGTCCTTTCGCGCATCAATAGCGACTACGTAACGGAACCAAACTTGCAAAAAGTAACGGGTGGCGCAATCCGCGGCTTGCTCGAAGCGTTGGATCCCTACAGCACGTATTTCACCCCGGCGCAGTTTAAGGAGTATATGGCGCATCCCGTGGCGGGACCCGCAAGCACGGGACTTTTTGTATCCAAAAGATTTGGTTTTGCCACGGTAGTTTCGGTATTGCCTGGAAGCCCTGCGGATAAGGCTGGCGTCAAACCCGCCGATCTCCTTGATCGCATTAATAGCAAGCCCGTGCGTGAGCTTTCCGCGGTTCAGATTCAGCGCGAGCTTGAGGGCCAGCCGGGAACCAGCATCGACATTTGGGTGGTGGATGAAGCGCACACTGAACCGGAAAAAATAACTCTTCAGCGCGAGATTTTGCCCCCGCCGCCCGTCGTCGCGCAGATGACGGATGATCACACGGCTTATGTTCGCGTGGCAACGTTTAATCAAGGGAAGTCCGCAGAAATCGCTTCTGCGGTCAAGGGCCTGGTGGCGCAGGGCGCAACGCGGATTGTGCTTGACCTCCGCGACTGCGCAGGCGGCGAACCCGATGAAGCGATCAAGACAGCCAGCCTGTTTATCCAAAAAGGTCTCATCACCTATACCTATGGCCAGCGCGACCCGCGACACGATTTCATGGCGGAGCCGCAAAGCGCCACCTTTACGGAGCCGGTCGCGGTGCTCATCAACCGCGCTACAGCAGGACCGGCGGAGATCGTGGCCGATGCGATCCTATGCGACAAACGCGGCGACGTTGTGGGCGCGCCCAGCTTTGGGGTGGGTGTCGTGCAAAAGACGATTCCGGTTGGTGACGGCTCAGGGCTGTTGCTTTCGGTGGCCAAATACTACGGGCCGGATGGCAAGGCGATCGAACAGAACGGGGTCACGCCGAACATCTTGGTGCCCGCTCCGGGCGAAGTTGTTGCCAATGGCGGAATGCTCGTTCAGCCGAAGCAGTATGGGACCAAAGACGACATTCAGCTGCAAAAGGCCATCAACACCTTAAAGCAGGAGCCTGCTTCCAAGGCAGCCTAGTAGCGCCCAGGTTTTATTTGGAGGCTGCGGGATAATTGCGGTTGGTTTTGTAGCGGTGGCCTCTGGTTGCCAGTTTTAAATGGTAAAGACCGGCGGTGAAGCCTAGAAGGGCCCGCTGCAACAACACAAAACAGCGTTGCCATCTCTCGCTCCGTTCCTCTCCCCGTTTTTCCTGTGTTTTCCACATGGTGAAGCGCCGCCGGACTACGCGAACAAAAAGAAAGATTGCCCACCCCGCCGCGATTTTTGCGATTCTCCTTGCAATTCTGTGCGCCGGAGTTTTTCTGCTCTGGCGGCAAAATCACAAAGCCCAGGAACGGAAGCGGACTCATCATATTGCCGTTTATCAACCTCGCCATCATGCACCGCGCCCAAGCGGGCGAGAATCGCTTCAGCAATTCCGGCTGGCTATGGAAAGCGCCGGAAGAGAAGGCGTTTGGGTAAAAGAAAACCCAGCTTCATCGCGCGATGGCTTGGATGTTCTGCTTCTTCCCCGCGCCTACGATGCTGTTGAACACGCTATCTTGCACTCTGCACAAGAGCACGGCCTTCGCCTAACGCAGGCCGTCCTTGCGACGAATCGCGGCGGGATGCGAACCTTCCAAGTCACAGCTTACTCGGGAACCGATGCGGTTTGCCGCTGGCAAATGCGCGAGGTGCCTCGCATCTTGCGCGTGGCCATTGTGATCGATGATCTTGGGCAAAGCATGGGGGCGGCGCGCGACCTGCTGCAGTTGCACTCGCCACTCACGTTTTCTGTGATGCCTCGCTTGCCGTTCTCCCGCCAAACGGCCGAAGCGGCCCACCAAGCAGGGATCGAAGTGATGCTTCATCTGCCGATGCAGCCCCTTGCTGATTCCGCGCCCGATGTGAGTCCGGATGAGATCAAGGTGGGCATGGGGAGCCGGGCGGTGGGCGAGATTATCGCGACGGACCTTGCCTCGGTCCCTTACGCTGCCGGCGTAAATAACCACATGGGGTCGCGGGCGACGAGCGATCCCCGCCTGATGAGAGAGGTCATGGCGTCTCTTGCTGCGCGTCATCTGTTTTATATCGATAGCCGGACGGCAGCGAGTTCCGTCGCACTGGAAATAGCGCGCCGCTCAGACGTTCCCTCCTTTTACCGCTCAGTGTTCCTGGATGATACGCGAACCATTCCCTACACGCTCAGCCAGCTCCGCATACTAGGCCGTATTGCCGAAAGTAAGGGCATGGCGCTTGCCATTGGCCACCCCTACCCTTCGACGATTGATGCTCTGCGCCAGTTTCTTCCTGCCCTAGATCGTGAAGATATTCAACTCGTCCGTGCCTCCGCGCTGCTCCGCCAGCCGGCGGCAGCCCGCCATTCGCCGGGTATTTGATCAAATCCGGCACCTCGGATTACCGGCGAAGCGTGGCTCCGCAATCAGGGGACGCGGTTTTAACCGCGCCATTACACTCTTCCAACTGATCTCCTCTCGTTTCGCGCCACGAGCGGCTTGTTCAGACAAGCCGCTCGTGGCGCGAAATGAGAATGTGGCAAAAGTCCGCTTATTTAGCGGGACTGAAACTTCGTCCCCCTTCCGAGTGCAATCACTTCATAATTAATCCAGGCTGGAATGCACATTTTTTTGACACTTGCCGCCGTGTGTGTTTAGATTACGGGCGGAGAAAATTGATATGCATCAAGAGCGGCTTGCTCGTTGGTTTGCGGCGTTCATCTTGTTTTTGCTGGTGGTTGTCCCGTTATTTTCCGGCGGCATTGACCTGCTCGTTGATTGGCTTTGGTTCGGCCATACCGGGTTTCGGGTAATCTACCTCACTACACTGCAGGCTCAGATTGGCCTGAGCGGTTATTGTGGCGTTGGATTTATTGTCCTCGCCGGGATCAACCTCTGGATTGCGCGCACGGTCGCTCACCGCTCCGGCTATCATGTGATTACCCAGGTGATCGAGTTCCCGGCGCTCGACCGGCTCGCCAGTTTGTTTCGAGGTCTGGTCTGGTTCAGTGTGCTGCTCATCGGCTATTTTGTAGGAGACTGGGCCACCACTCATTGGCTTGATTATCTGATGGCGACGCACGCCGTTCACATGGCCGGCAGCGATCCGCTCTTTGGCATCAATCTCAGCTTCTATCTTTTCCGTTTGCCTTTCATTTTCTTCCTCTATCACTGCGTCCTGGCGCTTCTGGTGGTATGCGCCCTCACCGCAGGTTTCCTCTATTTCATCGAAGGAGGCGTGTGGGTTTCGCAGCGGGGCGTTTCCATGGCCCGCAACGCGCGGCTTCACCTAATGGCGCTCGGGGGGTTCTTCTTTTTGCTGTTTGCATTCCGCGCGCGGCT
>DASZAA010000120.1:0-7064 GCA_035945615.1 Terriglobia bacterium
CCGTATGATTATCTGTTCGTCGAGGGTGAAATTCTCCGGCTTATACCCGGTACCTTGACCAGGAGGAGGGTTCAAGACATGGGAGTCAACGCATTCGCGGCATACCAGCAGATCGCACAGCAGCAGGGCCTTGCGCAGCCAGTGCTGTTGCCCAAGGACGCGGGCAGGCAGTTGAAAGCCAATACCCTCACGTCGCTCCAGCAAGGCGGCAATCAATACGACACGAATCAGAGCCAGATTGATGTTGCTCTCTGGTATGGAGCGATTCGCCGGCCGGCGCGGAACGTAGATTCGGCGGTGCTGCTCAAAATTTTCACTACGCTATGGGTGGGCAGGCTGGTCTGCAAGCAGCCGGGTGGCGGTTATACATATTGGAAGAATACGGGCTATCCGCTGGCTATGGCGCTGTCGCACGGCGGCCGCATCATGATTCAATTGCCGACCGACGCAGCAGGCGACACTTACTGAAATTGGCTATGGGGCGGACCAAATGCGGCGGCGCCGTTCGCGCGCAAAGTAGCCACGCACAGCATCGAACTGAGGAAGCATCCCAAGGCCCTAACCGGCAATGTGCAACTTTACATGAACGAGGAAAATCCGAGGTTCGGCGCATGGTCCGGCCAGCATTTTGGCATCAACATCGCCCTGGGCGGCCTGGGTAACTACAATCCGCTTTCCGGACAGCGCGTGCACCCCGACGGCTCGCATGGTCATTTGTATTTCTTCTACTTGCCACCCACGGCAAACAAATACGGCGGCATTCTCGTGGGTTGTGAAACGTCTGCGCCAGGCGATCAGGCCAAAACTCAGCAACAGGCATTTAAGTCCACCGCTTATGCCGGCCTGGATCCGATGCAAGGCGGGGCGGCTGGAACTCTCGCCCCGCTTCCGGGAAACCAGAACTACACGATCAAAAAGAAGGATACGTACGGCGGCGGACACGGCACAGGCGGGAAGAATATATTTTCCGGGACCGGCGGCCTAAAGTGGCAGAGTAAGGCGATCAAGGGAGCTCAGGGGCATAAGGTCCGGTGGAACTCACAAGTCGCGGGAGGCAACAGCAATCTGGTTGTGGATTTGATTAGCCTTCCCAATACGTTTACGGATGTCATGACGCCTGGCAATGCGGTTTCAATAGATGATATCGGCCGGCTAGGCCCTTAGAACTCCCTTCTGAAGGAATCGCCGGAGAAGGCCCGTAGGCCGCGATCGTTCGCAGCCCACTTTGGCATAGCAATACATCCTTTCTTCCACTCGGAAAACCGCGAATAGTTCGTTACCAGAATTGGAATCTATAATTTAATTCCTCAGAATAATTGTTTTTTTGCGCGCCACGCCTTGGCGCGCAGTATTGACCGCCTTCCTCAGCTCTTATAGAGTCGCTTAGGTTCACTCAAATCCACAAGATCAGCATTACTTCAGGTGAGGGTCTGGTGTGTGTACACGCTCAAAAGCGAGGAGGAAAAAGGATGGATGGTTTGCAGCGCAGTAAGGAGGCGGCAAGATGGGAAAAGATCGGATGGAAAGGAAAGCTTGTGTTGATTGTTGCCGCGGCGCTCATGGCCGGGTTTCAAGCCCCAAATGTGCTGGCGCAGGGCTGCATTGTGGCGCGATCAACTCAACAGGTGATAAACCCCCTTTCAACAACTAGCGAAGGCGTTCTCAAGCCGGAGAATCAAGGCGGATATCTTGCGCCTCACCAGTGGGAGCTGACGATTGGTTTCCGGCACCAATTTTCCTATATGCATTACGTGGGATCCACCTACCAAGAATATCGGCGGGAACAGCAATCACAGGTCATGAATAAGATCAACCTGCCTGATTTCAATTTAACGTATCAGGCCACACCGCGCTGGAGTTTTTCCGGAGATGTGCCCATTTTGTTCGCAACGCGGCATTCGCAAAGTTCTCCAATAATATATGGGGCGCAAGGCATTGGAGACGCTATTCTGACGGCCCAATCCTGGATATGGTCGCCGACAAAACCGCATCGCGGAAACATCTCTATTGGTTTTGGAATGCAGCTACCAACGGGTAACGATGACGTTCAAAATACGGTGCTCAGCGGGACTACGCAACAAACCCGGCCGGTTGATTTCTCCATTCAGCCCGGCAGTGGAGGATGGGGCATCGTCGGCGAGTTTCAGGCTTTTCATCTTGCCGGTAAGAAAGGGGTGGTGTATGCGGACGGGAGCTATACCGCAACCCCGCAAGACGCCAACGGAGTGAATTCCGAGCATTCCTACCCAGCGGGTTTGCCTGCGGCAGACTACTTTAATTCGATAACTGATGAATACCTGGCTGAGGCGGGTTACGCATATCCCATAGATCGGATTCGCGGGCTTGTAGTAACCTTTGGCCCGCGCGACGAAGGTGTGCCGGTGCGGGACATCTTCGGGAAGAGCGATGGGTTCCGCAGGCCTGGTTACGCCATCTCACTCGAGCCGGGCCTCATCTATTCACGCGGAAAAAATATGTATAGCGTCGACGTGGGCAAGGCTATGTACCGCACTCGCGAGCGCAATGTACCGGAGACCGCCGCGGGCATTCCCGGAGGAGACGCCGCCTTCGCGGACTATGTTTGGCTCGCCAGCGTTTCCCACTTCTTTTGATCCTCCCTTAAACTCGAGCCGCAGACCTCCCCCAAGGGTTTGCGGCTCGAGTTCTTTTTTTCAAGTTAAAATACTGTGTCCGATTCATCGAGAGGCCTTAAGAAGTTGCCGAGCGAGCGAAACACGACGCGATGCAAGAGAGCATGGTCTTGCGTCCTGCCTTTCCTGGCGGGTATTGCTGCTGCATGTTTCATGGTTATGACTGCCGGATCGCTGCATGCCGGGCAAGCAGCGGCCCGCACGCCGGTCGCGCCCGCAACCACGCCAGGGCGTTCGCGGCTCAGCGTCGAAAAAAGCCCTTACCTTCTGGAGCACGCCCGCGATTTGGTGGATTGGCATCCGTGGGGTACGGAGGCTTTTGAACAGGCGAAAAAAGAAAACAAACTGATCTTTCTTTCCATCGGTTATTTTTCCTGCCATTGGTGCCATGTGATGCAGCGGGAAGATTTTGAGAACCCTCAAGTGGCGCAGTTGATGAATCGCTTTTTTATTTCGATTCTTGTAGACCGCGAAGAACTCCCCGAAGTCGATAACCAATACCTCGCCGTATGCGAAATGCTTACCGGGTCCGGCGGCTGGCCCTTGAATGTCATCATGACGCCGGATCGCAAGCCTTTTTTCGCCTCCACCTATATTCCGGCCGAAAGTGAACCTGGACGGCCAGGCATGCTGCAACTGATCCCTGAGATTGAACAGAAATGGAAAAGGAATCCCGCCGAGCTCTCGAGGGGCGGTGAAAAACTGGCCATGCTGCTCGAACAGAATCTCGACCGGAACGCTCCGGGACAAGCGATCGACGCTTCCACCTTGAAAACAGCCGGCAACCAGCTTGCGTCCAGCTTTGACGCGCGCAATGGCGGCTTCGGCGGCGCGCCGAAGTTCCCTCCGGCGCTGGATATCTTCTTCCTGCTCCGCGCCTGGAAAAGAAACGGCGATGCAAACGCGCTCGCGATGGCCGAAAAAACTCTGGATGCGATGTGTGAAGGGGGAATCTTCGATCAGGTTGGATTCGGCTTTCACCGCTACGCGACCGATGCGGCGTGGCGCGCCCCGCATTTTGAGAAAATGCTCTATGACCAGGCGCTACTTGCGATGGCCTACACTGAAGGTTACCAGGCTGCCCGTCAGCCACGCTATGAGACGACGGCGCGGCAAATTCTTACCTACGTGCTGCGCGACCTTGATTCGCCCGAAGGCGTGTTCTACGCCGCACAAGACGCAGACTCTGGCGGCGTGGAAGGCGGGTATTATTTGTGGACCGAAAAAGAAATCCGGGAGGCGCTCGACCCCGCGCCCGCCAATCTCGTCTTGAAAGTCTTTGATATCCGCAAGCGCGGCAACTTTCCAGGGGCAAAAAGCGGAGAGAACATTCTTTCTTGGAGCAAGCCTCCGGCCGAACTCGCGGCGGAATTGAAAATGCCCGAAGACGAGCTTCAATCGCAGATCCAAGCGGCTTGCGTCCGTCTGCTGGCCGCGCGCCAGAAGCGCATTCACCCACAAACGGACGAAAAAATCATTACGGGTTGGAACGGCCTGGTGATCGCGGCATTTGCCAAGGCGGCGCAGGCCTTCAGAGACCCGCAATACGCCCAGGCCGCCGAACGCGCCGCTGACTTCCTCTTGAAACGGGTGCGGACTTCGGACGGCCGGCTCTTGCATGTTTATGAGGGCGGCGAAGCGGCGATTCCCGCGAACTTGAACGACTATGCGTTTCTTACCTGGGGACTCATCGAGCTCTATGAAGCGGATTTCCACCTGCCGTATCTTCAGGCCGCGGTTGAACTGAACTCACAGCTCATGCAGCATTTCTGGGATTCCAAGCATGGCGGTTTCTTTTTTACCGCCGATGACGATCCAAGTCATCTGGTGCGCGAGAAGAATATCGACGATATCGAGCTGCCCTCGGGGAACGCGGTCGAAATCCTGAATTTGCTCCGGCTGGCGGATATGACAAGCCATGCGGCGCTTCTGGCAAAGGCTTTCCAAACCGAAAAGGCTTTCTCGGGAGCAATTTTGAAAGATCCTTCTGAATATCCTGAAACGCTGGTTGCGGTAGACTATGCGCTAGGCCCTTCGTATGAGGTCGTGATCGCCGGGAATTCGAGCGCGCCCGCGACCCGGGCGATGCTTAAAGCCGTAGACGCCCCTTTTTTGCCGGATAAGGTGGTGTTGCTGCGTCCCACCGAAAATCCGTCGCCTGGGATCATCCATTTGGCGGATTACACTCGTTACGAATCGGGCGTGGATGGCGGGCCGACCGCTTACGTCTGCCTCAAATACAATTGCAAGCTGCCCACCAACGACACAGGAAAAATGTTGCAACTGCTGGGGATCAGGCCCCATTGAGCGGTCTGAACTTCGGCCCGAATTTTTGCTCACATCGAGGAAGCCGCGCCGGCAATTGCCGGGCGCTATAATACGGCTGAAAACCACTATGAATTCTGCAAAAGCGGCTCGTTTTGTTTCACTCATCCTCCTGCTCGCGGCGCCGGCAGCTCTGCTTGCAAAAAGCTCCCTGCCAAAGTTAAAGGTCAGGGATCTAAGCGGCGCAGCGGCGAGCCTCAACCCGTATCGCGGCAAGATCATTGTGCTGAACTTTTGGGCGACTTGGTGCGAGCCTTGCCAGCAGGAGATGCCGATGCTGGTTAAGGAAGAAGCGAATTACCGGGACCGCGGCGTGGTCGTGATCGGCGTTTCTCTGGATAAGCCCGGCGACGAAGACAAAATTCGCGCGTTCATATCGAAATATCACATTGCTTTTCCCGTCTGGACCGGGGGAACGGCGGATGATCTTGACCGGTGGAAGCTTGGTCCCGCCGTACCTGCAACGGCATTCATCGATCCCGATGGAAAAATCGAGGGAAGGATCAAGGGGGAGATACGAAAACCCTTGCTTGAGCATCGCCTGGATTGGATGCTGGGCCGCCACGAAGGCGAAGCGCCTGCGCCGGTCGAGAACAACCTTAAATAGGATGTAGAAGAGCGTAAGTGGAGGCCTGAGTTTGCCAGTCCCGAACTGATCTTCCGGCTGCGGCGAACTAATCCATGGACCCGCTTGGGGAACGAGGGGAGTCCCTCAACCGAAATGTCTCAAGGTTCGCTGTTCACGATATCTCGCGGCCCACTTTGCACAACAATTCAACTGCTTTTAACGAAGAGCAATTTCAAGAGGAGCTTTTTTGAGGGAGCTGACGCGGAGGACAGAAAACCCAATGACATTACCGTTTTCGTCTACCTTCTCCATCACCTGGTCGTTCGCGGTCTCACGGAAATAGCCAGGCTTTTTTTCAAAGGTGACTTCCAAATAGTCGCCTTCGGGATCAAACCACATCTTTAAGATTCTTTCGGCCATAACACCTTTCCTCCCTTCACGCGATCTGTCAAATACGAGGTGATTACAAATGCGTCCACCCCAGTGAGCTTTACGACTGTACAGAGATATTTGCCTCCTACCATTGTAGGCTGGTAATACCGGTAGTAAAGTCTTGCCGACGGATCGCTCAGCGACTCAACAACAGCTTCGGGGTCCCGCAGGGTCTCCTCCACTACGCCGCGTATCCCGGTCATTTCGGGATGCTGCGCGATATGGCTCCAGCGTTCCTCGGTGAACCTGATGGAGCGACCCTCATAATCGCTGAGGAGGTCCATGAAGTTTGGAATTCAAAGGCTGGCGAATTGCTCCGCAGAACCCCTAGTGCTTAGGTGCAAAAAGGCCGCGATCTCTCGCGGCCCACAAAACAGTTGCTACTCTCCGGCAGGGGAGCACGCCGTGCCTCGCGCGGCCTGCTCAGGCTTCGGCGGTCGTCGGGTCGATGATAGAGACGATTTGGGAAACGCGGTTGGCGGGGAAACCGCCTTGGCGCGCATGCTCGCGCACAATTTCTTCACTGGGAGCAATGTAGATGCAGTAGATCTTGTCGCCGGTCACAAAGCTCTCCACCCACTGGATCTCGGGGCCCATGCGCCGCAACACGCCGCAGGAGGCCTGCGAGATGGCTCGCAATTCCTGACGAGAGAGACTGCCGACCCTGGGGATATCCCGCTCGATAACATACTTCGGCATGGCTCAATTCCTCCTCGAATGTGTCGTTGAATGCCTATGAGCACCGATTATACGGCACACGCTAAGGGTGGTGGGGAAAAATTCCAAGCGCAGAAATCACAAAGGCCGCGAGCGATCGCGGCCTTTCGGATCAAATGCTATGCTTTTCGAAAATCTGAACTTCAGATTGAACAGCTTTGACAACTGAGTTGAGCAGCCACGCCTGCCGAGCCATCCGTTCCGGGCCTGTCGTCTTAAAGACGGCCCCGGAACCGGTTCTCTCTTAGAAAGGAGGTGATCCAGCCACAGGTTCTCCTACAGCTACCTTGTTACGACTTCACCCCAATCATGATTCATACCTTGGGCGCTATCTTCCTTGCGGTTAGAATGACGACTTCTAGTACAAATCA
>DASZAA010000121.1:0-2263 GCA_035945615.1 Terriglobia bacterium
TTCATTGCGCGCGTCAGCTTTAAGTGCTCGTCCGATAGGATGGCAAATGGAAGATGCAGGCGCTCGGCCGCTTCGCGCTGATAGTCTGGGTCTTGAGTAGAAAGACCAAAGAGGTGGTTGACGCCGAGGGCCTTCAATTCATTGAAATGATCGCGGAAACAGCAGGCCTGGGGCGTGCAACCCCGCGCGCCTGGGATCAGGTCCCATCCCTCGGGGTTTTCAATGCCGGGCCTTCCCGTCCGGGGATACGCAAAAACCACGACTTGGCCGGGTATCAAAGACAGATCGACGATATCACCGTTGGTGGCGCGCAGGGGCACGGATGCCAACCGGGCGCTCGCGAGATGGCGGGTAGCACCATCGTCAACAGGAGCCGGGATTGTTGACCAATCGGGGGCTTCAATGGAGTTCGTCATTGTCGTTTCTTGGGGGCTGGCGGCTTACTTCCGCCTTAGACGTCACTCTATCGTTTCAACCGCAGCCCTTGCGGTGCCGCAAAGCCTATTTTTACGCATAAAAAGCTTTGTGAAATCATGTCCCCTCCAAGCAACGCGCTATGAAGTAGGAAAGTCAGCGCTTGGAGGCGTATAAAACTCCAGATTGTACGGCAAGGAGTAGTTTGCGCCCTTTTCAGCAAGGTACTTTAGGATCTGCCATATTGTGCGGAGACCACGTTGCGCTTCTCCTCTGAGACATTGCTTGCCACTATGAATAATCGCATTCCGTTTTTCATTGAGCCATGCTATCTCTGCTTTCATCTGCTCATCATCAAGGGGTGAGGCATTTACGCAGATCCGTAAGAGCGGTCCTAGAAGCGTTTCCAATCGCTGACTTCCCATCTTTCGTAATAGCCTCCTCGCTTCGCTTGGGTCTAGATTCGGGAGCCGAGCTTTCACGAAGTCTTGCACGATGGCATCTAACAATGCAAAAGCTACCAAAATAGCTTCTGCAAAATAGCCGTGATTTACGAGATCAACTGCGCGTGTTAAGGCAATCCATTCCTTGGAGAGCGGCCCTGGCAAGTTCGGATCAGTAATGGCAGGACCATCCGGATGACTACGACCCTCCATCAAAAAAGACGGCGCCGGAGGACCATAAGCTGCATTGAGGGAAGAGCTACTACGGGCTAGCATGGCCTCGCCTTCGAAAAAGAGAGTTAAGAATATTACGTCAATATCGCCAACGCTTCGAAGCTTACCGGTCAGGATTACTTGGGGGTGGCGCCACTTAAGCTGCAGGAAGAGATAGTTAAGTTTTGGGAGGATTGTATCGGCGAAGATCGCTGCCGCATTATTTCGCGCCCACTTACGAGCATGTTCTTTGTCGCCATCAAGCTTGAGGGATGTAGAAACACTCGCAATAGTGCATAGGGTTGTATCGATAACACCGGTTAAAACTTGGGTACGCTGCGCATAGGTGAGAACAATCTTGGACTCCCATTCATCATCTAAGTAGTGCCCTGATGACTCGCATGGAGGGAGCCAACTTCGGAATGGAAGTATCAGGTTTGATTCAACGTGGTAGAGGTTCATAGGACATGCCGTTTCACAAACTCTTCCGTATCTTTGTAATGAAATGAACCCGGTCAATCTGGCCGTTATCTCACCAGATTTTGCATTGCTTGGCGGGTGGGCGAACCATGGGATCGCCCGCCTTGCAGCCCCATGCCACGGCAAAGGCGGGCATGTTCGAGAGCGGACCGTTCACCCTGAAGCGCGCAATCGGGTGGGGATCGGATGTGACGTACAGGCGTTCGAGTTCGGGCCGGATGTTTTCCTCCCAGCTTTCCGCGTAGCCCAGGAAAAAAAGCTGCTCCGGCGTGAAGCCGCCGATCTTGACGCGCGGCGTGTCCGCAATTGATTTCTCGAACGCATCGTAGGCGATCACCACGCCGCCCAGGTCGGCAATGCTTTCTCCCTCCACCAGCTTGCCGTTTTCATGCAGTTGATCTTCCACTACGTAGCCGTCAAATTGATTCACGATGCAACCGGCGCGCAAGTTGAACTGCGCCAGATCGCGCGGCGTCCACCAGTTTTTCAGATTGCCCCGCGCGTCAAACTGGCGGCCTTCGTCGTCGAAGCCGTGGGTCATTTCGTGCCCGATGGTGGCTCCGGTGTCGCCATAGTTCAGCGCGCTTGCCGCCGAGGGATCAAACAGCGGCGGCTGGAGGATGCCGGCCGGGAACACAATGTCATTCATGGAAGGGTCGTAATAGGCGTTCACTGTGGGCGGAGTCATAACCCATTCGTTGCGGTCGACGGGC
>DASZAA010000122.1:0-6672 GCA_035945615.1 Terriglobia bacterium
AATGGGTATCGGGCCGCCCCGGCGAGGCGCCAGCTTACGCCGGGACTGATTTCGTCATTACCCGGGACGGCCGGATTGCTACCGTTTATCTATTTTTCGACAAGCTACCGTAAGCGTACAAGCCGAGGCCGAGAATTCTCCCGTTGATGCAGGGCTCCGTTTTGCCGTGAAGGAAAGGCCGGTTATTAAGTGGCTTCAACACGAGCCGCTTGTCGACGCGACGATTCCGGGCAGATCGTCGGCCACTCGGACACCAGTCCGTTGACGGCATGTCGTCCCTTAGCTTTGGGAATCGTCGACTGGTAGGGGACCGTTTACGCTTTGAGGCACCCTCGGATTGCATGACCATTCCAGATAGGGAAGGAGGACCTCGCCCGGAGACGAGGCGCGAGAGGCGGGAATTACGAGGTTGGATTGTTGGCGGGAATGTCGTTGGAAGGATCTTCTTGAGCGGCGCGGTCAAGTTTCGCGATGCGGATCGCGCGGACTTCCCACGCCCGCACCTTCGCCTTGGCTCCGCTTGTCTTGCCGCGGCCGGTGCCATTCTTCTCAACTTCACGTAAGCGGAGATACCCACTGACGTAAATGTGGGCGCCCTTCCGCAAACTAGAGGCGAATTCTGCAACCCCAGCAAAGCAACTGATGCGATGCCATTCTGTTTGGAGCTGTGAAAAAATCAATTCCTCTTGACTAGCTATACGACTATGATAACCTGACTGCATTTTGGGATGGCCGGGAGGTCAGCGTGGGTTATCAGTCCACTGTCCAAGTGATCCAGCGGGGAGGAAAAAACCGCCAGTATTACTTAATTTGTCCTGCACCGCTGGCGCAGGCCCTGGAAATCCAAAAGGGCGAAATGATCGAATGGGTGGTGGAGGATAAGCACACGCTGATTTTGAGGCGTGGGCGCCAGCGCCCAACATTAACCCGGACCCGAGGGAGCAGCATGCCTGATGCGGTCGAAAGCCAGCAGTCGGAGATGTGGGGAGGGACAGTTTCGGTCCAAAGAAGGTCGGAGCCGGAGCGGGCCAGACCCGAAACGGAGAGGGATCTCGCCTGAAACGCGTGAATCGCAACCAGCTCCTGCTCCGGACCGTGGATGTGGAGAAACTGGTCGAGCCCGACCATCTGGTCCGCGCCATATGGGAATTAAGCGGCGGGGCGGCAGCACGAACAGGCGCAGGCCGCGCTGCTGGCAAGCGGCTTCAAAGACAGCAACAAACTCACGGCCAGCGTCCACTTGCAAGGCGCGCAGGGGAAATGGCAAACGACGTTGCAAGGTGTCCAGAAACAGGGGCCGCCGTCGAGGCGGACCATTGGGGTCCACTTAATATGCCACACCTCGCAGTTGGCTTCCGTCTGGCGTTGGTTTGAGTCATGCTAGGTATTCGTGTCGGCGCCGCAACAAACTCGGTTGGATCCAGCACGAGCCCGAATTCCCAAAGCATGTGACTGGCTAGGGGAACACCCGTGATTAGAATTTCGAGGGCTGGGTTTGGCAAATTCCAACCACAATCCAACCCACACTACTCGATCGTCTTATATGACTTCCGCGTCCTTTGGCAGTCCCCGCGGTCTTGTAAGTCGTCGTGAAACCAATTTATTGTTAGATTGACACTGTCGAGGTGTGAATCGTGAGCAGGCGCACGCCTCGTCTGATGCGATGGTCATCCCCCCCGGTCCAATCAGGATGGTCTCAGCGTGCAATAGCGTGCAATGGTCTACGGCAACGGTGGCAATTATGGCAGTCATGGCAACGTGGAGCCTGTAAGTTACGGAAGCGCAAGGGCCGGGCAGGGTCCGAATCCCACCCTCACCTCAAACCATAACAATATTATTATCAATAACTTATAATAAACAAATTTAAGTGCTGCCTGAAGGTGGATATGCAGGACTGCGCGCCCTTCCAGCGTCGAACCGCCTCATCCCAAAGCTCCGGCATCGTGCCAGTTCCAGAGACACCGGCACTGCACAAAAGCGCCAAAGACATTTGGTTTTAAGTGGAGTGCGTAGACGGCGTGCGAACCAAGGCGATCACGATCACCACAATCGCCACCACTGAGACTCCGAGAACGGCCCAGAGAAGGGTGCGAGAGGCGCCTCGCAACTGAGTAACCTGATCGTAAGCAATCTCACGGGTGCTGCGGGTGTGGTCAGGCCGCAGCGTGAAGGAATGCTCGCCAATCCTGGTAATGCGGCCATAAAGCACATCGCCGCTTGACAGCCTGATGCCTATCCGCTTGCCCACGCCCTGCTTTTCGACCGCGGACCGCACAATCCCCTGCTGCGACGCGTTCGTGCTCTGGGCGAACATGGCAGCCGTCTCGGTCCACACAACCAGAACGGCCAGGAGGACGACCATTCCTTTTCGCAGGATGTCTCTTTTTGGCTCAGACATATATGAAAAGCCGCAGTCTATCGGCTCCCGAAGCGGAAGTCAATCAAGACAATGCGGACGGCAAGCTATGTTAAGATGCTCTTTTCGGGTGTAACTTTGGCCGCGCACGGGGCGTAATCACCTAAGGAAGCCTTGCAAGGAGCGAACGAAGGTATGGCGAACGATGACGGGCAGAAAAAAACCAAGGCGCCGGCTTCGATGAGCATGATCGATCCACGCTTCCGGCGCATTTACATGTCTTTCTATAAAGAAAGCTATTACACGCCCACCGCGCTCGACCTGAAGACCAAGGAACTGATCGCCATCGCAGCCTCAGCGGTAGCCAAGTGCCAGGGCTGCCTGGAAGGCCACATTAAGAAGGCGATTGAGATCGGCTTGACCAAGGATGAAATCAGCGACGCCATCGTGGTCGCCATCGGCATCGCCGCCGCGGGCGTGATGGATATGACCGACCGCGCGGCAATCGAGCTCGACCTCCATCACTTTGAAGACGACCGTAAAGCGGTGACTAACAACAAGTCGTGAGTAACAAGTAAATGAGAATGATTCATTGAGCCATCGGCCATTGAATCATCCTCAAGTCATCTTTCCATGCCCTCGCCTTTTAATGATCCGATGATTCAATGACTCAATGGAACAATCTTCTCCGCCTGCGCTGAAATACGGAGTGATTGCCAGCTTGTTTCTGCTGCTCTTCACCGGACTCGCCGACAACCAGATGATAGCGGCCCTGCTTCCCGACCTGGTCCGCGCGTTTCACGTAACCGTGGGCATGGCAGGAATGCTGGTTGTGGTTTATGCCGTCGCAGCCGCCGCGGCGGGCTTCGTGTGCGGCACGCTCTCTGACCATTATGGCCGCCGCCGGTTCCTGCTCGGCGGCGCGCTTGTGTTTGCGGCCGCGTCCTGGATGGCCTCCCAAACCAGCACGTTTGGCGGCCTGATGCTGGCCCGCGTGCTCACAGGCGCCGCCGCCGGGACCATCTCCACCTGCGCGCTGACGTGCGCCGGCGACTATTTCGACTATGCTGTGCGTGGCCGCGCCACCGGACTGATTTCCATTGCCTACTTCGCAGCGCCCGTCATCGGCGTTCCGGCAGGAGCCGAAATTGCAGACCGCTTCGGCTGGCGCGGCACGTTCATCTTCTTTGCCGTTGTAGCCTGCGTAGCGGCGGCCTCGATGTGGATGCTGAGAGGGGAGCGTCCAGTTTCCCCGCCCGCGGAAAGGAGCTTGCGCGCGACGGCCGGGGCCTTGCGCTCATTCCTCACGCGCCGCCATCTCGCCGCTGGAATTGCAATCGCGTTCCTTGTTTCTGGAGGCATGGTTGGGTTTCTCACCTACATCGGCACATGGCTGAACGCGCATTTTGGACTCACGACCAGCGGAATCGGGTGGGTCTTCATGCTCGGCGGCCTCGTCGCCGTGGCGGGCGCGCCACTCGGCGGCGTGCTTTCGGACCGCTGGGGGAAACAGCGAGTCTCCATCATTGGCTGCATCATACTGACGGCGTCTCTGGCGGTGATGCCCTTCTTTCCGTGGGGCATTCTGCTACTGGTGGTCTTCGGTCTCACCAGCCTCGGCACGGCGTTCCGGCAAGGGCCTATCACCGCCCTGATGACCGAGATTGTGTCCGCGGATCAGCGCGGCGCTTACATGGCGGCGCGCGGACTCTTATCACAGCTAGGTATTGGCGCTACGGCCTTCGTAGGTGGGCTGCTTTATGAGCGAAGCGGATATGCCGCGGTCACAGGGCTTTGCGCTTTGATGACGGCGGGTGTTGTTGTGCTGCTGGCCCTATACATCCGCGAGCCTGGAGTCGTAGCAGCGGCCTCGACCTCTCTGTAGAGGTGCCAAAGCCCGCAAGAGGCCGCCGCTATACAAAGATCATGCTCGCCTTATGATCTTCCAAGCACGCGCTCATAAAGCTTTTCGTAGAGCGGGATGATGTTTTCGCTGCAGAACATTGTCTGCGCGCGCGCGCGGCCGGCGCGGCCCATGGCTTCGCGTTTAGCGGGATCAGAGAGAATCTCAATCGAGCGCGCGGCCATCCCTTGAATGTCGCGCACAGGCGCGAGATAACCGTCCACGCCGTCACGCACAACTTCGGGCACGCCGCCGATGCGCGAGCAGACGCACGGCACGCCGCACGCCATCGCCTCGAGCGCCACCAACCCGAACGACTCCATCTCGCTCGGCAATAACAGCAAGTCCGCGCAGTTGATCAGTTCGTGCACCTGATTCTGCTTGCCGAGAAAGATGACGTCATCCGCAAGCCCTTTCTCGCGGGCCATCCACTCGGCAACGGTCCGGTCGGGACCGTCGCCGATCATCAGCAGCTTCGACGGAACTTCGGGGCGGACAAGGCTGAAGATCTCAATTACGTCGGGCACCCGTTTGACCGGACGGAAGTTTGAGAGATGCACCAGCAACCGCTCATCATCGCGCGCATACAACCTGCGTCGCGCAGCGTCAGACGACGGCTGGAAGAGATCGCAATTTACGAAGTTCGGAATCACTTCGACGGGCCGCCGGATGTGGAACTGCTCGCGCGTCATCCGCCCCAGGTATTCCGAGATTGCCGTGACCGCATCGCTCTCTTCAATGGAAAATTGGGTGATAGGTAGATATGAGCGGTCCACGCCCACCAGCGTAATGTCGGTGCCATGCAGCGTGGTGACAAAAGGCAGCTTGCGCGAACCGGCCAGCATCGCCCGCGCCAGATAGGCGCTGACCGAGTGCGGAATGGCATAGTGCACGTGCAACAGGTCCAGCGATTCGTTGACAGCCACGTTGTGCATTTGCGTGGCTAGGGCAAGCGTGTAGGGAGGATGATCGAAGAGCGGATAATTCATCATCTCCACTTCGTGAAAGTGAATGCGGCCCGAAGCAGTGGACATCCGCACCGGCATTGCGTAGCTGATGAAGTGAATCTCGTGTCCGCGAGCGGCCAGTTCCAGCCCAAGTTCGGTGGCCACCACGCCGCTGCCGCCATAGGTCGGATAGCATGTGATCCCGATTTTCATGGAAAGCCGCCGCCTCGCTTTAACCTGACTTACCGTCACGCGCGCCGGTTGATTCCGCGCTGCTTCATCAGTAGATGCTCAGAGGACATGAGGGATTCATTTGCGAGGGTAATTGGTTGTAGCGGCGGCCACGGGCCTGTTAGAGATCGCAATTAAGAGGCGTTTCCAGACTTCTTATCGGTGCTGGCTTTGGTGAGGATGGTGATTTCCTGCACGGTGCGCTTGCCTCCCTGCTGCTCGTACGTAACGATCACATTCAAGCCCGGCGTCAGGGCTGCCAGCTTGAGTTTGCGACCCTCAATTGAGGAGACTTTTACCTTCTTGCTGATAGGGAAAATCGCCACGTCAGTCCCATCTGCCGAACCGACTTCGAGCACGTTGTTGTGCCGGTCAAGGGTTTGAATCACGCCAGTAAACGCGCCCTTCGTAGGACCATTGGCCACAATCTTGCCGAGCACCGGGACCTTTGGCCGCCCAATCTGCTGGGCGCCGGCACACACCGGAATAATCAACAAGGCCGCCACCACCACGGGCGCGCCCCACACCGTAAGAGAGCCGACTCGCTGGTGCAAAGCCGCTTTCAATTCGTCATTCATGCTCATTCTCATTGCCGCGCTCCCCTAATTATGCCCAGACAACGAAAGGTGTCAAGTACTAGGTAAAGAGCGGCGCATCCCAGCGGGCAAAAGGAAGCGGCGCTTTTGGTATTTAACAACTCAGGATGGCATCTCCGCGTCATCATCAGGAATGTAGTTGCCATTTCCCTGACTCTTCGATTCCGACTCCTTGTGCATGTACCGGATGGCGTTCTTCATAATCAACAGGTTTGGCTCGCCGCTGCGGTGCACTTTGATGCAGCTTTTGTCGTACCACTCGATGACGCCACGAATCACTTCATCCGTATTCAAAACCACCACCATGGGTGTGCGCGCCTGCATTTGCTTAATGTAGTAAAAGCTTTCGGCGTTGGTCTGATCCGGTGGAGTAGGTTTTTTGCTGCGCTGCGGCCGCTGGCCCATCTGATCTTGAATGTCAGAGAGTGATGGACGGATTAGTTTGCGATTCACTTTCAAGACTCCTTTAAAACCCCGCCCCGGCGTAGCCGGAGCGAAGCGAAGCGATAGGACGCTTCAGAGGAATGGTTGAGCTAAGACAACCTCACCGTTAGATGAGGATCTGGCCGGGCAGGGGCTTTTCATCAGCAGAACCCGGATCGAGAAGCTCTGACGAAAGTCTAGCACGCCTGTCATGGC
>DASZAA010000123.1:0-2089 GCA_035945615.1 Terriglobia bacterium
CTTCTGGCGCGTCCACCGCTCATATTTGATCAATATTAACCGGATCAAAGAAGTGGTCCCGTGGTTTAAGAGCTCGTTTCAGCTCAAAATGGACGACCGCAAACAGACGGAAATTCCTGTCAGCCGCGCCCAGACGCGCAAACTGCGCGAAATCCTCAATCTATGACATGCCCTCCCGTAGCGGCCGCCCCTTGCAGGCTTTGGCCGCCGGTTTTTACTTTTTAAAGACCGGCGGCGCTCCCCATGAAAATCCGGCCTATTGCTTCCGGCGATCTTCCAGACGTCCTGCGAATCCAGCATGAATCAGCTTTGAATAGCGGCTGGCATGAAGACGACTACCGGCGTTTAATCGAGGCTCCGGGCGGGCTGATTCTCGTGGCCTGTGAGGATTCCCCCGGTCCGGTCATGGGGTTTGTGGCGGTGAACCTTATTCTGGACCATGCAGAGCTGCTGAGCGTGGCCGTCGCGCCCGAGATGCGGCGGCGGGGAATCGGCAAAAGCTTGCTTCTTGAAGCCTGCCGGTATATGCACGATGCCGGAGCGTTGTCCATTTCGCTCGAAGTCCGCGCCTCCAACCTGCCCGCAATCGAGCTTTATCATTCGGTAGGGTTTGCTGCCTGTCGAACCCGCAAGGACTATTATTCCAGCCCTTTGGAAGACGCCTGCGTCATGATGCTCAGTCTCACCGGCGCCGCGCCCGTTGAAAATGAACACAAGGCGGGCTGATTTCTCTACCCATACACCCACAACGGCGCGGTTTGTTTGACTTATCATAAAGCCTGCCCTTAAAATAGGTTGGGTGTGCCATGACAAGGCGCAGGGGTTCTTGTGTCTATAATGATTCGCCATGTTTGATTCCTTACAAGAAAAATTCCAGAACGTCTTCAAGAACCTGCGGCTGCAAGGGGCGCTGACCGAAGAAGCGGTGGATGAGGTCCTGCGCGAGGTTCGTATCGCGCTGCTCGAAGCGGACGTGAACTTCAAGGTGGTGAAGGAGCTTCTCGACCGCGTCAAAGTGAAGGCGCTCAACCTGGAAGCGCGGTCCAACCTGACGCCGCTCCAGGAAATCGTCCGCATCGTACGCGACGAGCTGATTGAGATTCTGGGCCGCAAGGAATCGCTGCTCACCTATTCAAAAGACTACCCTACGGTCTTTCTGATGGTCGGGCTGCAAGGCTCGGGCAAAACCACTTCTTCGGGCAAGCTGGCGATGTGGCTGCAAAAGAAAAAGCGGCGGCCCATGCTGGTTTCAACCGACGTTTATCGCCCCGCGGCGCGCGAGCAACTGGCGGTAATCGCCGGCGAAACGGGCGTCCCAATCTTCAAGGGCGAGGGCATGAACTCGCCCGTTGAGATCGCGTTGGCGGCAAAGAGAGATGCGGCCGACCGCGGCCATGACATTCTGATTGTCGACACGGCGGGCCGCCTGCACATCGACGAGCAGCTCATGCAGGAAGTCTCAGAATTGCAATTGAAGCTGCGACCCAGTGAAATTCTGCTGGTGGCGGATGCCATGATCGGCCAGGACGCGGTGCGCAGCGCGCAGGAGTTCCACGAGCGGCTGGGCACTTCCGGGGTGATCCTGACCAAGATGGATGGCGACGCCCGCGGCGGCGCGGCGCTCTCCATTCATCACATCACCGGCCAACCGATTAAGTTCATCGGGTCAGGAGAAAAGTACGACGCGCTCGAAGTGTTTTATCCTGACCGCATCGTATCGCGCATCCTTGGCATGGGCGACGTGCTCTCGCTTATCGAACGCGCCGAAGAGACTATCGACAAAGAAAAGGCGATGGAAGTCCACCAGAAACTACGTACGGATAGCTTCACCCTCGCCGATTTTCAGGAGCAGATGCGCCAGGTGCGCAAAATGGGGCCTCTCGAACAAGTGCTCGGAATGCTGCCCAAGGTGGGCATGTTGAAGAACGCCGCCAATCTGCATGTAGATGAAAAAGAATTGGTCCATCTTGACGCGATCATCGGCTCGATGACCATTCAAGAGCGCGTGAACCACGAGATCATCAATGGCAAGCGGCGGAAGCGCATCGCCAAAGGCAGCGGCACCACCGTGCAGCAGGTGAATCAACTG
>DASZAA010000124.1:0-9652 GCA_035945615.1 Terriglobia bacterium
CCGGATTACACAATTCGATCCTTCCACCTTAAGCGTTCAGATCGGCGCTGAGGTTCCGGACTATAATCCTACCGATTATTTTCCACAAAAACGGCTCGATTTGCTCGACCGCTTTGCGCAGTTTGCGCTGCTGGCGGCAAAACAAGCGGTGGAATCGAGCGGAGTTGAAGTGCGGGAAGAAGAACGCCCGCGTTTTGGCGTGGTGATCGGTTCGGGCATGGGCGGGGCGCAGGGACTTGATAACGGTTACCTGAATCTTTACGCGAAACAAGCGACGCGCCTGCATCCGTTTACCATCCCACGGATCATGCACAACGCTCCTGTATCGCAAGTGTGCATGGAATACAACGCTCAGGGGCCGTCGTTCGCCACTTCCACAGCTTGTTCGTCGTCAGGCCACGCCATCGGCGAGGCTTTTCATCTCATCAAGTATGGCTTGGCCGATATCATGCTCGCGGGCGGAACGGACGCGCCGCTCACCTACGGGATGATGCGTTCGTGGGAATCAGTGCGGGTGCTGGCCGGCGGCAATGGCGACCCCAGCCGCGCTTGCCGGCCCTTTTCCCTCGACCGTGAGGGCATGGTGATCGGCGAAGGCGCCGCCGTGTTGCTGCTGGAGGACTTGGAACACGCCCGCAAGCGGGGCGCCAACATTCTGGGGGAAATCAGCGGCTTTGGGATGAGTTCTGACGCCGGCCACATCACACAGCCCACCGTCGATGGGCCGGCCCGGGCTATCCGTATGGCGCTCGCAGAAGGCGCGGTGAACCCCGGCGACGTGGACTACATCAACGCGCACGGCACTGGAACGCGGCTGAACGATGCCACCGAAACTGCGATTGTCAAAGAAGTGTTTGGCGAACACGCGCGGCGAGTTGCCATCAGTTCCACAAAATCCATGCACGGCCACACCATGGGAGGCACGGGAGCCATCGAGCTGGTCGCGACCGTCATGGCTCTCTCCAGGGGTGTTGTTCCTCCGACGGCCAATTATACGGAGCCTGACCCGGAGTGCGACCTCGATTACGTGCCCAATCAAGCGCGGCAGATGCCGGTGCGCGTGGCGATTTCCAATTCGTTCGCTTTCGGCGGGCTGAACGCGGTGCTGTTGGTACGGCAGTTTAAATAGACAATATATTTTATTGTGTAGTGCGCATAAGGCACCGAACGGTTGTGTGTGCGTCACGCGCGAACAACAACACGATGAATGCCGTCAAAAGAATCCTGATCCTCACGCTGAGCGTTGGCTCTGGCCATGTGCAGGCGTCGTCCGTCATCCGCGATGCCTTCGCGGACGGCCAAGACCTGCTGGACGTGCGGACGCTCGACGCCATCGACCTTGCCGAACCCTGGTTTCCCTGGCTTTACGTCAAGCCCTATTGGTGGATGCTGCGTTATAAGCGCGAGCTGTGGGGCGCGCTCTACGAATGGCGCCAGCAGAAACGCCACCGCTCCACCGCGCCGCTCTGGATTTTCCGCCGTGGGTGTGAAAAGGTGCTGCGGGAATTGAAAGGCTTCTCGCCGCATCTGGTGATCGTCACCGAGATAGCAGCGGCCGAAATCGCGGCGCTGGCGAAACGCGAGGGCTGGTTCTCCGCGCCTATTCTGGCCGTGCTGACGGATTTCCAGGCGGAGCCGCCGTGGGTGCAGGCGGAGATTGATTATTACAATGTCGCCACCGAGCAGGCCCGGACGCAACTCATGGGCTGGGGCGTGTCGCCGCATCGCATCCTGATTTCCGGGATACCGATCAATCCGACCTTCGCGCTGCCCTTCAACAAAGAAGAGGTGCGCGCCGCGCTGGGTCTCAAGGTGCGCGGGCCATTGGTGCTTTTAATGGCTGGGGGGATGGGCATGGCGCCGCTCGATAAAATCGCGGTCTCACTCGAGCGTTGTGGCTTACCCTTGCAGGCCATAGCAGTTGCCGGCCACGACCAGGCGCTGCACGAACGTCTTCGCCGTTTGCGCGGGAAGATTGCCCTCGACCTATCCTCTTTCGCCTGGACAAATCGCATCCCGGAGTTGATGGCGGCAGCAGATTTGGTAGTGACCAAACCAGGTGGCCTGACCGTCTCCGAAGCTCTGGCTTCCGGGCTTCCGATGATCCTGACGCACCCGATTCCAGGGCCAGAGGAAAGAAACATCGAGTACCTGGTCCATCATCGCGTCGCGTTGCACGCTCCTAACCTTGAGGACATTCCCACGCTAGCCGCGCGCCTGCTTGGCCATCCCAAACGAAGAGAGGAAATGTCACAAAGAGCGCGCGAGCTTTCGCGCCCTGACGCCGGCCACGCCATCGCGCAAGTGGGCAGGGCAATGCTCGACAAGGAGACTTATATCGATCTCCTCGCCCCCCCGCCGCTGCGTCCAGGCGACTCGGCGTTTGTGATGTGAGATGTAGTGCAGAGTTTTGCAATTAAAACCTTGTGGCTTTTGCTGTAGCGGCAGCCTCTGGCCGCCGGCCGTTACTTTTAAAAACAGACGGTCAAAGCCTGAAAGGGAGCCGTCGCTATACAACTAATCCAACGGGAGTTCTCCGGCTCTGCCGGGGATGTTTACTTCGTAATCAGAATAGTTTCTATGATCAGCGGGATCAGACAGGTTTTCGAGCGCACTGTCGTCGGCAACTCTCCAGCCTCACTGGTGAAGTGGGGCAAGGCGATGCCACGGCCGGTGATCCGCCGCATTCAAACTGACGCGTTCCGCAAGGCTGTCCGCTACGCCGCCCGCCGCCAGAAATTCTTCGCTGCGAAACTGCGTGAGCGCGGAATTGATCCGCTCAAGGTTAGGAAGCCGGAAGACCTGGGCGATATTTTTACTACGCCAGAGGACTTAATTTCGCGTCCGGCGGAAGATTTTCTCTGCCGCGACCCGCAAGCGGTTTTCGAGACCACGGGCACGTCAGGGCCGCCCAAGCGGATTTATTTCGGCTACGACGAACTTGACCGCTCTGCCCGCTATGAGGCGGCGGCGCTGGCCGAGAACGGCGTCACTACGGGCGACCGCGTGGTGTGCACGTTCGACGCTGGCTACTGGGTGAGTAGCTGGGTGACGTATCTGGCCTGTAAGTACCTGGGCGTTCTTTGCTCAGCGGTGGGCAAGCCGCAGCCGCGTGATGTTTATGGACGCATGGCGGCTTACCGCTACAATGTCATCGCGGCGGACCCAACCTGGCTGGTGAGTTTTACCGAAATCGCCGAAAGGGAAGGCGTGTTTCCGGTGAAGCTTATCTTGGCGGCGGGCGACCGGATGACGGACGTGTATCGCAATTACGTCCAGAGCGTGTGGAAGACGCCCGTAGTGCTGGGCTACGGCTCGACGGAAGCGGGTGGCGGCCTCGGCATGGAGTGCCGCCAGAGCAAGGGCTATCACGTGGATGAGTTCAACTTTCTTTTCGAAATCCTTGAGCCGGATTCCGAGGGATACGGCGAGCTTGTCTTCACTACCCTTTCGCGCCGCACCGAACCTTTGATCCGCTACCGCGCGCGGGATATCACCCGGCTGGATACGAATCTCTGCACCTGCGGCGCGACGCTGGGCCGCCTGGACATGATCCGTGGTCGCCGCGATGAAATGGTGGTGATGGGCGCCGGAAACATGCACCCGGCGATTTTTGAACGGATTCTCCACGACGTTGACGGCATCAGCGACCTCTGGCAAGTGGCCGTCCGTCAGGAGGGATTGCGCGATATTCTCGAATTCCGGCTGGAATTAACGAATGGCGTCGATTCCAAGCGTGTCGAGGAATCCGTGTCGCGGAATATCGAGGCGCGCTATCCAGATATCTGGGCGAACCACCTCTGTGATATGTACCATCTGGCGTTCAAATTTCTTCCGGCGGGCAGCCTTGCGCCCTCAAGGAAACCCCGGCGGCTTATTGACGAAAGAAACGCACAATGAAGCAATTCTGTAGCAGCGGCCAAAGGCCGCCGCTACAGCAAGAGCCGTGCTTTCATTACGGCTTCAGTCGCTGAAGGCCCGGACATTGACCGATGAACTTGTGACTCAGAGTACTAGTGTGGTGTCTCAGAAGTAAGTGACTTATTTCAGCAACGCAGATGTCATGCTGAGCGAAGCGAAGCATCTCAGTATTTCTGAAAATCCAATAGGGAGACCCTTCGCTGCGCTCAGGGTGACAAGCACAACGGACCGGGATTTAAGCCACGAATCTTCGAGACACCACACTAGTTCCTGCGCAACTTTGGTGAATCATTGGACCAATGACTCAATCATTAAACAACTCAATCGCGCCGCTTCCGCGTCCTGTTGTATTTAGCGATTTCGACGGGACGATTACGCTCGCTGATGTGACCGATGAAATTCTGTCGCGCCTTGCTCATCCATCTTGGCAAGAGATTGAGCAATTGTGGAAGGCGGGCAAGATCGGCTCGCGCGAGTGCCTCACGCGGCAGCTTGCGCTCGTGGAAACAACGCCCGGGGCGCTGAATGCGCTTATCGATTCGATTCCGATCGATCCGGGATTTGTGGAGTTTGTCCGCTTTGTCCGCAAAAACCGCATCCCGTTTTTTGTGACCAGTGACGGCATGGACTACGTCATCCGGCGTGTGCTCGCTCATTCCGGTCTGCATCTTCGTCCGCGCAACGGCGCCCAGTTTTATTCGACCAGTGGCCAGCTTGTCGAAGGCCGGATTTCCATCTCATTTCCTCACGCTGCTGCTTCCTGCACGCACGGTTGCGCAACCTGTAAACCGGCGGTGCTGGATAAGCTGCGTGGCAACCACTGGCCGGTGATTTACGTGGGAGACGGACTCTCGGACCGCCACGCGATACGGCACGCTGACTTTGTGTACGCGCGACAGCCACTGCTCAGCATCTGCCGGGAAGAGAACATCCCCTGCCGCCCGTTTGAAACTTTCGCCGACATCACGGAAGCCCTGGTCCGCTGGCGAGGCGGCGAAGCTGCAACCGAGATGCGGGAAGCCGCCCGCACGCGGCCTGTTTTGGTGAAGCCCAGCCGGGAGCGCGGCATTTTAGTCAGATCGTAGGCTAAACCTGCAACAATGAGAGGTCTTGCTTTTCCCTTCTTCGCTCAAAATGCTCAACTCGAAATTGACGCGCGAAGCGAGAAGCTGAAAGATAACAGTTCATATTCAGCTTCCGCCCTACTGGAGATTTAACTTGGCCGAAACCATTCGTTCGACTGCTGAACTGCTCGCGCTCGAAAAGCAATACTGCTCCTTCGGCGACACAGTCCATTATCTCGACCCGCCCAAAGTTTTTACTGGGTGCGAGGGCAGCTATCTCTACGATGAAAACGGCACGCCGTATCTTGATTTGCAGATGTGGTACTCGGCGGCGAGCTTTGGCTACAAGAACCAGCGCCTCAACGATGCCCTGAAGCGCCAGCTCGACCGCCTGCCGCAGCTCGCCTGCCAGTACCTGCACGCCGAAAAAGTGGAAGTGGCCGAGCGCATCGCGCGCGCCTGCGAGCAACGTTTCGGGGTGAAGGGCCGCGTGCACTTCAACGTGGGCGGCTCGCAAGCGATTGAAGACTCGCTGAAAATCGTCCGCAATGTCACGGGCAAAAACCTGATGTTCGCCTTCATGGGCGGCTACCACGGGCGCACGCTTGGCGCCACCGCCATCACCTCGAGTTACCGATACCGGCGGCGCTACGGCCACTTCAGCGACCGCGGGCAATTCGTTTTCTATCCCTATTGCTTTCGCTGCATTTACGATTTGAAGCCGGAAACATGCGGCCTCTATTGCCAGGATCAGTTTGCCAAGCTCTTTGACAGCGAGTATTACGGGGTGTGGGACGCGAAAGCCGGCGCACCCGAATACGGCGCATTTTACATCGAAGCCGTGCAGGGCACGGGCGGCTATGTGATTCCGCCCAAGGACTATTTCAAGAGGCTTGAAGCGACGTGCCGCAAGCACAAGATTCTGATCGTTGACGACGAAATCCAAATGGGCTTCTACCGCACCGGAAAGCTCTGGGCGATTGAGAATTTCGGACTCACGCCGGATATCATCGTGTTCGGCAAGGCGCTCACCAACGGGCTCAATCCGATTTCCGGACTTTGGGCGCGCGAAGATCTGATCACGCCGGAAGTGTTTCCTCCCGGCTCGACGCACTCCACCTTTTCCTCGAACTCGATCGGCACCGCCGTGGCGCTCGAAAACTTGAAGATGATGGAAGACACCGATTATGAGAGTCTGGTCACGGCCAAAGGCGCGTATTTCCTGGCCGGACTACGCGAGCTGCAGAAACGCCACGCCGGAGTGATCGGCCAGGTGGATGGGATTGGGCTTGCGCTGCGCATTGAAGTCTGCAAGCCGGACGGACACTCGCCTGACCGCGAGCTTACGGATCGCATCTTCGCCGAGGGCTTAAAGGGCGAAATGGAAGAGGGCGGAAAGAAGTACGGACTGGTGCTGGACGTGGGCGGGTATTACAAGAACGTTTTTACGCTTGCCCCGTCGTTCACCATCACACGCGAGGAAACGGACCTTGCCATCAAGCTGCTTGACCAACTTTTCAGGCGGTGCCGCGAATGAAATCAATCCTTGTTTCGGGAATGCGACATTTGCAACACGCGAGACGAATGCGCTTTCATCGTTGCGCAATTCTGACGCTAGGCTGCCTGATTTTCGCTTTCGCGCAGGCTTCAAATCTGGCGGCGCAGCAGGCCGGGTCAGACCAGGCTGGGCAAGCCGACCAATCTCAAGGGTCTCAAGCGCCCTCGCCTACGGTCGAGGCGCAAACAGCTTCTAGCATAAAGTGGCTGTTTACTTATGAAGGCAAACCTGCAAATGAGCTGGCCGCCGATCATCAGTTCGAGCCGATGCTTAATCACTATTTCCCCAAGACGCTGGTTAAATTCTGGAGCACGCAAAGCCAGACCAAATACATTCCCGCCGTGGCGATTGAATTCCTCAGCGGTGAACCCGACAAAGTGCGAGTGGACGAGGACCGCTACGTGATCGCCAGCGGCTGCCTGGCGCGTTTCTGCGAAGACCGCGGGCTGCTCTGGGTGGATACGCACATCGATACCAGCACTTCGCAACCCACGTTTGTCTTCGCCGCGCTCGACGTTCGAGACACTTCCAGCCATCTATGGGTCTATTCAAACTATGACTTTTACGACAACCCTTTCACCATTCCACCGAACCTGCGAGTGAACGTTACTCGATGGCTCGGCCTCAAGAAGCCAAAGGCCGTCAAAAGGATCGACCAGGCAACGATTGTCGATCCCGCTGGCGAACAGCAGATGGACGTTGCTCCGGCCATTCTCGGCGTGCCCATAACGCTAATCAACCTTAACCAGCCGTAAAGCACTCCCTGGGATATCTCTCTATTTCTCCTGGCGCGCCGCGGATTGCAGCATCAGCAGCCGGCCCACGCTTTCAGTACTGAGGATGCCCACCAGACGGCCTTCATGCTGAACTGGCATTACGCGGCAACGGCGCGCCTGAAGCGCCGCCAGCGCGTTCACCAGCAGGTCGTGGGTGTCCGCCATCTCGAAATCACGGCGCATGGCGTCACGCACCTTTGCGCCAGGGCCGCGTTCGGCAAGGACGCGCGCAAGGTCCTCCCGTGTCAACACGCCGAGCACCGAGTCTCCAAAGACCACCGGAAAATCCTTCTGCCATCCGGCGCCATTTTGAGCGGCCACCTGCTCGAGGGTATCGTCCGGGCTTACGGTGCGGAAGTCCGTCATCATCACCTGGCCGACCGGAATGCCCGAAAGAGACATTTGAGACAACTGAGAATATTGAGATTGGGCGATGGCGGCTTCCGAATCCGCCCCCATCCAGACGAAGAGCGCGATGAAGAGCAGCCAGAAATCGGAGGTCAGAAGGGCCGCAATGCCGAAGACCACCGCCATGCCTTGTCCGATGCGGGCCGCGTACCGGGTAGCCAGGCTGTGATCAACACGCATGGCGAGCAGCGCCCGCAGGACGCGGCCGCCATCCATGGGGAAGGCGGGCAGCAGGTTGAATCCGACCAGCCACACGTTAACCACCATGACCTTCATCACAAAACCGCCGCCCACCCAGCGCAAATCGTTCCAGGTTGGACGCGCGCCCGCGGCCAATAGAATCCCAAGCAGCGCGGCGGCGATGGCCACGTTTACTAATGGTCCCGCAACCGCCACCCACAATTCTTCACTAGGTTTTTCCGGCATTCTCTCAAGCCGCGCCACGCCGCCAATCGGCAGCAGCACGATGTCGCGCGTCCGCACGCCATACTTGCGCGCCGCCAGCGCGTGACCCAGTTCGTGAAAAACGATGCAGGCAAAAATGACCAGAACGAAAATAATGCCCGCTACAGAAGCGGCCAGATTGCTCCCGTCCGAATAATTGACAAAGACAACAAAGAGAATGAGCAGCAGGAACGTGGCGTGCATGTAGATGTTGATTCCTGCCAGCCTGCCGATTTTCCATGACCACTTCATCAGAACCCCTCGGCGCGGTAGACGTCCCGCGTATCTGCGAGTCCGTCCGTAATCCACCCTATATTCAGTTTGAACCGCTCCGCGTCTTACCGCAACCGTCACCCGCAGTTCAGAAGATATCGCCCGGCAGAGTCGGGCGCCGTGATTAGAATCATTTAATCTTCTGATTGCCCTGTAGCGCAAAGTTTTGCTCTTAAAACTCCGCACTAGTTTGGAACGCGCATACAATCTTGAGCTGGTAACAGCGGCAGTAAGCTGCCGGACTCCATAAACCGGTCGAGTCACCCTGAGATTTTGAGACGAACGAGACGAGTTTTATTAGAGACGTTGATGCTAAACAACTTCTTGGGTTCGTTCCGTGAATTTGTTTTAAAGCGCCTATGGTCTGATTTCTAATCTGGACCTCCAACCGATTGACCCGCACTTCTTCCCGGCCACATTCTATCTCATCAACCTGAGAATTTTGAAGAGAATGAGACAGATGAGACGATTTATTTCGAAGGGGAATTTCATTCAGACGCGACCCGTTGCGCCTTGCCTGCCGGTAATCACGACAAGTGCGACGCGACGCACATTCAGTCGTTCTTTGCTGAAGGGCGATTCCACTTTGCACGCACGGCTGCACGCGGGTGGTGTATTGTCCCATGTGTGCGCAACAAGAAACGGCAAGAAAAGCTGAACTACTCCCGCGCCGCCCAGGCCATGCCGTCGGGGCCTTTGCCTGGAAAGATTCGGCCAATGACCTTGAGCGTCTTCAAATCGAACACGGCTACATAATTATCCGGGCTGCAGGCGACATAAGCGCGCGCGCCGCCGGGCTGCATCAGAATTCCTGCGGCCCCTTGGCCGAGCGCCATGCGCTTAACCAGCTTGCGCGCGTGGGCGTCGAAGATTGCTAAATCCCCGCCATGGCCGCCAAGCAGGCTCGATATGAAGACGTACTTGCCGTCCGGCGTGAAGCGGACGCGGTTCGCGCCCTGAAGATTCGCCTGCAACGTCTCAACAACCTTCTTGGCGTCGACATCAATGATGGAAACCGTCCCGCTCTGCGCAGCGGCAGACCAAAGCTCCTTCCCGTCGGGAGAAACGTCAAAACCCTCCGTTCCAACGCCGGTGTGGAGGACGGTTTCGTTCCAGAACACCTCGGGCGGAAGGCGGTGCTGTGATAGACCCGAGGATGCGGGCATTTTGTCAATGATGCTGACGGTTCCGGAATTAACGTTGGAAGT